>JAPCJK010000019.1 GCA_027886975.1 Nitrososphaerota archaeon
ACCTCGACGAGGATGTGAGACGACAGCAGGACAGCGGCTCCCTTCGCCTTCTGTTCTATCATCAGACGCCTGAAGTACCTTATCCCCTCGGGATCAAGACCGTTCAGCACCTCGTCGAAGAGGTAGTTCTTTGGCTCGCTTAGCATCGAGGCAGCCAAGGAGAAACGCTTTTTCATCCCCTGGGAATACGCCCTGAGCTTCTTCGTTTCGTTACCTTGAAGGCCTACAGAGCCTAGGAGATCCATCGAACGGGACTTGGCCAGAGCTGGCGGCACCCCGTAGAAACCAGCAAAATACTCCATCAATGAAATGCCTGAAGAGTTCGGCTCGAAGTTGGGTATCTCAGGGACCCAACCAACTCGCTTGGAAGCCTCCACCTTATCGGAGACTAAATCGTGGCCATCGATTGACACGGATCCGGCGGTGGGAAGAGAGACCCCTGCGGCGACCCTTATGGTGGTGGTTTTCCCCGCCCCGTTAAGACCTACGAAGCCGACAATCTCGCCGTCAGCGACTTCGAAGGAGACAGAGTCGATGGCGGGTCCATCTTTCTTTGAGAAGACTTTGGTGAGGCCGTCTACTTTGATCAATGATTTTCGTCTCAATGAACTGTCCATGCGAGCGTGCTAATAAACGAGCCAAGAATAGACTAGTTGCCTATCATGGCTGCCTCAACCACGAGACGAGCCATTGTAATAGCATGATAACAATTGATTGCCACGAGCTCACACTTGATGAGCAGCTAGCCCTCGCGGCTGCCATCTCGGACGGTTTGCGAGGAAAAGCGCTCGCCCTAATTCAGGATTCCAAAATAGTGATTGACCCCTTGAAGACAGACAAGACCGAACCAGTCGAAGTCGAGGCCATCGCCCGACACTTCGTGTCAAGGCGCAAAGATGCTCGGCACTACGCGGTTGAGCGCGACGGTGATTTTCTGATTGTACACTCGCCGGACCCCCTGTCAAGAGGTCGAAGTAGGAAGAAAGCGCAACTTCCAGGCAATCTATTGCAATGCCCTTTCTGCTTCTTCGTAACTCCGTACCAGGAACTCTACAACGTTCACGTAAGATCTCATGGCTTCCCCCATGGCTTCTGAATTGCCGCAACCCCCAATCAGAAAGTCTGAAAGTTCCTAGTCCTAAACGCCCCTATGACAAGGGCTAAACCCGCAATCATCAACAACTCCGGGAGAAATGGGATCGTGAAATTGAGCCATAGCACGATGATATTCGCACCCGTCACGAGGGCCCCGAGGCCTATCGTCATGATGCTCAACCTTAATCTCAGTAGCGACCTCACGAGGTTCAGCCAAAGCAGAAGAACTCCGGTACCTATTGCAAAAACGGGAGAATTGATCGTCGTCCCGAAGTCGCCTCTCATGTATGCCGCGACCACGCCGAACCAGAGAAGGAACAGCCCCCAGAAAATGTTGGTAACCGTAGCGTTCTGCACCGAGAGTCTTAGCCGGCATTCATGGCCGTCTCTTTAAGGATACCAAGCCCTCTCGCTCGGCTGGTCTGCGGTTTCTTCAATCTTTGAAACGAATCCTTTAATCTCGTAATCAGGGGCCCGATTCGCAGTTTTGTCCAACTGGCTTCTCGGGATCGTCCTCGGAATTATCCAAGGAGTCAGCGAATGGCTCCCAATTAGTAGTAAGACTCAGATCATAATTGCCTCTACCTACCTTTTCGGTTTGAGCTTCAGCGAGGCCTACGCCTTCGGGCTCTTCCTTGAGGCTGGGACTTTTATCGCAGCAACCTACTACTTCAGAAGAGAGGTCTGGGGAGTCCTCAGGGCACTCGTCGGTAAAGGCGACGAAGAGGGACGCCGACTCTTGAAGTTCCTCGTAGTAGTGACAGCCTTTACTGCGATAGTTGGAGTGGTGATCTACAAGTCCGTCTCTGAGACAGTGTCCGGACCAGTCCTAGGTCTCCCAATGATAGCTCTCGGGAGTATCCTGATGGGAGATGGAATCATTATCGGCTTTGCGAAAGGCAGATTCACTCCCAGGAAAGGGCTCAAGGACCTGAGGACGCGGGAGCTCGTTCTTCTGGGGATTGTTCAAGGAATCGCGGCTCTCCCCGGCGTAAGTCGGTCCGGGGCCACCGTGTCCACCATGCTCCTGCTCGGTATCAATCCCGAAGATTCGTTCAAGCTCTCCTTCCTCGCATTGATTCCGGCTTCTGTGGGTGCAGCAGGGGTAACTGTACTCTTCTCCAACTTGCAATTAGGCGCGGTTGTCTCAATCGTAGGTATTCCTGTGATTCTAATCGCAATCCTGGTGTCCATAGCCATCGGGATCGTATTCATCAGGCTACTCCTCAGAGTAGCAGGAAGCCGCAGGATTGCCATGCTGACTGTCTCATTGGGAATCTTGGCCATTCTTAGCGGAATTGCAAGCTTCATCACTGGAGCAGGTTGATTTTCCAAAATCAGTGAGTGTTAAGGTAAGTTTGGATGATTTACACCGTATCAGGGCCCTTGTCTTAACAATCGAATCGTCATCATTTCATACGTCCTAGGGTTTTTATAACGCTCGGGCGCTGTTTGGGAACGAAAATAGTGAATCTCTCTTCTTCGAGATTCAGACTAATTCCTATTTTGAGTGCATTCCTGCTAGCATCAATGTTTGCATCCCCTGCTTTCGCCGCTCCTTCCCCGCTCCAATCTTCTTCGAGAGTGCTCCACACAGTCAGCGTCCATTCTCAAGTCAGTCTACTTGATCCATCTGTAACCACGCAATCCCTAGTCGGTGGGCTTCCGTTCTGCCAGAGCGGCAAGACTAGCACAATTCTTTGCTACACGCCGTCATTCCTTAAGACGGCCTACAACTTCCCGTCCACATCCGGGGAGGATGGTCTCACCGGGAAGGGACAGACCATCGTAATAGTCGACGCGTTCGGAAGTCCGACCATCCAAAGCGACCTGAACACATTTGACAGCGCATTCGGAATCCCTGCAGCGACGGTGACAGTCCTTTGCGGACCGACGTGGACGGGCGCCTCGACGGACACCTGTCCCGTAAACACCATAGCCGATCTGGGTACTGCCCCCAATGCAGGCCTCTGCGGTGCCACCGGCTGGGCTGAGGAGACCACGCTAGACGTTACAATGTCTCACGGCCTTGCGCCTAAGGCCCACATCGTTCTGGTCGTATCAAACGACTGCTTCGATTCCAGCATCTACACTGCCGAGATGGCAGTCGTGAATCAACACCAGTACCGCGGAAGCGTGATGTCCCAGAGCTTCGGCGAACCCGACAACCTTGTTACCTGCACGCTCCTTGACCTAACGGGTACGTCTTGCATCGCCAATGACCCCACGCTCCTTGACCAACCCAACGCTGTGTTCCAAACTGCCACTCAACGACACTGGACCATAATTGCGTCGTCCGGCGACGACGGAGCGAACGAGAATGCCAGAGTCCTCGGGACGGGCGAGCTTGTTCCCTCGTTCCCTGCGACTAGCCCACTGGTCCTAGCGGCCGGAGGCACACAGGGTAGCCCCTACGGTGGGCAGTATGGTCCCCTAGCATCTCACTCGGAGTCGTGCGCAGCTAAGGCCACTTGCAACACCGGGCTGGTAATCATTAACGGAGGGCCCAACGGATGCGGCACAGCTCTCAGACCAGGCGCGCCAACCAGTTGCTTCCCAGTCGGCTACGGCGGCGAGGGTACATGGAACGAGTTCACCCACGGCTTCGGGCTCGGGACCTCGTCTGGAGGAGGGGTAAGCGTGCTCTATTCCAGACCTGACTACCAAGAAAACACCCCCGAATCTGTCACCACTCTTCTCGGAAACACGGTCCAAGTGACCGGCAGGTCAACACCAGACGTCTCCTTCAACTCAGCAATACACGGCGGATTCCTTGTGCCCCTAGGGTTCATCAACAATCCTTGTATCAGTTCAGCTTGTCCAGGTCCTATCTGGGGCGTCTTCGGAGGGACGAGCGCGGCCTCGCCTGCCTGGGCAGGGATCATTGCCCTCCTCAACCAAGCCAACGGGCATCCAGTCGGGTTCCTCAACCCACAGATCTACGAACTCGGAGCATCGAGCAGCGAAGGTTCTCATGGCAACGGCAACCAAGTTTCCAACCAGGGAAGCGGCAACCACGATTCTGAGAAGGCCGCCCCATTCCACGACATCACCACTGGAGAGAATAGCGATTGTGCAGGAAAGACTTGCACTCTTTTGCAATTCACGAATCCCCCACCCCCCGGTGTCCCATCACCTGTGTTTGTCCATCTAGTCCTTGACGGCTTCTCCGCGTCCAACGGGTATGACATGGCGACGGGCTGGGGTACGCCCAACGTCGCGGCCTTCATACAAGCACTCGCCGAGAACGGCAACTAACAAAGTCAAATAGGAAAACGTATGGCGTGCACTCGCACGCCTCCCCCTACTTTTGCAGGTGAAGAGAACACTCACTCTAGACGAATAAACAAAGTTTACCTGCAAATGATAGACAACGAAGTTCCATCAAAAAAAGGAAGGATATGACCCGCGTCTTCCGCGGATCATCCTACTTGTTATCGCTGTGTTGGCTATCGCAGCTGTCCTTTCCCTGCGACATGGTACAGCTCTGCTGCTCGTTGGCCCCGTTGGAGGCAATGACATTGAGCGTGTAGGTCTGACCTGGACCCGTCTGTGGAACGACCGTGTATGGCCCGAACGTAAGCTTACCAGTAAAGGTGAGCTCCACGCACTGACCCGCACCTAGATTCAACCCTCCCCCGTGACTGTCTTCCTTGATCCCGTTGGCCAGGCTCATGGTACCGGACGAACAGGTTTGGGAAGTGGTTGTCGTTGTTGTGGTTGTGGTCGAAGAGGATGCAGTCGTCGTTATGGTACTTGAAGCTGCAGGTATCACAGGCACAAAAACGACTTGTTCATCGGGGTTGGGCAGGTCACAATGCTGACCCGTTGTGCTTGTCTGAGTTTGGGTCGAAGTCGTGGTGGTCGAAACGTCCCCGACGATCATCGGGTGTACTATCCCCAGTTCTGGTTCAGTGTCTTGACAGACGGGGTTGCCCACAATGCTGAAGGTTCCCGCCAACCCTATTGCGCTGAGGCTGACCGGCACATTGCCGGTATTGCTGATTCTGACGGTCAGGATGGTGACATCGGGCGACACGGCTGACGCAGAGAGGCTAAGGATGCTTGACGCCAAGCTGCCCTTGGCGTGGTCAAGGTCGTTTTGGTCATTGTTGGATAGTTGCTGTTGTGACCCGACTTGGTCTTCGCCCTCAGTATGTGAGGCCCTTACGACGCCTACAGCCGAGGGTATCAACTGATAGCCTGTGGGGGTGTTAACAACGACTGGGTTGAGCTGCAAGAGTGCGACGCTCGTGCCCGAAAGCGCAATCGGCTTCGCTATGGTCACGGTGAAGCTGCTCCCGCCCGAGGCGAGGGTGACATCCGAGACTGTTCCGCCGATGTCGATCTTCATGCTCGTCTCGGTGAAGGTGACTGAGTAGAGCACAGAACCAGTTGGTAGGCTAGCCGTAGCTATCGTCTGCGAGACGCTCTGGAGCTTAAGAAGGTCGAGAGTCGCAGAGCCTCCTGACGGAGTCAAAGGCACAGTCTTGGTGTTGAACTGGCCGGGGGTCCCGGTCGGCTCGCCCACCAGAAGACTAAGTGAGGAGTACGTCAAGGTCAGTGAGGTTGTCTGAGGCGGCACGTGCGGGGGGTCGGTCAGCTGAATCGCCAGGACCGACTGAGGCCCCTGATACGAGCTTTGAGTCAGGTTTGGCAGTCCTAGGTATAGGAATGAGGAAGCGATTATTGCAATTGATACAAGTGCAGCTGCTGCTGAGAATAGTGCAGTTTTTCTTCCGACTGACATAGAAGAAACGGGTCAACCGACCGAAGGATAATCCTAGACTTTTGAATGCCAGGCTCATTGGCCCGGGTCAATATTCAAGGGGTTTGAAAGCCCCTCTCACGATGAGGGCTTGTCACTTCCAAGTGGTCAGCCTCCGCCAGACTCTAAGGGTCTCATACCACAGAACGGCCACGAGGGCGAGGGACGCAGCGACCAACAGAGGAACGTATTGAGAAGCGAACAAGGACATGAAAGCGAAGAAACCAACTAGTGCGCTGAACAGCACGGCGAAGAAGAATAACTGTGGGACAACACGAGTACCCAACTTCACATACCCTTCGAGAATCTCCGAAGTAGAGTCTTTCACGACCAGGTACTGGCCGTGGCTGGTCTGAGAGACGTAGCCGGCGCTCATGAGCTTTCCGAGATGGTATGAAGCCAGTGACGGCGTCGTGAACCCAAGGGCCCTTTGGACGTCTCTGAGCTCGGACTCGCCAGCGTGAAGGAGGTAAAGATACACGCGGAGGGTGTTACCCTTGATTGACGGAGGAGCCCCTGCCTTTGGTGCGTCCATTGCGAACGTTTGGAGCGGTCTAGTTGCTGGATATCTGCTTTCTGGGGGTATCCCACAAGCGTCTCACAATATTGGGACCGTCCTAATCCGGCCTGCAAACGCTAGAAACTAGTCGAAACTGTCGCAACGCATATAATCGATGTGCCTCGCCTGAACCCAAGGCACCCATGCCTATCAAAATGCTGACGCTCGAGGACGTCGAGCTGGAGGGGAAGCGTGTCTTTCTGAGAGTTGACATTAACACTCCCATACATCCTGAGACCGGGAAGCTGATGGAGCAGACAAGGCTGGAAGAGGCCGCTTTGACCATCCGCGACCTGTCGAAGTCGAAGGTCGTGGTCGCCTCACACCAGGGAAGGGTGGGGCGCTCAGACTACACTAGCCTGGAGGCCCACGCCAAGATTCTCCAAGAAATCCTCGGGCGCCCCGTGCAGTTCATCCCTGATGTCTTCGGCCCGAACGCCCTTTCTGAGATTGACTCGTTGGCCGTAGGGGGGGTCCTCGTCCTTGACAACTTGCGTTTCACGGCCGAGGAGAACCATGAATACAAGCCAGCCGACGCCGAAAAGACATTCCTGGTACGAAGGATCGTCTCGCACGTTGATGCCTGCGTCCTGGATGCGTTTTCAACCGCCCACCGTTCTTCCCCTACCATCGTAGGGTTTGCCGGATTGGTCCCGACGAGCGCTGGAAGGACCGTCGGCAGAGAGCTCAGAATGCTCGACAGAATAGTAGCTGTGGAGAAAGGACCCTACGTAACCGTGCTGGGCGGAGCCAAGGTCAGCGACAGACTCGAAGCCATTGACGCCCTGATCGCGAACAAAAGGGCCGACAAGGTGCTCCTCAGCGGCGTCGTCGGACTAGTTTTCTTGAAGGCTGCAGGGAAGTTGAGAGGCGAAATAGGGATCGAGGGGGAACAGAAGTTCACCATCAAAGCGAGGCAGCTCATGGATGACGACCCTGAGAGGTTCGGGCTTCCCATTGACGTTGCCATAGATGTCGATGGCAAAAGGAAGGAGGTAGAACCTTTGGCCATACTAGGCCAGGCCAAGGTCATGGACATCGGGGCGAAGACCGTCGAACGATATTCACGTTTCATCAAAGGGGCAGGGACAGTGTTCATGAGCGGGCCCCCGGGAGCGTTCGAGTACGAGGAGTTCAGCAATGGGACGGAGGGCTTACTTCGGGCCATGGCCTCCTCGCTCGGAACCACAATAATCAGCGGCGGGCACCTGTCGACAGCTCTGCGAAAATACGGAATCCACGACCAGATAGACCACATAAGCACAGCCGGAGGCGCCCTGGTCCAGTATCTCGCAGGGAAGAGGCTCCCGCTAATCGACGCCCTAGAGCGTGCAGCCGACAAGTGGGGCTCCAGCGGAGTTAACGCTATAAGATGAATGGAATCGCGCGGGGCCAGCCATGATCAGGGTGGGCGTCAACGGCTACGGCACAGTTGGCCGACGGGTTGCTGACGCAGTCCGCAAGCAGAAGGACATGGAACTTGTCGGAGTCACGGCAGCGAACCCGCACTACAAGTACTCCATAGCTCACCAGAAGGGAATCCCGCTCTATGCTCTGAACTTGAAGAGTCTTGAGGCCTTCAACTCATCAGGATACACCATGAAGGGAACCCTCAACGACCTCCTCCAGAGGATCGACGTCATCGTGGACGGGGCCCCGGACGATAACGGCCCTACAAACAAGGCGGCTTATCAGCTCGCGGGGGTGAAGGCAATCTTCCAAGGGGGTGAGGACCATGAGCTGACTGGGACTTCGTTCGTTGCCCAGTGCAACTTCGAGGAGGCCCTTGGCAAGACGATGCTAAGGGTTGTCTCCTGCAACACGACAGGGCTGTGCAGGACCATCGGCGCTGTCGACGGTATGATAGGGGTTGCGAGGGCCAGGGCCGTGCTCGCACGGCGGGCTACCGATCCCGACGACGTGAAGAAGGGCCCCATCGACGCGGTGGTCCTTGACCCTACGACCATTCCTTCTCATCATGGCCCTGACGTCCAGTCTGTCCTTCCAAATATTCCCATCGTTACGATGGCGTACAAGGTCCCTACCACTCACATGCACCTCCACAGCATCATACTCTCGCTGAAGAAGCCGGCAACAAAGGACGATGTGGTCAAGGCCCTAGAGCGGGCGCCGAGGATCACCCTCGTCGACGGGAAGTCTGGGTTCAAGTCGACGGCGAACATAATGGACTGGGCCAGGGAGATGGGGAGGGACCGCAACGACGTCTATGAGGCCATTGTCTGGCGAGATTCGGTGACGGTGGTTGACGGGGAAGCTTTCATGTTCCTGGGGGTGCACCAGGAGGCCATAGTCGCCCCTGAGAACATCGACGCAATCAGGGCCCTGACTGGGGGATACACGAGAGAAGAGTCGATGAAGATGACGGACGAATCCCTTGGCATCGTCCACAGGTAGTTATTCGAGAATCTTCGGAACAGACTGAAGGACGAACTTGGGCTCCTGGAACTGCCTGACCATCGACTTGACTCTTTTCTGGACGAAATCGATGGGCTTCCTCCCGAGGACGACCATGGCGATCAGCTCCGCGACGGTCCCCATGTCTGCTATCCCGTATCCCATCCTGGTGAGCTCCGAGGTGCCTAACCGCCCCCCGTTGTCCGCTATGATGTTGGCCTGTTCGAGCCTTGCTGCGTTGGACTCCAGCTTGGCCGCGTCATAGTCGAGTAGGACCTGATGGGACTTCGTGTACCCCTGGGCGGCCCCGCGCACCCTGACTCCCTCTGCGACGAGGGCCTTGGCCAAAGCCTGTGAGTTCTTGACGACAGCCTGCGCATAGGCCTTGCCAAATTGAATCATCTCCAGAAGAGCGACGGCCAGAGCTGCGACCCGGTTAAGGTGGATATTGTCGACGACCCCTGGGAACACAGGGCCCGACACCGCCCGGAAGACCTCCTCGTTGTTCGAAAGTATGATCCCGCCCTGCGGTCCTGGGAGGCTCTTGTGAGTGGAGCCGTAAAGGAGAGAACAGCCTTCTCTGAGGGGGTCTTGGAACTCTCCCCCGGCGATGAGGCCCAGGACATGAGACCCATCGAAGGCGACGGTACCTGACGCCCGCCTCCCGACCTCCTTCACCGGCTGAGGGAATACAATGTGGCTTGCTCCGAACAGAATGACCTTGGGTTCGGCAGATTTGACAAGTGAGATCGCCTCCTTTGCGTCGATATTCACGGCCTCGTGATCGTAGGGGAAGAACAAGTTCTCGAGCTCCAAGAGTTCCGCAAGGCCAGGGCGGGCTATTCCAGGATATCCTCCCTCGTCGGGAGAGACGGAGAGTATCTTGTCGCCCTTCTTCGTCAGTGAGAGAAGGACAGCCATGTTCGCTATGTGCCCGGAAAGTGGACGGACGTCGGCGTACCGGGCATTGAAGACTTTCCTCGCGAGCTCCTCAGTCAGGGATAGAAGCTCGTCGGAGTACCTAGTCCCCCTGTAGAACCTGTCCGGGGCCGTGTATCTGTTTCCAAAGTCCGAGGAGAGCATCGCCCGCATCTGCGGGCTTCCCCTGTTTTCGGCCGGGATCAGGTTCAGGCAGTCCCTCAGCCGCCACTCTTCGTGCTGACTGACAACCTTCTCGAGTCTGTCGAGGTACTGATGGGACAAAGAATCTTGCGTGCCCCGCCTACGACTCTTCTTATTTGAGTCTTAGACCGAACCAACAAGTCAGACGCGTGTGGAATGTGGTTGGTGCTTATGCTAGGTCGCAAGCCGTCTCTCTGAGCCGAAGTCTAGCCAGGTCCCCGCGCCGGTGGAGGACGCCTTTGAAAGGACGCTTTGGGCGGCGGCCAAGTCTTCGATAGCAAGCCCGAGCGACTTGAAGACAGTGATGTCATCAGGCTCCAAACGACCCGCGACCTTCCCCTCCAGAACCTCCCCGATTTCGCCAAGGATATGCCCGTCATTGACGGCACCTTCCGACTTTGGCACAAGGAAGTCGGACGATTCGAGGAAAGCTGACTGCCTGCTGTCGACGTAAAAGCGGCTCCGGGCGACCGCTTCCGTGTCAAGTTCCCTCGACGGCTGCCGAGAGGCCCCCACGGCATTGACATGGGTGCCGGGGTCCAGCCAAGACCCGCTGAGGACCGGCGTCTTTGAAGCAGTCGTTGTGCAGACTATGTCCGCACCTTTCACAGCTTCCTTGGCTTCACTGACGGCTTGGATCTCTAGGTTGCGGATGGAAGACTCTGTAAGGGCAAATGACTTCGCGTTCGCGGGATTCCGTGATTGGACCCGTACCTTCTGGAGAAAAGGTCGGACTGCTAGCATGGCATCCAGGTGACTTATCGCTTGGGTCCCCGAACCAAGAATCGCGAGCTCTCGGACGTCCTTTCTCGCCAGGACATTGGTCGCGACTCCGCTGACGGCTGCAGTCCGTATTTTAGTGATTGAACCTGCATCTACAACACCTCGCAGGGAACCGTGCCGGGTCTCGAACACGAGAACAACCCCCTGGTGTGATTCATAGGGCGTCCCTTCGTTGGAGGGGAATACGCTCACCGCTTTCAGACCCATCAGCTCATCCGCACCGACGCTCCCTGGCATGAGGCCTAGGACCCCGATTCCCCTGGGGAGGGACATGACGGAACGAGGAGGAAAAGTGGCCTCACCCCGGGCCATCTGTCTGAGGGTCCTCTCCATGACCCCGATGCAATCCGCCATCGGAAGCAGCGACTCCACTTCCCCGGCCCCGACGAAGAGAACCTTCACCCTAGAGCGTCCCCTTGCGTTCCCCTGCCTCCAAGACCTCGCGCAGCAACTTCGGGTCGACGTTCCCCCCGCTCACCACGCAGACGATGGGTTCTTCGAGTTCTTTCCTATGCTTCAGGGCTCCGGCGAGTGCGGCGGCCCCCGCGGGTTCGACGACGACGTGAGACTCATTCGCAAGCCTCCCCATCGTGAGCTTCAATTCTTCATCGCTCACTGTGAATGCGCCTTTCAGGTTCTTCTTGAACAGGGGCAGCATGTAGTCGTAGACTCTTGTAGCTCCAATGCCATCCGCGATCGTCTTAGTGTCCCCGAAGTCCTCCGCGACCCCCGAGCGGAGAGACATCGGCAGGGGTGCTGCACCCTCTGCCTGGACCCCATAGAATTCCACTTCAGGCCTCTTCGCCTTTATGGCCTGGGCGATGCCGTTCACCAGTCCACCGCCACCCACCGGGACGACAACGGTTCTCACCCGCGGCTTGTCTTCGAGAATCTCCAAGCCTATCGTCCCCTGGCCCGCTACAACCTTGGGGTCAGCGAAAGGGTGTACGAAGGTCATCCCGAGCTTGGTCATCCTGTCATCGCTCATCGATTCCATGATCTCCTGATGTGGACGCCTGATTGTGGTGGCCCCCATCGACTTGATGGACTCGACCTTCCGCTCGACCGCATCCTCCGGGACGTAGACCGTGCAACTCGAGCCGACTCTCTTGGCAGCCCAGGCGAGGGCCTGCCCATGGTTTCCGGCAGAGACTGTGACGAACCCACGCCTGCGTTCCTCATCCGTCGATGTGCTGACTCTGTTCCAGGCACCCCTGACCTTGAAGCTCCCGGTCGGCTGAAGGCATTCCATCTTAAGATAAACGCCGTCGTCTTCGAAACGCGAAGCCGGGACAAGCGGAGTCCTCACGACAATGCCCGAGATTCTTTCCCGTGCTTCTTCTATTTTGGCCAATGAAACCCAAGGTGCATCCAACTTCTTGTCGCCTCGCCTGACATCAGTCTACCGAGTTAATTGGTCTTCATGGTCAAAGAATACCTAGCCGTATCTGTATCTGACCCCGTGACCATTCCTTTCATGATTGAACGTCACCATTTCGGAGGGGCCGATGGCCCCGCATGTGCCGCATGCGACGCAGGGGACGTGGTCGAATCGGAGTTCTCCTGACGCGATGTCATCCAGGGTCTGGGAGAACGCCTTCCCTGTGTTTACACGTCCGCCCGGTGCACTGAGAGCCAGGTTGTGAGCGTACAGGTCCTTGAAAGATGCAAAGACCCCTTTCGGGGTGTAGAGGGAGTAGCAGTTAGTCGGGCAGGTCGGGACCCAGGGCTTCGTGAGAGACTTCGACGCCAAAGCAGTGTCGACCTTGATATGAGAATAAGCCTCGTCCTCGTCATAGGTGAGCAGGCTGGTCCCCTCCTGCACACGCGCGATTGCATCGCCCGGGGCGCCCTTCCTGGCTTTGGGCTCGAATCTGTACACGCTCGACAATATCCGCGTGCCAAAAAGGAGCCGGGGAAGGGTCTGGTATGCGAACGCGCTCTCCGACAGGAAGCTGTCCCTCCCCGACCTGTTGACGTCCTCGTAGATGGAGTTCAGCAGGTCCCTGTACCTTGAAAGGTTCTTGGCCTTGAACGAGCCCGATGTGCTCGCCTGCAGGTATGCGGAGGCAGCCATTATCCCCGAGGTGATCGCGCGACGAATCCCGTCGATCATCGGGCCGATCTTGACGAAGGCGCCAAGGGCATCTCCTGTGGCCAGATAGCCGTCAGCGCAGGGAGTCTTCAGCAGCGACTTGTACCCCTTGGGTATGTTGTGGGCAGAGTACTCGACGGCCTGAGCTCCGTCGAGAATCTCTTCCACCATAGGATGGGCCTCAAACTCGTCAAGGACGTCGACCACCTTTCCTACTTCGTCGAAACGTTCGGTAGTCTTCCTGACGAGAGAATCAAGAGAGACGACGAGCCCGACAGAAAGAGTGTCTCTATTGGTGTAGACGAACGCCCCTCCACCTATCCCGTGCATGAAGTTACCCAGGAAGAAGAGGGCCCTCCCGTCCCCTTGCTTTACCCTGAATCTCTCCTCTATGGCTTCCGGGGAAAGTTTGTAGACGCGCTTCACTCCATGGTATAACTGACGTGGAGTGAGCTTTTCCCTGAGCCCAGCTTCTTCCACTAGATTCGAGGTCACCCCCGACGAATCGATGACGAGCTTGGCTCTGAGTTCCTCCTTGGTAGTCCTGACTCCGACGACGTCCCCGCCTTCCTTCAGCAGCCCCTCGACCGTGGTCTCAGTTGAAAGCATCGCGCCGGCCTGGACAGCAAGGTTGGCGAACCACCTGTCGAACGGGCGCCGAAGTACTGAGAAATCATGGCCCGACTCGAAACCCAGCTCGACGAGCCCAAGCTTAGCCGGGAGCGAAGTCTTCGAAAGACGGTAGTACCTACTGCTCCCCTTCGCAATGTTAGGCTGGTCAAGAAATACGACCTCGTGGGAAAGTATCCTGCGTTCCAGCGGAGCATTGGATTCGAAGTCGGGGACCAGGCTGAGGAGCCCAGGTACGCCCGGGAAATCGCCATAGATTATCCCCCCGGTCATGTTCCTCTCGCCCGGGACCCGAGCCTTTTCGACCATGAGCACGTTGACCCCTTTCCTGGCGAGGGCCAGAGAAGCGGCTGAACCCGCGGGGCCGGCGCCGACTACGATGACGTCGAACTCAGTTTGCACGCCCGTCTCCCCCAATCGCGCTGACGAGTTTCGGAAGCTCCTCGTATAGGTCACCGACAATCGGATAATGTGCGATCTTGAAAATCGGGGCTTGAGGGTCGGTGTTTATGGCAACGATCTTGGACGAATTCTGCATCCCGACCCGATGTTGAAGGGCCCCGCTGATGCCGATGGCGAAATACACTCTCGGCCTTACGGTCGTCCCGGTCTGGCCTACCTGGTTTTCCTCGCTTATCAGGCCCTCCAACGCTTTCACGTCGGCGTAGATGAGAGCCCTTGTCGCCCCGATCTCAGCCCTTAGATGGTACCTGTCTTCGACGGCAGCTTTGAGCTTCTCCGCGTACTGGTAGGCCTCGCGAGGGTCCCTGGGCCTTCCTGTGCGGTCCCTCAGAATCCCCAGTCCTAGGCTGATGACGACATCGGCACCCGCCAGGTCTGGGACCGGAGAGGGGAGCTCGACGACCTCGGTAACCTTGGCAGGATAGCTGCCTTCTTTGATTTCTACCTTCTCCACCTTACCCTTCCGTCCAAGGTCTTCTGGGAGCGGAAGAAAACTCCCGGGCCTTACCGTTGCCATTTGAGGCCTGTGCCTTGGAGTGTAAATCTTCGCCAGTCGAGTCCCAAAGTCAGGTCTCACCTGAATGAGCAGGTTCTTGAATTGACCCAGGACCGGGTTAGACCAGTCCTCGACTTCGAGCTGCACAGTGTCAGTGGCAAGGCCAGTCGGGACCCTATAGGCGATCCTCGCCGCCAAGTCCTTCCCCACTTCGTTGGCTGAGAAGAGAAATACGTAGGGCTTCCTCGCTGCGACTAGAGAATACACAGCGTCTATGTACTCGAGGTTAAAGTAAGTCTCGAAGGCGAGCTCGTCCACCAGAAGGACGCCATCGGCACCATGATGGACAGCCTTCTCCGCAAGCTCCTCTATTTTGTGCCCCAGAATAATCCCTACCACCCTCTGGCCGAGCTTGTCGGCGACCTTCCTTCCAGCGGCCAACAGCTCCAGAGAATCTTTGGTCAGGCCCGCCTTGCCATGCTGCAAATAAACCCAGACATCGACCGCCTCGTCGGTCATGCGAAGAGCTCCCTCGCCAAGACATCGTAGCCGAAAACGACCACGATCCCCTGAGAACGGAGTTTAGACAAGAGAGGGTCAGGGAGCCCGACCGTAAGGTCCCCCCTGGAGAAGGGCCCATACTTCTTGCCCTCGTACTCAGAAGGTCCATAATCGGAAAGGAAAATGAGGCTCGACCCAACCGTCTTCTGGACAGGTGGTTTCCCTACATCAATCCCAGCCCCTACTATTGTCGGAGAGCCAGTCAGCCCAAGCCTCTTCGGGTCGGCCCCCAGGTCGACGGCCGTCCACTTGAATGCCTGGAGGACCTTGCCCCGATAACTGTTGTAGCGGACTTCTGGCTGAGCGGAGGCCAATGGTTCTCTAGGTCGGTACTCCGGGGAAACGGTGAGTACGCAAGGGAGTTTCATCTCGAGTTTCTGCGACAGGTAACCAATCATTCTTTGCGATGTAACAGCGGAGGACTCAACGTCGAAGTCCTCGACGTAGGTGGAATGTGGGACGACCTTCCCCAGGAGCTCGGAGACTCCCTCGGCGACCTGAGGGCCTACACTCCCCGTCTCCCCGTCTGTAGTCTTGATGCCTGCCACTACTATGAACCTTGATATTTTTTCCATCTCCGCCCTTATCTTTTCGATGGCGGCTTCAGCTGTAATTTCGCCCCCGAGGAACCTCTGCACAATGCTGTCATGGATCGAGGGGAGTTCGGAAAAGATCCGGTTGGGGAGCATGTTCGCCCTGTAGAGCTCCTCCGCCTTGGCCTTCACGGCCTCGGAATACCCAGACTTCTTAATCGCCTCCACCATCTCCTCCATCGGATTGACGTGTTTCTCGACCACTTTCTTCACTCCTAGGGAAAGGGCGTATGAGGTGGCAAGAGTGTCGGACCCCGCCATCCTCCGGTCGCTAAGGACGTACTCTTCGTCGATCCCCAGCACTTCGGAATCGTACAGAGGCTTCATCAGGGGTATAAGTTTCGCCTCTGGTCCCATTGTTATGGCGACCGACTTTCCCCCGACCCTTCGCTTTACGAAATCAGCGGCCTCGATTGCCTTGAGGTCGTGGGGGTTGAGGACGAGATCCATGGCCTCGCGGTTCAACACCCCTCCGATCTGGAGTGCCTGGGTCGTCCGAGCGGGGACGCCCTTGAGCAACACTACTATCAGCAAACAGATTTGCCGGCCGCCGACGTCAGTTCTTTAGTCTTGTTGGTCTAGAAGGTAAGGCTCGAGATTGCTTCTCTCAATGTGTCGGCACCCTTGTTGAACCAGTCGCGCTCTTTGTCTGAGAGCTTGAGTTCGTAGATCTTCTCAATCCCGCCTTTCCCGAGCCTTAGGGGGACTCCGATGCAGATCCCGCTCAACCCGTACTCACCCTCTAGGTAGGCCGAAGCAGGAAGAACTTCCTTTGTGTCGTCGATTATCGCCTTTGCCATCCTTGCCACCACCCGCCCGGGAGCGAAGACCGTTGCCCCCTTTTTCGATATCACATCGGCTGCGACCTTCCTGGTGTCGTCGATGGCCTGCTGGATTTCCACTTCGTTCAGGAGAGACGTCAGTGGGACCCCGCTTATGTAAGTGTGGCTGGCCAGAGGTATCATGTTCTCTCCGTGCTCGCCCAACACCAATGAGGTAATCGAACCGCGAGATACTCCGAGTTTCTTCGCCAGGACATACTTGAACCTCGAGTTATCCAGAAGGCCTCCCTGGCCGACGACCCTCTCCCTTGGGAAACCCGAAGTCTTGAATGAGATGTAGGTCATCGCATCCATTGGGTTCGTCATCATGAGAAGAACTGAGTCCGGAGCATATTTCACCACCTCTTTGGTAACGGAGGCGATGATCCCTGCGTTCTTTGAGAGCAGGTCCATCCTGGTCATCCCCGGCTTTCGCCCAAGGCCAGCAGCTAGAATCACAAGGTCGGCGCCCTTGAGCATCGAAAAATCCTCTGAGCCTGTGACGTCTACATCGATTCCTGCGTCGGACAACCGATGACTGATGTCTAGAGCTTCTCCTTCGGCTAAACCAGGGACGATGTCCACCAGGGCGATGTCGTCCAGCCCCATCGATGCGATCTCAAGAGCCGATTGAGCCCCGATCTTCCCTGCCCCGGCGATACCTATCATGGCAACGGGACGGGATACATGCAGTATAAACTAACTCCCGAAACCGAGTCTTTTTTCGAAGACTAGAGTCGGAGACCGAAGGATGTGGCGAAGTCCTCGAAGGAACCGTAGGCGAGGAGGAACTGGACTCCCTTTGGAGATATCATGTATTTCGATATCTTCTCCCCGTTTAGCTCCAACAGCAGGCCCGAGCCGACAAGTTCGGACAGTAGCTTGGTCATCCTGGTGTATGACATGTTCCCCTTTCTGAGGAGCGTCGTGACCCCGACCCCATTGCCTTCAGTGTTCATGTCTCTGGCCGTGCTGAGCACGTCAGCGATTATCCTGACCTGGGTCCTATACTGGGCCATCTAACCTCACTCCTCCGAGTGCAAACCTCAACACTGGGGTGAACAGTATCAACAAACCCATTTCTTGGAGTATTACCTCCAATAGTGAAAGAACGTCAACTTGCAGGTACAATAGTGATAACCATTGGATGAAGGTCCCCATTCCAATCAAGGACAACCCCACGGCGATCAGGAGTGTGTCCGGTTTCCTGGTTCGCGCATAAGAGTAGACGGTTTCCACAACTCCGTATAAGACGAAGTAGAATGACAATATACTAAGAACGTCCGAGAGTTGCCCCGTGGAGAAAGAAATGACTGGGAGAACCAGAAGAGCCGCGCCCATCTTCTTTGAGAGCATTACGTCAACGACATGCGAAAACGCCAAGAAGAAGTAGCCCGTGGTCTCCAACAGAAGGCCCCCAACGACGATGGTTGTGGCTGAAATGGGGAGAACCGGGGCAATCTGGCTGAGTCCAACCACCCCCTCGGCAAGGAATCCGAAGCCGAGGAAGAAGAATGCAGTCGCCAGCCTCAGCAAGGCAGAGCTCTCCGTCTGTCTTACCCCTCTGAACGAGACGTATGCTATCGAAAACGACACGAAAACCCCTATGAACTGAAGCACGTCCCGGATGAGGGCAATATCCCCTGAGATGGCCAATTTACGGCCATTTTGCCGGTTTCGGGTATAAAAGCCTTAGCGATTTTCTATCAATTTGGCCCAAAACCTTCAACGTCTCAAGAGGGAACCGGTTCATTGAAGGGCCGCCCCGCCCCCGGCGCACCTACCTGGTAATGATGGTCAAGACGTCCTGGTCCATCAATCGATGGGTAATACCCACCCTCTGACCCCCGAACTTGACGCTTTTTCCCCAGACCTGGGCGTACCTGAACTCGTCCCTCATCCCCCTGTGTACCATGTCGCAGACCTCGGCGATTGTCGCCCCACCCTTTACTATCATGGGCACCTCGAAGTCGGTTTCCCCCGTCCTCCGCCGCATGAATATCCTGACGAAATCAAGCTTGTCGTAGATTTCCTTTCTCAGCGCCTCAATGTTTACTCCCGCCTCTGCTGAGATGGGTACGAACTTGTAGGGGAGCTTTCTCGTCAGCTCGGTGGTGAAGCCTGTGTTGACGAGGTCAATCTTGTTCATGGCAGTCAGGGAGGGGACGTAGATTCTGTTCCCTGACAAGACATCCACCAGCTGCTGGTCGTCGATGTCCTGCCGTATCACTACCCTCGCCCCGTTGACATCGTAGATCCGGAGTATGTCCTTGACGAGGGCCTCGGAGACCTTTGTCAGCTTGACCTGGGACGTGACACTGATTCCCCCGGTATCCGATTTTTCGATGACGACGTTCGGATGGATCTCGTCGACCCTTAACCCCGTCGTTCGAAGCTCCCGTTCAAGGACCTCTCGCGCCTCGGGCTGGAAAACGTCCACAATGAAGAGGATGAGGTCAGCGTTTCTTGCTACTGCCAACACTCTCCTACCGAGCCCTTTCCCTGAAGAGGCGCCCTTGATTATCCCAGGCAGGTCGAGGACCTGAATCCGTGCCCCATTGTGCTCCATCACCCCCGGGACGACCTCCAGCGTGGTGAACTGGTATGACGCCACCTTGGACTTCGCGTTTGTCAGTCTGTTGAGTAGGGTGGACTTGCCGACGCTCGGGAGCCCTATGAGGACCACGGTTGCGTCCCCTGACTTCTTTACGTCGTAGCCGACGCGCGAACCTGTTCTTCGGGAGTGCTGCTCTTCCATATCGGCCTTGAGTTTTGACAGTTTGGCCCTTAGCAGGCCGATATGATGCTCGGTCTTCTTGTTGACCTGAGTCTTGTGGATGTCATCCTCAATCTTCTTGATCTTTTCAGGAAGCCCCATGCACTATCAGTCTCAGATTTGTTAGCAGAATCTCTGGGATATTAAGTTAGGACTTGTTACGCCGTCGTGAACTCGATGATTATCTTATTCCCGGTGGTGTATGGATACACTCCGCATTGCCCGGTCGACGAACACTTCCACGATGGAGGTCCTCCTGCGGTCGGACTGCATGGTGGCGTGTTTGAGATGGCGGCGGAGCAATAGTCGTACTGCTCGAGGTTCAGAGAGGCTCCCGCGCTCGATTGCACACCATCGACCAGCAAGGTCACTTTGTGACTCGTATCGGCTGTGAACCCCAAAATATTCGTTTGGTCGAAGACTACCGGCCGAGCGGTTCCGTTCACGGTGGGGCACTGGGCAGGCTGCAAACTGCAAGTGTAGTTCCAAATCGAGAAGAAGTCGCCAAGGGTCCAGGTCTTGTTTGCTTCGGCCTGAGAGAGCTCGATGTGGAGGATGCCTGACGCGTCGTGGGTGTGTATAGGCTCGAGGCAGCCCCCACTCAGGGTGATGCCGATGTTACCTGGTATCGTCACGTTCTTTCCGTCTACCCAGATCTGGATGTAAGGGTGAATGTGGATGTAGTAATTCTGAGCTGCGATGCAAGCAAACGGGGGGGAAGTGAAGGATGGCGCTACCACCAGGTAGAGCCCGAGTCCCACCACGACAGCAACGGCTACAAGTCCAATCGCGACTGGATGCCTGTTCCGCTTCCGAAGGCTTCTCGGCTTCGTCCGGGTTTCTCGACGTCGTTCTTTGGACTCAGAAGGCTTCACAACGTTCTGAGGTCCTGAGAGCCCGTGCTTGTCTTTGAGGTGCTGTGCTAGGGCCGCCTCTGTCGCGAATTCCTTTCCGCACGTCTCACAATTGACCAAGTGACGAACATGAATCGGCCTCAGATGTTCGGTTAAGAAGTTTGGGGCCCGGTGTCGCTTATATGAGCGAAGTCTTGGTTGGCTTACGAGAATAATGAAGGCAGTCTTACTTGCTAAGGATGCCTCAACCGGGCTTCCAAAGGCAGAGCTGAAGGAAGTTGATACCCCAATCCCGGGCCCTGGCGGATTGGTTGTAAAATTGGAAGCTTGCGGCTTGTGCGGGACGGACATCGAAAAGATCCGCGGGGAATACACCGCGGCCATGCCGGTCCTAGGGCACGAGGCGGTTGGGACAATCGCGGCTGTGGGCGAAGGGGTGGCAGGGTTTCGCGAAGGAGACCGTGTCTTCCCTCACCATCACGTACCCTGCCATTCCTGCCATTACTGCAAGGCGGGGAGCGAGACGATGTGCGATATGTACAGGTCGAGCAACCTGACTCCTGGTGGGTTCTCGGAGTTCTTCAGGGTCCCCCGCTGGAACGTTTCGAAGGGAGGGGTCCTCAAACTCCCCGATGACTTGAACTTCGATGTGGCTTCCCTTGTCGAGCCCGTGGCATGCTGTGTGAGGGCCCTTGATAAGTGCGGAGTGAAATCAGGGGAGTCTGTCCTCGTCGCAGGGGCGGGTCCCGTAGGGATGATGCACTCGATGCTGCTGAAATCAATGGGAGCGGATGTGATCGTAAGCGACGTCAGCGAGGGGAGGCTAGAATTTGCGGAGAGGTCTGGAGTTCGGCTGGTCATCAACGCGGCCAAAGTGGACGTTCCCAACTCTGTGAAAGCCGAGACGGAAGGAAGAGGGTCGGACGTAGTCATTGTCGCATCTGGGAGTCCAGAGGCGATTATCCAGGGTCTCCGTTCCGTCAGGAAGGGGGGCCGGATTTGCCTTTTCGGGATCCCTTCAAGGGGCTCAATACTCGACTACGATATCGGAGACCTGTACAACTCAGAGCTGAGCGTTTTCGCAAGCTATGGCGCCACCGAGACAGAGACGAAGAGGGCCATGGCCCAGATAACGTCAAACCATTCCGATTTCGCGAAGCTCCTAACCCATAAGTTCCCTCTGGAGATGTTCGACGAGGCAGTCGACACCGCAGCGTCCGGCCGCGGCATGAAGATTGTAGTGACGCCAGACTAGCTTGCCGGGTCAGGCTTAATATCCCAACGGCCGCTAGCCTATCCTTCAAAGAAGAGGAATTGGATGAGCTGGGGGCTTTCTAACAGGATTTCGAGGATAATGAAGGGAGGGCGGACGGTCATGCTCGCGGTGGACCATGGCTATTTCCAGGGCCCCACCACTGGTTTGGAGAATCCCAGACGAACCATAACCCCTCTCCTGCCTTTTGCGGACTCGTTGATGCTTACCAGGGGGGTCCTCAGGACTTCCGTGGACCCGGGGCAGAGTGTCCCCATCGTCCTTAGGGTGACAGGGGGGACGAGCATTCTCAAGGAGCTTTCCAATGAAGTGGTGGTTACGTCGATCGAGGAAGCCGTTCGTCTGAACGCATCCGCAGTCGCAGTCTCGGTCTTTGTGGGCTCAGAGCACGAGAAGCAGACCCTGGCGAACCTGGCTCAATTGGTCGACGAGGGGGAGAGGTACGGCATGCCTGTCCTAGCCGTGACCGCGGTGGGGAGGGAGATGACCCGGGACGCCAGGTACCTCGGGCTCGCCTGCAGAATCGCCGCTGAGCTGGGTGCAAGCGTTGTCAAGACCTACTACTGCGAGGACTTCCGGAAGGTCGTGGACGGGTGCCCGGTCCCCGTTGTCATCGCGGGAGGGAAGAAGTTGCCAGAGCGTGATGCCTTACAGCTCGCCCATGATGCCATCTCGGAGGGGGCGGTGGGGGTGGACATGGGGAGGAACATCTTCCAATCGACAAACCCCGTTGGCATGATCAAAGCAGTCCAAGCCGTCGTTCACGCGGGGAAAGGTGTAGACGACGCCTTTCATGTCTTCAACGAAGAAGAAAAGGCCAGCGCAAAATTGAGATAGCCGCGGGAACGGTTGTCACTTTGGGAGACCGGACACATCCTCGCAGTCCAAGAGACCCCGCACTCAGGGCATTGGTACTTGCAAATCTGAATCTCAACCATCTTGTTCCCGCAGGCGTAGCAAAACTCCGTTGGCAAAGTCAGAGGTCAGCCCGGAACGGTTGTGACATCCTCCCACGACTATTGTCGTGGGCTTCCAGCGCCCGTACGTGGTCGGCGCGTTTAGTTCCTGTTTCTTCGACAGGGCTTGCGGGTCCAGTTGCCTGGGCGCGCAGAGGTCCAATCTCCGCAGGCTTTGGTTCGGGCCTGTCCAGCCCTACCTTGGCGAGACCTCGCTTCATCACCACTTTTGCCGCATTGATGTCACGATCGAGAACCCTTCCACAACTTCTGCAGGCGAACTCCCGGATAGAAACCTCAACTGGGTTGATAGAGTTGCAGAAGAAGCATTCCTGGGTCGAGAAAGCTGCAGGCACTTTGACGACCACAGAGCCATACACAAGAGCTTTGCGTTCAGTTAGCTTGACAAGCTGCCCCCATCCTGCGTCATGAATTGACTTAGCGAATGAATGGCTCTTCACCATGTTCCTGACTTTTAGGTCCTCGAAGGCGATGAGGCCGTGCGCTCTTACCAATTTAGTCGAGAGCTTGTGATCAAAATCCATTCGTTGTCGCCTGACATGGGCGTGTTGGGATGCTAATCTCTGCTTAGCCTTGTACCAGTTGTTGGATTTCTTCTCCTTGCGGGAGAAGACGCGTTGTACATGTTTCAACTTCTTCTCTGCATTCCTTAGAAGATGCGGATGCTTGACCTTCTCGCCTTCAGAGGTGGTAATTATCGATAGGAGGCCTAGATCGACGCCTATCGGCGTTGTGGTCAACTCGGCATTCAGTGGCAAGACATCCTGCAGCGGTACCACTTGTTCAAACACCATTGAGGCGAACCACTTCCCGTCTGGCTCTCGCACCAGAGTGCACGTCTTCATCCTGGAATCCATTGGTAACTGCCTGTGGAAAACACAGGGTACATTCCCAATTCTCGAAAGGAAAAGCCTCCTCCTGTGCAAGTCAGGTTTGACAGAACCGTTGTATGCTTGCGAATAGGTGAACGATCCTGACTCGGAAAACTTCTTGAATTTTGGATATTTGGCACGCCTTTGGAAGAATGCCGTGAATGCGTTGTCAATTCTATGAAGGACGTCCTGCGCGACCTGTGAGTGCAGACTGGCGAGCCCTGGACTTTCATGCCTCTCCGCGGTGAGGATCCACTGTTGGAGATTATACGAAGTTGATTTGCGTTCGTTCTGCCATCTGTCTTTGCGGTGGGAGAGGGCTTCGTTCCAAAGCCGTCTACATTCTTCCAGCGCCCTTAACATCCTGAATTCTTGTTCGTGAGACGGGTAGAGGCGGATGCGAAGTGCAGAGGGCACCAATCTTCGTTCTGACTCGTTCGGTATTTAACGGCCAATATCTTATGTTCACTCTTTAGTTCTGACAATTGGGCATGTACCGTTGGCCGCTCGTAAGTGTTAAAGGCGCCTCGGCGGTCGCCGCAGTCGTGCAGCCCGCGGATAACCTCGACGACAGAGAGCCAAAACTTGCGAGGAGAAGCCCATTCGTCCTGTCGACAAAGCTATGTCCGAGATGCCTAAGCCCCCTTGAAGGCAGGAGCAAGCTCGGCGGCTGGCTCATTCCCCAGGACTACTACTGTATCAAGTGCGGATATTCAGGGTCTGTTTTCGTCGAGAAGGAACACGAGTCCTCCGCGGAGCATCAATGACAATGCTCCCCGATGTGCCGCGGAAACGAAGTCTGGTCGGAACGGCCTTCCTGATTGTGTTCCTCGTCCTCCTGCTGTTCACCGTGGCACTCGTGGTCCTTTCGTTCCCAGTGGGATTGTACTCTGTTTTTTCCGGGAACCTGTCCAAGGTGTTTGATTACAACTCTCTGAGCCGTCCCTACTTTTGGATCGGCCCATTACTCGCATACGTCCCGTTCCGGGTTCCCGTGGGGAGTGTGTTCGCGGCTTTGAGCGTCATCTACGTTGGAATGTTCGTACTTTCTTTCCGGCAGGGCAGCAACCCGATATCAGCGGTGTCGAGGTCCCTGAAGGAAGGGGAACAGGCTCTCTTTTCAAGCCCGTTCATCGTCACGATAATCACAATCGCTTTCTTGACTTTCACCGCCAGCGTAATGGATGTTTTCATTTCCTCGACGGGGGTTCAGATAGGGACAATCAGCGGAGACCCTCTTGCATTGCTTGCGGGCTTTACGTCGTCCCCGCTGGTTGAAGAGCTCGGGTTCAGGGTCGTCCTGATTGGAGTCATAGCGATGATACTCTGCCTGGGCCGGCCGGCTAGGACGGCCTTGAAAGCCCTCTGGAGGCCCTCGGCCGCCATCGAAGGACTGGCTGTGGGGAGCGGGGCCTCACTCCTGATCTGGGGTGCGACGGGGTTCAGCGCAGTGACTTTCGGCGCCTGCCATGTCCTTTGCGGAAGCACCTGGGACATTGGGAAATTCCCCGAAGCAGCCTACGGAGGCCTAGTCCTTGGGTATGTCTACGTCAAATATGGACTACATGTTGCAGTCCTCGCCCACTGGGGAGTTGACTACCTGGGGAGCGTATTCGCTTTCTTCGGCCAGGCGGCCTACGGAATACCATGGAACACGACTTCTCACGAATTCCTGGGTCAGTACCTCGTCGACCTCGACATGCTACTTCTGTTCGGCCTCGCAAGCTTCCTGCTCATAGTCTATGTCGGAATCAAGAAATTGATGGGAATGAAGAAGGAAACCCTGGATGTTGATAAGGGCCTGACCGGGGAGCCGGCGGTGCTGAGTTGACCGTAATCGGTGCACCCATCCTGCGGGAGATGGTCGCGAAGTACAAATGCATCCACCCGTCCGACGACAACGCGTTCGATGGGGACGGATACGTGCTGACGGTGAGGGAGGACAGGACCCTCCACTACTTAGAGCACAGGAACATGGTGTCCAAGGAGATAATCTTCACCCCTCCTGACTGCGTCGCCCATCTTACCTCGAAGAGCAAGTTCGGTAGGCTGGGGCTTTCCTTTCTTAACTCGGTGAAGGTTCACAGCGGATTCGTCGGCAGGCTCGCTCTCGAGCTTGTCAATCTCAGCAATGAGAGGACTCCGATTACGATTGCCCAGGGAGACCAGCTAATACACATCGAGTTCCTCCGGAGGGAGGGAGCTCCCGACCCTTACGCTGGAAAGTACATGTTCCAATTCATGACCGATGATGAGACTGAAATGTACATCGACATGCTCTCCAATCACTTCCCCTCATTATATCCGAGGGAAAAGCTAGACCTGCTGAGGAATGGAAGATTAATCCGCGAACAGTGAGCTATGTCGGCCGAAGCCGGAGGTTCTGTATCCAGAGACCGCCTGTTGACTCCACAGCAGAACTGGGGAGCTCCGCTTGAGACGCAATAGGGATTGTAGAAGAGCTGGAATATCGCGCCGGTTGTTCTAGTTTTGGAACTAGCATCCTCAATCTATCTTTATCAGAGGGAGAATTTCTAGCGCTACCGTTGACCTGGGCGAACCACCTACCGAGGAAGCCCGAATACAGGGTCCCAATGGCGATACCGACGAACTGGTGCCTGACCTGTCAGCTGACCCTCAGAACCGACGAAGAGTACAGGGCCCATATCCGGATCTTCCCAACCCATAACGTGAAGCCTGTAACCAAGCTCCTTTGCCCCAGATGCGGCGTCATAGTAGAGTTGGATGATGGCCGCTTCTCAGAGCATTGGATTGGATACAAGCAAAGGAAATGCCCCGGCAGCGGCACCGTGGCATAGACCGACGAGCGAGAGCATAAAGTCAGCCGTCTCACGAAGTCAGTTTGAGCCTTTTGTCTTTCCGGTCTCTGACTGAGTCGCGACATCTGTTGCCAGAGGCTGTTTCCTACTTCTTCCACTAGACAACACTCTTGGAATACTGTCAAAGTATCCCATCAGTTAGGTAGAGGTCTTCGTATTCCACAGGCGTAGATTTCCGCGCTCCGCAGGTACTGCCTTCTAATTGCTGATAGGATAGTCAAGGTCACACGCGATCGCGCCTGTCAAGAGATGGAAGAAAGACGCGATCGAAGGAGGACTGCTTTAGGCTGGACTTCGGTAATCCTGGTAGGTCGCCCGGAACAGTAGTAACCCGACGATATCCAAGATTGCGCTGTCTGCTGAGAAGGAGCCAAACGAAGGTCC
>JAPCJK010000002.1 GCA_027886975.1 Nitrososphaerota archaeon
AGTACATCTTCGACGTCCCAGGATACTCGAAGATTCTGTCCAAGGACCTCGTAAAGTGCCTGGTCGAACAGGGGTTTCAGTACAAACCAACGGTTGTCCTAGGCGAGCGTGTGGTCACCCTTCACAAGAGCGACGGCATGTTCGAACTGGGCACCGACAAAGGGACAGTTCATCATTCGAAGGCCATTCTCATCGCAGCCGGGGTCGGGGCGTTCTCTCCCAACAGGCTGGACGCGAGCGGAGCTTCTGAGTATGAGGGGAAGGGAGTTTACTACTTCGTCAAGGACAAGAGCATCTTCAAAGACAAGAACCTCCTGATCGTCGGGGGCGGAGATTCCGCCGTCGACTGGGCCATCAACATCAAAGACACTGCCAAGAAGATCACCCTCGTCCACAGGCGAGACGTCTTCAGGGCGCACGAGGGGAGTGTCGCGGAGCTCATGAGTTCGTCTGTCGATGTCAAATTGTTTTTCGAAGTGAAAAAGGTGATGGGCGACGGGTCAAAGGTCACCAAGGCCGTCATCTTTGACAACAGGTCCCAGGCGGAGACCACGCTCGACGTCGATGCGATCCTCGTTAACATAGGTTTCAGGGCCGACCTTGGGCCGATCAAAGACTGGGGACTTCAGATAGACGGAAGGGAGATCCGTGTGAACGGCAAGATGGAGACGAACATACCTGGCGTTTACGTGGCAGGGGACATCGCAGGGCCTCTGGACGGGGTGAAGTTGAATCTCATCGCTACAGGATACGCCCAGGCAGCCCTTGCGGTCAACGTGGCCAAGGCCTACGTGGACCCGAACTCGAAGATCTTCCCAGGCCACAGCAGTGAAATGAAGAGATAGCTAGTCCAGAATCCCAAGCGTTCTTCGATAATTGTAATCGTTCATCACCGCTGGGTGCATCGGGTCGATGAGTATGCATTCGAACCATGCATGGATTCCGTCATGCCAGACGGGGTAGGACCCTAGGAGCTTCATGTTCGGGTGCCTTTCGATGGCCCTCCTTTCGGCCACCGATTGCGATGACACCGACGACTTGATCTTCAGGACACCCATGTGCTTTGGCCTTCTTCCTGATGTCGGCCGCTTTCTCCTCATCCCTCCCCTGGAGACGCGCATCCGGATGACCACAACACCTTCCTTCGCTTTGTAACCGAGCGCCCTGGCCCGGTCTAGCCTCCACGGACGGTCGA
Source organism: Nitrososphaerota archaeon (assembly GCA_027886975.1). GTDB lineage: Archaea > Thermoproteota > Nitrososphaeria > Nitrososphaerales > Gagatemarchaeaceae > UBA183. The sequence goes on from JAPCJK010000002.1 coordinate 1,196, forward strand.
CCCTCACCATGGCGGGCTGCTTTCTCAGCTCGACGGCCCTGGCCCTGATATCCCCTGCCTTCTCGTGGAAAATGTCCTGCCAAGTCTTCGAAATCTGTCTGTACATGGGTATTGGGCCGCCTCGACTTCGGTCGCCAAATAAACGTTCTTCAGAGAATCGTCACGTTGTAAGGAAGTTCCGTATCTTCTCTCCGATGACTTCGATCGCATTGACTTGCGCCTCCTCGGTCTGGCCCCCAATGTGAGGCGTGAGGATTGTGAAGGGGGCCGAGAGAATCGCACCGGACGGAGGCTCCTTTTCGAACACGTCAAGGGCGGCGCCTCCAATGCGGCCCTCCGTGAGCGCGGCCGCTAGTGCATCTTCCTCGACCACCCCACCACGCGAGGTATTGACCAGATAGGCGGTCTTCTTCATCATGGAGATCCTGGACTTGTCTACCAAGTGGGTAGTTTCAACAGTCAAGGGGATATGAAGGGTGATGTAGTCGGAGGTTGCGAAGAGTTGGTCGATATCCACAACCCTCCCTCCGAAACCAGCCAGGACGTCCGCCGGGATATTGATTACGTCGTAGACGAGGACCGACATCCCGAGGGTCTTGCCGATCTCTGCGATTCTGCGGCCAATCCTCCCAAGGCCCACTATCCCTAGAGCCTTCCCTTTCAGCTCCGTCCCGACCAAGGAGTTCTTCTCCCACTTCCCTGCTTTGACTCCCTGGTCAGCCACAACCAAGTTTCTACTTAGCGCCAGCATCAACAGCACGACGTGTTCTGAGACGGCTTCCACGAGAGATTCGGGACTGTTCACCACCGTCACGCCCCTCGATTTCGCGTAATCGACGTCGATGTTGTCCAAGCCCGTCCCGGGACGGGCAATGAGCTTCAAACGTGCGGCCTTGTCAATAACTTCGCGGTCGACCCTGGTCTTGCTTCGGACGACAATTATCTCGTAACCGTTCACTGTCTTCAGTAGCTCTTCTCTAGATATCGTCGGTTTGTAGTCCACATCGACAGAGGCTCCGAGCGAGAGCTTCTCTACTTCCACGTGTTCACATATCAGGATCCTGACCAAGCTTGCAGCCCCAGCCTGGCGGTGTCCGACACCAGCGATATATCGCTTGAACAGCCCGAGACTCCGTATGCTACGGCTCGAAGGCTGGTCGAGGAGTTTATTGCCATAAGGACTCCAAGCCGTTGATCTCCCTCTTCAATGACCAGTTCGACCCCGACCACCCTCCCGCTCGGCCGCTCGTATACAATGGAACATGCCGATTCGGGACTCCACCTGCGGCTGATTTCTGAGACCATCAGCCCGTGGGCTCGAGCCTCCTCGAGCCTAGTTCCAGCCCTCGCCCACCTTAGGCCGAAGAACGAAGCCTCGGCGAAGTTCAGGGTTCGCATGGAAACTCTGTGTCCCGCTGCGTTTGCCCCTGCGACCCTCCCGGAGGTCGCTGCGGCCCCTTCCAGAGTGCCGAGATGGGGCCAGCAATAGCGGGGTTCAGCGCACCCGCCTGCAGCGTAGAGTAAGGGGGAACTCGACCTGAGGTTTTGGTCAACGAGTAGCCCCCCATTCGGACCTGTCTCTCCGAGTGTTTGAGGAAAGCAGGGGACGCGCCCGGGCAGAAAGACAAGCGCATCGCATGGAACGACCGTCCCCCCTGCAAGGACTGCTTCCACATGGCCACACCCCAACGCGCTCCGCAACGTCGAATCGAGGATTGAGACTCCCCTCCTGGCGGCCGCGTCCCTGACAGCGGTCCCGATTGTCTTGCTCGCGAACCGTTCGAGCCAGGGCGCAGTAAGTAGTGTGACTTTCCTCCCCGTCCCCCTGAGTCCATCCGCCACATGGAACGCCTGAACCCCCTCCCCGCGGATGACGACGTGAGCCATCGAAGACCTTTCGCGCCCCAATTCGGCGTATGCCTCGAGCCCATCTAGAATGATGACCCCTTGTTTTCTCCGACCATGAAATACTGCAGGAACGAATTCGCTGCCTGTCGCAAGCACAACCGAATCGAACCTAACCTTCGTTCCATCGGTCGTGAGGACGAAGTCCCTACCGATAGAGGTCACATTGGCGCCGAGCGTCAATTCAACGTTGTCTGGAAGGGGGTGCGACCCCGCGGACTGCTCGGGCGAAAGAATCAAGTCAGGCCATACCTGCCACGAGGGTTCCCAGCCATCTAACCGCTCTAGGAGTATGACCTCCGCTCCGTTTCTTGACGCTTCAGCTGCGGCTTCAAAGCCCGCGGTCCCTCCCCCGACGACGGCGACACTGCTCATCCGAAGGCTCGGTGCGTAAGACGGTTATAACGGGCCGGGAATTTGGCGGGCCCATGCTGGTGGGAGTCGTCGGTAAACCTAATGTGGGCAAGTCGACCTTATTCGCCGCGGCCACCCTCAAGGACGTGCCGATCGCGGACTACCCGTTCACGACAATCCAACCGAACATAGGCATCGCTCATTTGCGGACCAAGTGCGTGTGTCGAGAGATGGGTGTCACAGACAGCCCTCGGAACTCGACCTGCATCGACGGAGTGAGGCTGATTCCCGTCAAGATTGTCGACGTCGCAGGTCTCGTAGAAGGTGCAGCACAGGGGAGGGGGCTGGGGAACAAGTTCCTCGACGAGATAAGGCAGGCGGACGCCCTGATTCACGTCGTGGACGCGTCCGGGTCCACGGACATCGAAGGGAGGAAGGTTCCCCCCGGGTCCCATGATCCCCTTGGCGACGTCGCCATGGTGGAACACGAGTTCGACCTGTGGGCGTTTGGATTGTTGAAAAAAGATTGGGAGAAGGTCTACCGGTCACTCGAGCAGTCGGGAGGAAAAATAATCGACCATCTCGCCGAAAGATTGTCAGGACTCTCAGTGACCCTTGCAGACGTGGAGCTCGTAATCCAGCGCCTTCACCTGCGGACAGAGAAGCCCAGCATGTGGACGGACGAACAATTGCTTCAGTTCGTGATTGAAATTCGGAAGCTAACGAAGCCGTCTCTCCTCGCAGCCAACAAGGCGGACCTCCCTGCGTCGCTGCCAAACATTGAGAAGCTCAAACGGACGGGAAGGAAGGTGATACCTTGCGCATCAGAGGCGGAGCTCCTCCTTAGGAGGGCAGCCGAGCATGGGCTGGTCGAGTATCTACCGGGGGATGGCAGATTTGCCGTGAAGAACCCCGAGAGGCTGAGCCAGGCTCAGTCGAACGCCCTCAAGATGGTCGACGAAAGGGTGATGCGCGTCTTTGGGGGTACTGGGGTGCAGGAGGCGATAAACCAAGCTTTCTTCGATCTTTTGAAAGCCATAGTCGTCTTCCCTGTCGAGGACGAGACCAAGCTCTCGGACAAGTTGGGGCGCATTCTCCCTGACGCCTTCATCATGAAGGGTGGTTCCACCGCCCTTGACCTGGCCAGAACAGTCCACAGCGAGCTTGCCGAAGGGTTCCTTTACGCGATTGACGCAAGGAATGGGAAGAGGCTAGGCGCGGACCACGTGTTGGGAAACAGAGACATAGTCAAGATCGTATCAGGCGGCAAGAGGGGGTAGCAGCTCGGACTTCCTTTCCTCAGGCCTCGAGATCAGTTTGCTCTTCCTTACGCCCACGTGCCTAAGGTGCGTAACCTTCTTCGCCTCGTTGTAGACATCTGACGCTACCTTCTGAAGTACTAGCTCCTGGGCGAAGCCTTCGTAGTTCATGCCCGCGGCCTTCTCAGCAATCACTCTGTCCATAATCAGCCTGAGGTCATGCTTCTTGGAGCTGTTCATCTTGCCCTGGGAGAGGGCTGTGCAGTATACGCGTACTACATATCCATCCTTGGTCGTGTAGTCGTGGATCAAGTCAGACATTGAAGAACCCCTTCTGATGAGGCTTCTAAGGAACTCCCGAGAATATTCGTGCCCTTTGAAAACTGTGTGGGCAGTATCCCCTTCGACTCGATCTACTTGGAAAAATAGTTTGAAGGCGTAGTGCTGGGGATCCTGCTTGAGGATGTCATACAGCGTGGTTTCAATCACCCTCCCCGCGGGTTTCTGTATGTCAGTCAGGGGGACCCTGGCGATGGGGGCGTTGCCGAACGAAGGCGAGGCGGTAACAACGACCCATGATTTCAGCTTCCATTTGTCCCTCACCTTGGCGACTTTCTTTGGCAAACGAAGGCGCCCCGTCTGATTCTGCTTATAACTTCACTGTCGTTTGAGCGTGTCCATCCCGCCCATGTATGGCCCGAGGACCTTCGGGATCCTTATCGACCCGTCCTTCTCTTGGAAGTTCTCCACCAAAGCAACTAGGGTCCTAGTCACGACGGCGCTCGAATTCAGGGTATGGACGAGAACTGTAGGCTCGCTCTGCTTCTCCCTGTACCTGATGCGTAGCCTCCGCGATTGGAAGTCAGTGACGTTGCTCGCGGAGGCCATCTCCCTAAACTTCTCCTGCCCGGGCAACCAGGCTTCGAGGTCGTAGGTCTTCGCTGACATGAAACCCGTGTCCCCGCTGCATAACGCCACCACCCGGTGTGGTATCCCCAGCTCCTGGTAAATCTCCTCGGCGTTGGAGATAAGCTCCTCGTGCAACTTCCAGCTGTCTTCAGGTCGGCTGAAGACCACTTGTTCGACCTTGTAAAACTGGTGGACCCTGAAAATCCCCTTGGTGTCCTTCCCGTGAGCCCCTGCCTCAACCCTGAAGCATGGGCTGAAGCCGCAGTACCTGGTTGGGAGGCGAGAAACCTCAAGGATTTCGTCCATGTGCATCGAGACCAGCGGATGCTCCGATGTTGCGATCAAATGGAGGTCCTCCCCTTCGACCTTGTAGATTACGGGCCCAAAGTCGTCCAGGTTGACTACGCCCTCATAGGCGGCCCTGTTGAGCATGAAGGGAGGCTCGACTGGAGTGTACCCCCGGGAGCGCAAGAAATCGAGGGCATACTGCATGATGGCATGCTCGAGTTTGACTGCGCCCCCTTTGAGAAAGAAGAAACGGGCCCCTGCGACCTTAGCCCCCCTTTCGATGTCGACCATTCCAAGGCCCGTGAGCAGGTCGATGTGATCCCTGGGTTCGAACCCGAACTCGGGAGGCTTCCCCCAAGTCCGAACCGTCACACTCTGAGTTTCGTCCTTTCCCGTCGGGACGGTTTCGTGGAGGATGTTGGGTAGGCTCAGAAGGATCTTCGTCAGCCTTGCGTTCTTTTCCTCGACCTCCGACTCTAGATTCTTGATCTTCTGGGGGATGTCCTTGACTTCCTTGAGCTTGGCTTCGATGGGAACCCCCTTCTTCTTCAGCTCAGCGACCTGAGCAGTAAGCTCGTTCTGCCTGTGCCTCAGTTTGTCGACTTCAGTCTTGAGCTTCCTCCATTCCGCGTCTGCCCTCGCCGCTTCCACGACTAGTGGAACTTTGTCGGCTGCGCCCCTTCTCTTCAGGCTTTGGACTATCGCGTCTGGATTGTCTCGAACGAGCTTGACATCCATCAATTAGACTGTCATCCGCGGACCTTGGCGTCGTCGCCATGCGATAAAAGCCATACCTCCTCGAAGAGGGAAACATCGCGAAGGATGGCGAGGGCCGTCGAGACAGCTGTCTGCAGGGAGTCAGCTCCGACCCTGAATTTCAAAATGCTCCCCGCCCCGGTGGCCTTAAGCTTCAAGCTCCTCGGGCCTCCCTCATTGTCAGGCGAGAGCACCGCCTGGAGCCGTCTCCTCGCATCGGGGTCCTTGCAGGTTAGCGTGAGCAGGACCGAGAACGTCAACTGGAGACTTTTTCCGAGACCGCCCTTGAGAAATCGACTGCCCTTGAGGAAGGAATCTTCGCGCCAGCCGCCATGGAATGACCGCCGCCAACCCCGTCTACCGATTCGGCTGCTTCCTGCATTATCAGGCCAAGATTGACGTTCCCCTCATAATTGTCCCCGACCCTCGAGGAAATCTTCAGGTCCGAGCCCCGGCTCGATGCGCTGCCGACGACCACCTTGTCCTTGAATTCCAACGAGGAGGTAAGTATGGAAATCACGGGGCCAAGGAGTTTCTCGTCCACCAATCCCTCCCCGTGCACCAATACGACCCTCCCATGGGGCTCAATCCTCGACGGTTCAGATGCAAGGCCTTCGAGGGCTTTGTTGATCCCGGTCCTATATTCGTGAAGGGTCTTCATCGCCGCCTTCAGCGCCTCCGACCTGTCCCCGAGACAGACCGAAACTCCGGTCCCCGCCGCTCCCATCCTCCCGCACGCGTTCAGCAGCGTCCCAAACTCCCTTGCGTCGCGGAGGGGGGTGAAGGCATCTTCAAACCGGAACGCGTATACCTCCCCCACAAGGCTCGCGAGGGCTTCGGTCGCGCCCTCGGAGGGGCCCAGAGTGCTCGCCAGCACCTCCGTCAACTTCATCTTTTCTTCCGCTGTGAGGGACGAGATGGTCCTCCACGTACCGCCATCTTTGAGCGTGAGCCCTGACTGGTGAAGAGCTGCAAGGACCGAGTCCTTGTTCCCAGTAAGGCCCTTGAGGAAGGGGGTCGAAGTCAGGGCGATGGCTTCGTGGATCGGCCTGGTCTCCCTCCCGGTGAACATGAGGTCGCGGGACGCCGCGAGCAGGCCGCCTGATTGCGCTTCTTGAACCGCAGTTTCGTTTAGACCGGAGAGCGACCTTCCAGGTCCAGCGTCCTGCCTGTCTGCGAGTGCTCCGACGACGGCAAGCGGGGAAAGGTCGCTGTTGGAAGGGTCAAAGGTCACCGCGAAGAAATACGCCATGGAGGAAGAACATGCTTCCCTGCCCCCATCATATCCGAAGTTCCAGGCATTCACGACCTGAGCCTTCCCTATTTCCTCCGCGGGAATCTGATGGTGATCGATGACCAGGAACCTGCCCCCCAGGGCGGACTCGAGCTCGCCGATCAACGTGGAAGCGAGGTCTGTGAAGATGTAGAAATCGTATTTCTCGGCCTCGAGCGCCGCTATCGTTCTCGGGTCCAAGTCAGGGACAGTCCTCAGGGTCACGTTCGCCCCCCTCCGCATGAGCGATGCGAAAATGATAGACCCGCTGCAAATGCCGTCCGCATCGATGTGGGTAACTATGAGAATCCTCTTGCCTTTCTTCAGGGTTTTCGCAATCTCTGTCGCGATAGCTCTGTACCTCGCCAGAAGACCGTCGAGGTCGGCCGTGGGCCTGCCCTCCTCCTTGCTACGCCAGCTGCGCGACCACTGCAGTGTACTTGAAGTCGCTTGGGAGAATGCCTCTCTCCTTGTAGTACTTTGAAAGCCTGTAGATCTTGGCCTCGACAAGCTCGAGGGAGTGCACATTTTTCCTGTCGCTCTTGTGCGACTTAAGGTGCCTCTGCACCCTGAGCGCCCGGTCTATGAGATCTTGGAGGTCCTGGGGAAGCTTCGGGGCTGCCTTCCCTTCCGATAGGACTTCACCTACGGATTTTCCCAGAAGCATCTTCACGAGTGGGACCCCGTAGTCGTCGCGGAGGGTCTGGCCTATCCTACTCGGGGTGACGCCTTCCTTGGCCAGCTTCAGGATTGTGGTACGGGCCTCGTCGGGAGTTGTCGTGACCCAGCTCGGATTGGTTTTATTGGGAGGCCTCGTCTGATGAGATTTCCCGTGTCTATGAGAGTGAATCCTAGCCATGCCGCAGTCTTTCAAGCGAGTCCTAGGTATTCGGCTGATAAATGTTGCCCGCCGGATTCGGACGTCATGCCACCCTCGCGTACCTCCCCCGTCTCTCGATGTTCTGAAGCTGCCTCATGACTTGGCGGAACCTGGTTTCCCCGACTAAGGTCGAGTATCCTTTGTAGAATGCTTCGAGGGCCTCCAATGCGAAGTCTGAGTGCGCCCCCACGACTGTTTCCTTGATTAGCCTAATGTCGACTGCGTGGTCTTCTAGCCTCTCCGAGCGCATTGAAAGGCCGAAGTCGATGAAGACAAGACTTTTCCCCCTCCTTACAACGTTGGCAGTGGTGAGGTCGCCGTGCATTATTCCCGATGCATGCAACCTTGCGACGTCTCTCCCGAACATGAAAAAGACCTGCGCCAGTTCAACAGTGGAAATCCTCCCGATCAAGTCCCTTAAGCGGTCACCCGAGACGAACTCCATGACCAATGTCGCAGAAGCAGGGTCGACGTGGTAGAGGCAGGGCGCTTCGACTCCCGCTTTCTTGGCCTGATGAATCATCTCGGCCTCTCGGAGAGTCCGGCGTTGCCTAATGGCACCGTCAAGGATGGGGAGCCTGTACTCTAGGGGCTTCCTGACTTTGTAGACGACATCCAGCCCCTGCCATTCCCCCTTGATGATGTCGGCTTCGGCACCTCTGTAGATGAGCCTCCCTGACGCGTAATCAGCTTCTCCAGGGGATTTCAACCGTGTCAAGCCTCCAGGACTGTCGAACCTTCGAGTCTTCAATTGGGATTTCTATGCCTCGTTCGATGGCCAGCCATCCGGTCCACGCTATCTGTGCCCCGCAATCCCCGCTGTATTCCAACGGTGTCATATACAGCTTGGACGAATGCCTCTTCGCCATTGCCGTCATCATCGCCCCGAGCCTTCTGTTGGCGGCCACGCCGCCTACGATGATGACCTCCTTCTTCGAAGTGAATGCCAGGGCTCTCTCTGTCACCTCTGTTACCATAGCGAACGCGGTCTCCTGAATCGAATACGCCACATCGTAGAAGGTTTCACCCCCGTCAAGGAGAGCCTTCGATGCAGTCAGGAGACCTGAGAATGATACGTCGTTGCCTTTCACCGAATATGGGAGTTTGAGATAGTTGACTGACTTCAATGCTGCGTCCTCGATTGCCGCTCCGCACGGAGAAGCGAACCCATGGTGCCGTCCGAACTGGTCGAGAAGCTGGCCAAGGGTCAGGTCGAGGGACTCGCCTAGGATCCTCCATTTTCCTCCGGAGAACGAGATAATCATGGTGTGACCCCCGGATACGAGAAGGACTATCGGGTCTTTCGCCCCGGTCAGCAAACAACCGAGTTCTATGTGGCCGATCGCGTGGTTGACTGGGACAAGAGGAACGCCGAGGGACAGCGCCAGGGTTCTCGCAGCCACGGCCCCGACTCTCAGACAGGGCCCGAGGCCCGGCCCCATGGCGTAAGCCACAGCTCTGATCTCGTCTTGTGGAATTCCGGAATTGTGCAAGGCATCAGCCAAGACCCTGGCCGCCGAGGCGAGGTGGCTCTGCGACGCCTCGAACGGGTGAATCCCACTCCCTTCCGGGGATTTGTATACGGACTTCGAGTTGGAGAGTATCTCTCCATCCGAAGACACGACTGAAGCCGAGAAAGTATGGGCGGTGCTTTCGACTCCCAGGACGAAATCTTTCATTATCAGCTACATCTTTCGGGTCTGCCGGTAGAGGTCTCCCAGGAGGTTGATGTAGGGTTTGACCTCGACGAGGAAGTCGTCGAACTTGCCCCGCTCGAAGGAGTCGAAGTGCTTGCCTCCGTCCACTACAATCTTGGCAGCCAGCACTATGCCACCGCTCCTTTCCGGCTTAGCCTTGAGCTTCGGGAAGTGGATCAGTGCCCCATAGCCCACCTTTCTCTTCCCCTTGGTAAAGACCACGTTGTAGTACATGCTGAGAGTCTTGGTGAACTGCGCCAATTGCTTCTTCCTGCTTTCGCTCCGCTTGACGCTGTCAAAATCGGAGGCCGCCAGTGAGTCTATCATTTCTTTAAGCAATTTCATTTCTCCCACCCTGTTGGTGTATCCCGCGTATTCGATGGGCATCTGGTAGACACTGTTCATTACCGAGTCCCAGTCGTCGATGACAGCGAAGGTGTCTGTGTCGAGGTTCATCTCCCTCTTTAGCTCGTCCGACAGAATGTCCTCGACTGTAAGCTTCTTCGGCATGTTGGGGCCGTGCAAGCCCCACGTAATTATTCTTAACTAATATCACCTATGCTAGAGGCTCCGAGAAGTAAGTTGAAAGGGCCCATCCAGTCGGTGGAGGTAACCTACCTGATCCACGCCACCGAGGACGAGAAGAAGGTCGAGGAGGCAGTTGGCCGGGTCCTGGCAGTCAAGGCTCAGCCCGTCATCGAGCGTCTCGAGGGGCACTATGGCAACGAAATCTTGAGTGTGAGGCTTCATCTCACTGGGGATGAAGCTGCCAGGGCCCTCGAGAGCTTGGTAGAGCGGCTCCCCAAAGACCTCAAGGCTGGATTCCTTACAAACATCGGGGCCTTCGTTGATGAGCACTCATCACTTTTTCTCAGGCTTGACAAGCAGAAACTGGTCTCAGGAACCCTGGCCCTTGGGTCTGGAGACTCGGTAAGATTGAAGGTGAAGCCGAGGCTGTTCCTTCTAAGAGGTAGAGCAGCTGAGCTCTATGCGAGCCTTATCGGGGGGTCCTAGGACGGCAAAGAGGTATGTTCTACTTATGGCAGACGGCGACCTTTCATCGGAGGAGTTGATGAGCATCGGAAAAATATTGGAGACGAGGTACGGAAAAGTGAAAATGATACCCTTGAAAGAAAATCCCAATGCGGTCGTCGTTAAGACGGACAACGAAATCGCGCCGATACTGAGGGAATCCGAATGGGGCCTTGTAATTGGAAGAAGGAGGATTAAGGCGATTTTGACATCTGGGGCCATAGGTAAACTCAAAAGGCGCGCGTCAGATGCGGCGGCCAATGGCGAAGTACATGAGTGACGAGTACTTCTCGCTGGTCCAGTCGGCACTGTCACAGGACCCGAAGTGGTCGGAGAGCACGAAGACTTTGAAGACGAGCGTCGCTTTCAGCGTCACTGATATCGGACAGAACTACGTTCTTGGAGTGGAGAACGGCGTGACCACGTTCCAGAAGGTCACCCCTGGTACCCCCGCGGAGTTCTCCCTCGATGGGAACTACGAATCCTGGTGCAAGGTGGCGAAGGGGGAAGTAGACCTTCAGTCAGCAGTCCTCAAGGGGCAACTCAGATTCAAGGGCTCCCTTACCAAGATCTTGATGTACAGAGACAGGTTCATCAGATTGGCCGAAGTCATGAGGGACGTACCAAAGGAATTCTAGTTGGGCAGGAATACGTAGTATGGGTTTCCTTCTTTGCTCGCCCTTGCCTCGACCCTGAGCTTCATTCCCGGCTTGACCTTCTTAGGCTCCACGCCTTCGAGCCAGGCTAGCACCTTCAGACTTCCAGGGAACTCGCCGATGGCGATGATGTAGGAATCGTTGCTGGTGAAACTGGCCGGCGCCACCTGGACCTGGGTAAAGGTCAGGAGGGTGGCTTCGGGCCCGACGTTAACCCAGACGAACTCATTCTTCATGCACTTCGGACAGTCCGCCTGTGGAGGGAAGGAAACGTTGCCGCACTTGGAGCACTTCGTAGTGACGAATCTCCCCTCCTTGAGGGCGTTCCAGAACTCATGCGTCTTCGAGATGGGGATGTCGAACCTCAATGTAAGGGACCTCCTGGAATGCAGGACTGGCATCTCGGCCATGGCTCAGTTCCTCGAGAGTATGGTCACGTAGGCGTAGTGACCCGTCCCCCCAACGTTGTGGATCAGTCCCATCCCCTTCTTTATCGGGGCCTGGCGCCTCCCGGCTTCACCCCTTAGCTGCCTCGTGATTTCCACTGCCATGGACACACCTGTAGCTCCGATGGGGTGCCCCTTTGCCTTGAGGCCCCCGTCAAGGTTCACAGGTATCCTCCCTCCGAGTTCTGTCTGGCCTTCTCTGATCATCTTGGCGCCCTCCCCTTTCTTGCAGAACCCTAGGTCCTCGTATGCCATAAGCTCCGCAATCGTGAAGCAATCGTGGACCGTCGCGACGTCGATGTCTTGGGGGGTCAACTTCGCAGCCGAGTACGCCCGTTTCGCGGCCTGAGCGGCAGCTTCCAAGCCCACGTAGTCGCTCCTTCTGCTCAGATTGGCTGAGTCCGACGAGTACCCAATCCCCTTGACCCAGACCGGAGTGTCGGTAAGCTTCTTCGCCACTTCTTCAGATGCGAGGATAACTGACGCAGAGCCGTCGGTCAGAGGGCAGGCATCATAGAGCTTCAAGGGCCAAGAGATTACCTGGGAGTTCAACGCATTTTCGAGGGTTATCTCCTTCTGGAACTGAGCATTCGAATTCATCGCCCCGTAATGGTGGGCCTTGACCGAAACCCTGGCCATGTCCTCCTCGGTTGTGCCGTATTTGTTCATGTGCGCCACCGCGTAGAGGGCGTAGTACGCGGGGAACGTCATGCCGTAGTTCTCAAACTCCCACATATATGAGCCGGCCCTCCCAATGAGTTCCACAGACGTCGGGGTGTCCACTTCACTCATTTTTTCAACTCCGACTGCCAACGCCACGTCTCCTTCTCCGCAGACGATGCTGTTGTAAGCCGACTTCAGGGCCGCGCTCCCGCTGGCGCATGCCGCCTCGACCCTCATCGTCCCGACTGAGTCCAGGCCCGCGTACTCGTTGACGATGACAGCAGGGAGAGATTCCTCGTTCCAGGTCCCGGCACTCCCCAAGAACACATTCTTGATATCCTTCTTGTCGACCCCCGCGTCGTCGACGGCCTGTTTGATAGATTCAAATGCGAGCTCGGCAATGTTCACGTCCGTCCTCCTGCCGAACTTTGAATGCCCGACGCCTACGATGGCGACTCTGCTCATTTCCTGATAGCCGAAAGAAGCGCCGGCCCTATTTCAATTTCCCTGCGGATAACGGCAAGGCTAGCCGACAACCCCCATCTCCTTGGCCACCTCTTTCATTATGGTGAGGCGCTGAATGTCGTTGGTCCCCTCATAGGTCTTGATTATCTGAGAATCCCTGAGAATCCTCTCGACCTGCATGTCAGTCGAAACTCCGGCGGCCCCCATGATTAGCATGGCCATGTGGGCGTTCTTCTCCGCAGCCTCGGTGGCCACTATCTTCGCTATGGAGGATGCCTTGATGAAATCCTTCCCCTTCTTGGTCAATGTGGCCGCCCAGTAGGTTAGAAGTCGCGCCGTGTGGACGGCAGCGGTCATCTCAGCTATCTTGAATTGTACCTGCTGATAGCTCAACAGATAGTTGTCGAAGGTTTGCCTCTGCGTTGAATAGTTCAAGGCCGCTTCAAGTGCGGCCTGCGCGAGGCCTGTCCCTTGGGCGGCGACCCCGACCCTGCCGTGGTCGTAGCAAGTGAGTGCGATGCGGACGCCTCTGCCAATCTCGCCGACGATGTTGGTCTCTGGCACCTCGAGGTTCTCCATCACCAGCTCGACCGGCTGGTCCCCTCTGAGGCCTATCACTTCCGTGCGCTGGCCGACTGTCAGGCCTGACATTCCCTTCTCGGCGATGAACGCCGTTACCCCGTGGTGCCTCTTGCTTCCTTCAATGGGGCTCGTCCGCGCAAAGATCAGGAAGACGTCCGCCTTGTCCCCGTTGGTGATGAACATCTTCTTGCCGTTGATCACGTACCTGTCCCCCTTCTTCTGAGCGTTGGTCTTGATCGCGGCGACGTCGGAGCCGGTCCCGGGCTCGGTCATGGCGTGGGCCGCGAGCTTCTCTCCTTTGGCTATCGGGACCAGGTATTTCCTCTTCTGCTCTTCGTTGCCGAATAGGAAGATGGGTGTTGATACCAGATAAGTGGCGCCCACCACGGCCGAAAACGCTGCGGAGAACCTGGCGATCTCCTCGGTTGCAAGAACCAGCGAAAGGTCGTCGCCGCTCCCTCCGCCGTACTCCTCAGGGAACGGGATCCCAAAGAGCCCGAGCTCCGCCGCCCTTTTGACCAGTCGCATGTCCATCTGGTTCTCCCTGTCGATCTTCTGGGCGACTGGGGCGACCTCTTTCTCGGCGAATTCCCTCACTGCCTTCCTGAATGCCTCGTGCTCTTCCGAAATCGCGATTGCGTAGTCAGAGGCGACAGGCGAGAGGGTGCTCAATTCAACTCACGCCCCAAATGCTTGATCCAGAACGAGAAACACAGATAACGTGAAGGCGCATTTTTCGAGTGAGAGATAACCTTTCGCCCCAATCATCCCGGGACATTCTTACAATGGCGCCGGTCCAGAACCTCGTTGGGTCCATTACCCCACAAAGGATTAAGCGACCTCTAGTCAGGGCCGAGACGAAGGAGCCTTGGAGGTCAGAAAGGTGGCAGTCGTGGGCGCAGGAGACATGGGGCACGGAATTGCAGAGCTCTTCGCCGTGAGCGGTTACGAGGTAAGCCTGACGGACAAATTCCCAGAGATGCTCGAAAAAGCGAAAGGGAAGATAGCGGCGAGTCTTGACAAGCTTGTCGAGAGAGGGAGGCTCACCAAGGACGACTCGCAATCAGCGCTTTCCCGCATCACCTACTCCGGCGATATGAAGAGCGCTGTTTCGGACGCCGACCTAGTCCTAGAGGCAGTGCCGGAGTCTCTCGATCTTAAGAAATCGGTCTTCAGGGCGGTGTCCGAGCACGCACCGCGGGAAGCCATCTTGGCCTCGAACACTTCGAACATCAAGATCTCAGACTTGGCTGTCGCGACCGACAGGCCCCAGAGAATGGTCGGGATGCATTTCTTCAACCCACCGATGGTAATGAAACTTGTCGAAGTGATCCCCGGCTCAAAGACTGACCCGGCCGTCGTGGAGCAGGTCGTCGACGTGTGCTCAAAGCTTGGAAGGACCGCGGTCAAGGTCCTGAAAGATAGCCCCGGCTTTATTGTCAACAGGATCAATGCGGCCGACACCCTGTTCTTTTGCCTCATACTCGACAAAGGAATCGCGACGCCACCGGAAGTCGATGTCTACGCGAAGAGCCAGGGACTACCGATGGGACCCTACGAACTTCTCGATTTCGTTGGAGTTGACATAGGAGCCGACTCCCTGGCGTATTTCGCAAAGGCAGTCTCCTCGGAATATGGTAAGGGAGTCACATTCGCCAAGATGGTGGCGGCAGGGCAGCTCGGCAAGAAGACTGGGAAGGGCTTTTACGAGTGGTCGAACGGGAAGGCGCAGATCCCCAAAGTGTCGCCGACAGACAAGGTCTCGCTCATGGACATCTTCGCGCTAGAGATTAACGAGACAGTCAAGCTAATTGAAGAGGGGGTCGCCGGCCCCGGAGATATAGAAAAAGGGGTGACCCTGGGGATGAACAGGCCATTCGGTCCCATTTCAGTCGCAAAAGACCTCAGCAACGCCGAGGTCAAGGCGAAACTGGAGGAACTGGCGGCGAGGTTCGACTGCGGGGTCTTCGCTCCGGCTCGTTCCATTGCCGAGGGGAGGATGCGCGACGCCGTGGAAGGAAGGCTTTCGCCCCCAGCGCGTGGCACGGTCGCGGTCGAAGGCGAAGATGGTAAACGAAACCAAGGAACGTCCAACGGAAAGGAATCCATCCGGCTGGAGAAACTCGCAGGTGGGGTCGCCCGGGTCACGCTGAACAGGCCGAGGCTCAACATGATCAACTCTGATGTTCTTGAAGGGCTCGACCGGATCGTGACCGAAATATCAGGCGACTCCGAAGTCCGAGTGGTGGTCTTGACTGGAGAAGGGCCCGTCTTCTCAGCCGGCGCAGACTTTTCTCAGTTCTTCAGCAGCCCTGTCGCGTTCATGGAATTCGCAAGGAAGGGAGCAAGGACGTTGAGGAGGCTTTCCGATTTGCCAAAGCTTACCATCGCCGTCCTCAAGGGCTACGCCCTCGGCGGGGGCCTCGAGCTCGCCATTTCTTGCGACGTCAGAATCGCGACCGAAGACGTTGAAATCGGCTTTCCTGAATTGACACGTGGGCTGGTCCCTGCGTGGTCTGGAACCCAGAGGCTGCCGCAGCTCCTGGGGCTATCCCACGCCAGCTCACTCATACTTACCTCTGAAAGGATAAAGGGTAAACGGGCCTACGAAATCGGCCTCGTAAACCACCTCGTGTCCGCTGCAGACCCCGATGAATATGCGGTGAAATACGCGACAGAGCTCGCGTCGGCCGAGGCCCCGGTGGCCGTGATGCTCGCCAAGAGGCTTCTGAACAAGGGAGCGGAGGCGCCTTCCGACGCCGGACTCGAGATGGAAGCGATGGCCGCCGGCGTCCTTTTCGGGACGGAGGACCTCAAGGAGGGGATTTCTGCGTTCCTGGGAAAGAGGAAAGCAGAATTCAAAGGAGAGTGAATAGGCTTTGGCAGAACTAAAGGACGTCTACGTCGCAGATTTTTTGCGAGTCCCATTTTCGAGGTCGAGGCCGACCCAGCCCGAGAGGGACGTGTACAATTCGCTCCGAATGGACCAGGCGCTAAGCCTCCTGATCAAAAGAGTCCTCGAGAGGACATCGTTCAATCCCGAAGAGATCGGGGATGTTATCACCGGATGTGCCTTCCAGACTGGCGAGAACTGGCTCTATGGAGGGAGGCATCCAGTTCTTCTCGCGGGACTCCCGGTCTCAGTCCCGACCATGGCAATAGACCGCGCATGCGCTTCTTCGATGAACGCCGCATCGGAGGGGGCCATGGAGATAATGACAGGCAACTCGGACATCGTACTGGCCGGGGGAATGGAGCACCTGACGCATGTGCCCATGACTAACAACCCCGGGCTGGCTCCGAACACCAGGCTCCTGACGAGGCCCGAGTATGCGAGATACCAGATGAACGTCGGGTACTCGATGGGGCTGACTGCGGAGAAACTCGCCGGGGAAGCGGGAATGACGAGGGAGGAGATGGACCGCTTCTCGCTTGAGTCGCACCAGAAGGCCTCGAAGTCCGTCGAGGAAGGGTGGTTCAAGGGAGAGCTGCTGGAACTGAGGGTTGAGGTTGAAGGTCAAGAGCGCGTGATAGACGTTGACCAGAGCATCAGAAAGGACACGACCATGGATCAGCTCGCCAAGCTCCCGTCTTCGTTCAAGGCTGGGGGCCTAATCACGCCAGGCAACTCCTCGCCTTTGAACGCGGGCGCCTCCTTGGTCGCCCTGGCATCCAAGCAGAAGGTCGAGGAACGGGGGCTCAAGCCTCTGGCAAGGGTCGTGTCAATGGGGTGGGCGGGCGTGGACCCCAGCGTCATGGGGAAAGGTCCAGTCCCGGCCTCGAAGAAGGCCCTTGAAAGGGCGGGCCTGAGAATTGGCGACGTGGACCTTTGGGAGATCAACGAGGCCTTCGCAGTTGTGGTGCTTTACGCAATAAGGGAACTTGGGCTCGACCCAAACAGGGTGAACATACACGGCGGCGCCATTTCAATTGGCCATCCGCTCGGGGCGTCGGGCGCACGTCTCGTAGGAACCCTCGCAAGGGAACTGCATGAGACAGGCAAGGAGTATGGAGTGGCGACCCTTTGCGTCGGCGGTGGGCAAGGGTTCGCTATGCTGTTGCAGCGCGCTTAGTCGCCAACGACAACGAGACTCTTGGATTCTGAGATTCAGATTCGGCCGTAAGGTCATTCGATTATGCCGCGGGCCTTGAGCGTTTCCACCTGCCTTCTTGTGTAGCCAAGGGAGGCCATCACTTTCCCAGTGTCTTCGCCGAGGGAGGGAGCCTTGGTGAAGGGCTTGCTCCTTGGAGGAGGCCGCGCTCTGAGGGGCCCATTCAGTACCGTCTCTCCCCTTGAGAGCTCGACGAGCATTTCGAGGTTCCTGGCCCAGTCGCTTGTCAGAGCCTCTTCGACCGTCAATACAGGAGTGGAGCACGTGTCCTTGTTCATCAAAAGCTCGGCCCATTCGTCCCTTGATTTGGCGGAGAAGACACGCTTGAGCTCGGAGGTGACCTCCCCTCTTTCTTCCATGGTCCCGAACCTCTTGTGTTCCAGCCCTGGAACTCCCAATGCGGTCACCAAGTTGCGCCAGAACTCAGGCTCGATGGCGGCCACGGCCATGGACTTTCTGTCCGAGGTCTCGTAGAGGTTGTAAAACGGAGTCGAACCGAAGACAAGGCTGTGCCCTTCCTCGGGGGGATGCCCGGTCGCCAAGTATACTGAAGCGGGGATCACCATCCAGGAGAGGAGCGACGCAACTATGGGGACGTCGAGGTACACAGCCCCCCTCCGACGAACCAAGGCCCCAAGAATCGCAAGCGCAGCATACATACCTGAAGCCAAATCTCCCAGTTGCAACAACGGGACTTCCGGACTAGGGGAGTATCCGAGGGTGCCTGCCATCGCTTGGAAGTTTATGTCGTGCCCCGGCATCGAGCTGAGCCTGTTCTTCTGCCCGTAAGCTGAAATGGAACAGTAGACTATCCGAGGATTCACCTTCTTCACATCTGCAAATGAGAATCCAAGGCGGTCCATCGCCCCGGGCCTGAAGCCTTCAACAAAGACATCGGCCTCCTTCAAAAGGCGACGCATCACCGCCCTCCCCGACCGGGCTTTCAGGTCAATGCCAATGCTCTGCTTGTTTCTGTTCACCGTGGCGTGTACCGGGCTCCTGCCATCCTTGGTGGGAGGGGTCGCACGCATGTAGTCGCCGAGACCAGGCTGCTCGACCTTGACCACCTCGGCTCCCATGTCCGAGAGTAGCATCGTGCAGAATCCGCCGGGGAGCAGACGCGTGGCATCCACGACTATCGTACCTTCTAAGAAACCCACGCCGCAAGGCCTGGAAACCGCAGATAAAGCCTAAATCGAAGCAAGAAGGTGAGGCGCCGACGATGAGGTGAACGCCGTCCCAGTCATAGCCCGGAGTAAGCTCCCGGGCAGATGATGAACTCGCGACGAAACTGAGTCAATCCTTCTATGTCTAAATAGCGAGAGGCTCACGAGACGGTCATGGGGAAGTCCGTGAAGGTGCACGATGACACGCACAGGGCCTTGAAGAGGCTGAAGTCAAAAACTAGGAGCGCAAGTTTTGACCAGGTAATCAGAGAGGCAATCAAGGCCTCCACCGGAACATCCGTCGAAGCGGGGATGTCCGATTCTAGGACGGACGAGCTCACGAAGTACCTAGAGGAATGAATCGGTAAAAACAAAAATACGGACCCCGAGGGGCGGAGTCGGCATTGGCAAAGTTCGATAGCATAGTCGGCAAAGCGCTTCTAACCGTCGAGGAGAAGGAAAACGAGCTCACTCTCGTCTTCGCAGACAACAGGTTCCTCTTCGTCAAGCTGGAGAACGGGAAGCTGAAGTCGGACAGCGTTCCCGAGTAGCGCCTACTCCTTCTCGAGAATCTGCACCGTGCGGGCGCCGCCCAGGAGCTGCTTGAACCTCTCTGCGTCAGCCCTCGTTCCGACTATAGATTCGATGTGCATTGGGATCACGACCTTCGCCTTCATGGCCTTGGCAGCCTCGGCAGCCTCCTCCGCCGTCATCACATAGGTCCCAGAAACCGGCAACAGAGCGACGTCCACGTCGAGGGCCTTCATCTCTGGGGTCGCGTCGCTGTCCCCTGCGTGATAGAACCTGACCCCGTCCAGAGTCACGATGTATCCGACTCTCCCGTCGGCCTTCGGATGGAAGACCCTGCCAGGCTCCCTGAATTTGTTCAGGTTGTACGCGGGGACAGCTTCTACGTAGACCCCCTTCAATTCGAGCTTCGAGCCCGGCTCGACGAATCTCTTCTCCATAGAATACGGCATTAGTGGTCCCTCGCAAATCCTAGGAGCCACGACGATGGTCGACGGGCTCGTGAACTTTCTGATATCGTCGTCGCTAAGGTGGTCGGAGTGTTCGTGGCTGATAAGTAGGATGTCCGCTTTGTAATCCCCTTTAGCCTTGAAAGGGTCGAGAACAATCGTCCGTGAGCCCTGAAGAACGAATGAGTCATGCCCGAGCCAGTGGACCCCTATCCCTTTGTAAGTCCACAATCTCGGCGCACCTACAGGGTTAATCCTTCCTCTTTAATCCCTGTTTTGTCTATCATCAGGATGTCGATGCCGTTGCCGCTCATCGCGTCCCTGGCCACGGCGGCCTTGATAGCCGCTACAAGAAGATCCCGAGCTTCCTTCTGGGTCATGGCAGGGTTGTATCCAGCTTCGACAACCCCAATCGCGGTCTCCTCTCCAGTCCCAACCGTGGCGTACTGGTCAGAGATCACGCTCCCAAGTGGGTCGAGGACGTAGACTATCGGCTTGTCACTCACTCCTCCCAAGATTACCTGAGTCAGAAGCGGGGCATATCTGTTCTGGAACATAAGCGTCGACATTAGCTTTGCAACTGAATTCGGCTTGAGCGCCTTCCTTGCCTCCAGTTCCTTGAGCTTCGAGTATACCCCTACTTCCTTCACCAGGTTCTGCATGTCGGCCACCATCCCCGCGCACACTGCCCCAACTGTCTCGGTGACCTTGAAGACTTTCTTCCCCGACTTGCTCCTCACGAAGCTGCCCAGGGTGATCCTTCTTTCCGCGCCCAGAACCACCCCGTCTTTGTACGCGATCCCCACAGCCGTGGCACCGGGCAAGTACTGCTCGTAAGACATATGAAATCCACCCGACCGAAAAGTCTCGCCTTTTTAGACGTTGTGCCGTCCAAGCGGTCACTTGGCCTTGGCCGGTGTTATCGTCACGAGGGAACTCTTTCCCTCGGGCTGCACCGAATAGACGCAAGAGGTGAACTGACTGGCAAGCCGAAGGCCCGACTCCAGATGTGCGGTGACTTCATGGATTTTCACCCTCGACGGTCTGGGCGCGAGTGAGAGCAGAGGGAGCAGCATATCCGCGATGTTGGAATCGAGGCACGCCCCTGAATCCGCGACCGCGACGAACCTGTTTCCGGCGTCGGCGCCAACCGCCTCGGCAGGCTTCCCCCTCGCCCCAATCGCGTCCGACCCAAGGTAGAATCCCTCGCCCGTGGTGTAAACCAAGACTGACGACCCCGGCGAATCAGTCTGCTCGGTGGTGATTTCGCCCCCTCCGATTCTGAATCCTGACTTCGAGAGCACCGTCGTGGCCGCGCTGAGCTGGCGCTCTGCTACGTGCCTCGGAAGAACCCCGCACCTGCTGCGAATCCTGACGTCCGACAGGCTCGGCCTGTCCAAAAGGTCGAGCGGGACCAATGACACGCAAGGCTCTACCGACGCCTTTACCCTCCCACCTCCACGTGGATAGTAGCCTCGCCTGATGGCCGAGACTTCGAACTTGACCCCGATCGCTCCGAACGCCATTCGGACAACCTCCCGGAAGTAGTCGAAGGTTGGACTCCATGGCACGTCGGTTCCCCCGATCAGCTCGATTGACAGACTCGAGCCCGCGAGCGCGACCGCAGGAACGACTGCCTGGAGAAGAAGAGTAATGCTCGCCGCCGTCCCCATGTCAAAGGACAACGAACCACTCCGCGGAGGTCCAGGAACGAATCTGACCTCCGAGGAGCCTTCCATTGCGCCGACAATCTCGGCTTCGAAGACCTTCGCAAGGACCTCGATGGCGGAGACGTGCTGTCTCTTGAGCCCCGGCGTCGGTCTCCCCGCCCGGATCTTGGTGACCCTGACTGGTCTTGACTGAATTCCAGAGAAAGCAAGCGCAGTCCTGAGAATCTGACCGCCTCCTTCTCCCTGCGAGCCGTCGACCTCTAAGAACTCCATGGCCCCGCGTGAATGCATGTTTTCTTAAATAGGTCTCACCGGGTCGGCGAGGCGAAAAGGGAATGCGAGTCGGTCTCTTCGTAGGCCGCTTCCAACCGTTCCACCTTGGGCACCTCGCTGCCGTGAAATACGCCCTCAAGCAGGTCCAATACCTCTACGTCGTCGTCGGCTCTGCCCAGAGGAGCCACGAAAGGGACAACCCCTTCACTGCGGGGGAGAGGATTACGATGATCAAGAGCGCCTTGGACAGCAACGGGGTCGACCCTTCGAAGTGGATGGCTATCCCAATCGTGGACGCCGATTCCCATTCGCTCTGGGTATCGTCGGTCGAATCTATGGTCCCGAAGTTCGACATCGTGTTCACGAACGATGCCCTCACCTTTCTCTTGTTCAACGAAGATGGGATTGAAGTCAAGGCCGTCCCGTACCTAAACAGGCGCCAGTATTCTGCCACGAACGTAAGGGACAGAATCCTGGAGAGGAAGGACTGGGAGAGCCTGGTGCCGCCCCAGGTGGCGAAACTCGTCAAGCGCTTCGGCGGTGTACAGAGGGTGCAGGCTCTAATGCGGAAGGACCTCAAAGGTGGAGAGAGTGGATAGCCGGCAGAAGCTGATCATGCTCCCGGGTCCGACGAACGTCTCCGAGAGGGTCATGCACGCGATGCAGGGGCCGATTATCAACCACAGAGGGGACACATTCCGTGAACTCAACAAGAGAGTCCTCGACAAGACCAGACACCTCTTTCAGACAAATGGGGAGGTCGTCGTGTTTTCATCTTCGGGGTCCGGAGGGGTCGAAGCGGCCGTCCTGAACCTGATAAGACCCGGAGACGTCACCCTGGTCCCGGTCTTCGGTGAGTTCAGCGCCAGGCTCGCCGAGACCGTAGAGATGGCAGGGGGCGAAGCCATTCGAGTACCTTCTGACTACGGCAAGGCGCCGACCCTCGACCAATTGAAGGAAACCATGGAACACCATAGGGGGTTCAAAGCTCTCTTCCTCGTTCACAACGAGACAAGCACAGGGGTGGCGGCGCCATACGTGGAGGAAGCCACGAAGCTGGCGCGGGACAACGGAGCCTTCGCAGTGGTCGACGCCATATCAAGCCTTGGAGGGTACTCGATCCCTGTCGACCGCTGGGGGGTCGATATGTGCATCACCGGGAGCCAGAAGTGCATAGCAGCTCCTCCTGGACTGGCACTTGTTTCGGTCAGCGACAGAGTGGTCGAGTTCCTCAAAAAGTCCCCGCCGAAGACAAGGTACTTCGAGATCCCCAGATATCTGGAATACGCCGCAAGGGGGGAGACCCCCTTCACCCCGGCGCTTCCCCTCTATTACGCGCTCGACGAAGCCCTAAGCGAGCTACTGGAGGAAGGCCTGACGAAGAGGGTCGAGAGGCACGACAAGATGTCAGCCCTCCTCTACGACGGCCTTGCGAATCTGGGCCTGAACCCCGTTGCTGAAAAATCGGTCAGATCCAAGACCGTAATCGCTTCCTACTACCCCCAAGGTTTTGACGATGTTGCGTTCAGGAAGTCTCTGGCCCACGACAGGGGCGTTGTGATAGCCGGAGGGTTCGGGCCGTTCGCCGGAAAAGTATTCAGGGTAGGGTGCATGGGGAACATCAGCTACGACCATGTCGATACGACGTTGAAGGCCATAGGTGAAACGATGTCTGCCTTCCGGAAGGCTTGAAAGTCTATAAACCCAACGCGAGGGCTGGTCGAATCCTATGGCTTTTGAAAAAGGAACTCTGATCTTCGCCAACTACACCGCCCGGGTAAAGGACACCGGGGAGGGGATCGAGTCCACAATTGAGGAGGAAGCGAAGAAGCTCAAGATCCACGACGATTCGAGGAAGTACGAGCCCAGGCTCGTCGGGGTGGGAGAAGGATGGCTCATCGCCGGTCTCGACGCCGAAGTTGCTAAGATGAATGTGGGCGAGAAGAAGGAGATAGAACTCCCGCCGGAGAAGGCGTTCGGAGTCAGGGACCCTACTCAAGTCCGAATGGTCCCGCTTCGGAAGTTCGGCGAGAGGGAGCACGAAATCGCCGTCGGGGACTCAGTGGAGATTGACAACCGAGTGGGAATTGTAAGGTTCATCGGGTCGGGGAGGGCCCAGATGGACTTCAACCACAGGCTCGCGGGTAAGTCCATCGTCTACGACATCAAGGTCTTAACTAAGGTCGAGGGAGGCGAGGACAAGGTTAGGGCCCTCATCGACAGGAGGCTGGGGGGAGAGGGGAAGAAGGCTTCCTTCGACCTCGCCAAAAGCGAGCTTACGGTGACCATCCCCGACGATCTATTCTTACTCGAGGGGCTACAAATAATCAAAAGAGGAATTGCAAATGACATCTTCAAGTTCGTCCCCGCAGTGACAAAGCTGACTTACATCGAGAAGTTCCTCAACGAAAAAGCGCAGCCCAAGAAGGAAGAGCCGAAGGCCGAGAAACCCATGGAACCCGCGGGTCCGCCGAAGACTAGACGGAAGAAGGCCGCCCCCGCGCAGACTGCCTAGATCACGCCGGTCGACTTCGCCAGAGTCTTTGCAGTCCGGCTGTTCAGCTTCTTCCTCGAAAGGATTGTGTACCGCTCCGGGCGGATGGAAGAGGCCTTGACCAAAGATTCGACGACCATTGAATCGTCTACCCCGAGCTGGGAGGCTTCCACTGGAGCCCCCACATTCTTCAGGGCCGAACGTACCCGCCTCCAGTCGATTCCTTGGAGCTTGGACATCATGATCGTCCCGATGCCGCACTTCTCCCCGTGGAGCCCGGAGTCCGGCGCTACCAGGTCCAGGTAATGGCTGAACAGATGCTCCGACCCGCTGCAGGGCCTCGAGCTCCCGGCGATCCCCGCTGCGACCCCCGTGCTGATGAGCGCCTCGACAAGATCCCTAACGCTCTCCAACCCGAACTTCCCGATCATCCTGGACCGCCCGAGGACCACGTCGGCGCTCATGAGGGCGAGGCTGGCCGAATACCCGCCATAGTATTCCCCGGTCACCCTGTGAGCCAGCTGCCAGTCATTTACCGCGGTCAGCTTCGACACGAGGTCCCCGCAACCCGATGCGAGCAGGCGCCTGGGGGCTGACGCTATCACATCGATGTCGGCGAGTATCCCGACCGGGGGCTTGGCCATAATCGAGTACGGCCTGTCGAGTCCCTTCAAAGAGGCGAAGGGGCTAGCAATGCCATCGTGGGATGCGCTTGTAGGGACTGAGTAAAACGGAAGGCGCATCTTGAACGCTGCCAGCTTGCCCACGTCGACGCTCTTCCCTCCACCGACCCCCACGATGCACCCTGAATCCGCACCGGCCCGAATCACACTTTCCACGTTCTTTGTGTCGGCGGCCTGGACCTCCACCCAGGTCCTTTCGTTTTTGAGCGCCGAGTCGACGGCCTCCTTCACTTTGGCAGCAACGTTTGCGCCTGCTGCGATGACTACCTTCTTGCTCCCCGAAGATTCTTCCATGAAATCTCCGAGCTTGGCGAGGACGCCCTGGCCAATGAGGATCTTCGTCGGGAGCTCCATGAGGTGGTAGCCTTGGTCCACGTTGGGCGACGACCGTGCTACCGATTTAAGCGCACCCGTGGACTCTCGGTCGATTCCAGTTCTTTTCAACGAGTGCGGTCCGCGACGGAGTCCCGTTCCTCTCTCCACAAGATTAAATAAGCGACCGGCTCATGCGGTTTTTGCCGTTCTGAAGAGGTTTGTGGACTACATGTCAAGAGAATTCAACACAGTGGGTCGGAAGACAGTAGGCTCTGCCGTATACCACGGGACCACGACAGTGGGGCTCGTGTGCTCGGACGGAGTCGTCCTGGCCACCGACACGCGAGTGACCGCCGGGGGCTTCATCGCGCACAAGAGGGGGAAGAAGCTCCTGAGAATCGATAACAACTTGGCCATGACGATTTCAGGTGGAGTGGCCGATGCACAGAACGTAGTCGACACGCTGAAGTACTATACGAACCTCTACAGGATTGAAAAAAGCCGGCCCATGCCGGTGAAGGCGGCGGCACAGGTCGTTTCAAACGTCCTGTTTTCGTCAAGGCTGTATCCGTTCATCGCCGACGTCCTCGTCGGTGGAGTAGACAGCAGCGGAGGCTCGATCTTCAACGTGGACTTCTTCGGGTCCATGAACAAGGAGAAGGTCGTCGCGACCGGGAGCGGCTCGCCGGTAGCGTATGGTATCCTGGAGTCGGAGTTCAAGGAAGGCATGCCGACGTCCAAGGCATACCCGCTTGCTGCGAAGGCGATCATAGCAGCCACGCGGAGGAACGTCGCCACGGGGGACCACTTCGACGTGGCCGTCCTGGACAAGGAAGGTTTCAGGGAGATATCCGAACAGGAGAAGGACAAACTCCTGGCCCAGTTCACAACTAACAATTAGTCTTGGAGCAGAAAACGAACGGCGTAAGCCTAATGAGCGCCATTCTGAACAACATCCCAGCGGAAGCTCAGATAACAAGGATCGAGTATGAAGGCCCGAGGATCGCTCTCTACACGAAGAACCCGGCCTTCCTCCACAAGAACAGCTACGTAATCTCTGAGATCGTGAACACTCTGAAGAAGAGGGTGGTCACGAGGACTGAGAAGTCGATCAGGAAGCCAGAGAACGAAGCGAGGCAGACTCTGGAAAAGACCCTCCCCATCGAGGCCGAAGTCTCGAACTACTTCTTCGACGACGCCTTGGGGGAGATAACGGTCGAGGCGGGGAACCCAAGGCTCCTCTCCCAGGAGGCTGGCTTCGACCTAGGGGCGGCGATGGAGCAGACGGGATGGAAGGTGAAGGTGAGGAAGGCACCGCACATCAAGTCGACGGCGATCCAGAACGTGTACTACGCCTTGAAAGTGGGAAGCGACGCCCGGGAGAAGTTCTACCGGGAGCTGGGAGAAGCGATATTCAGACCGCGAATCGCAGCCACCGAACATGTGACGATCAAGACCCTAGGCGCATTCCAAGAGGTCGGGAGGTCGTGCATGCTAGTCGAGACCGCCGAGAGCAAGGTCCTCCTCGACTGCGGCATCCACCCGGGCTCAAGGAACACCTGGGACGCCTACCCGAGGCTGGACTGGGCAGATATCTCTCCGAATGACCTCGATGCGATAGTGATCAGCCACGCCCACCTGGACCACATGGGCTTCCTTCCTGCGATGTACAAGTTCGGCTATGACGGTCCGGTCTATTGCACAGAGCCGACCCTCCCTCTGATGACCTTACTTCAGAATGACTTCGTGAAGATTGCACAGATAGAGGGTGGGAGGCTGGTCTACGACCAAAAGGACATCAGGAACACAATCCAGCACTCCATCACCCTACCCTACGGGATGGTGACCGACATCTCTCCCGACATCAAGCTCGTGTTCAACAACGCAGGTCATATCCTCGGCTCGGCGACCGTCCACCTGCACATCGGCGAGGGGGCCCACAACATCGTCTACACCGGGGACTACAAGTATGGCAGGACTCAGCTCTTCGACTCCGCGACCTGGAACTACCCGAGGGTCGAGACACTCATCACCGAAAGCACCTACGGGGCGAAGGAAGACATCATGCCGGTCCGAGAGGAAGTGGAGATGAACTTCGTCAACGCTATCAACGGGATTCTGAAGGGGGGCGGGAAAGTTTTGATCCCGATCCCGGCAGTTGGGAGGGCACAGGAGATCCTTCTCGTGATAGACCAGTACATGAGGAACAAAATCTTGGTCGAGGCGCCGGTCTTCACTGAAGGGATGATCTCGGAGGCTACGGCCATCCACGTATCATATGCGGACTACCTTTCGAGGGAGCTGAGGACGAAAATACTCGAAGAAGGGGTCAATCCGTTCAAGTCCGAGTACTTCACCGAGGTCGAGCACCCGACAGACAGGGAGGAGGCCTACCGCGAAGGGCCGGCCATAATCATGGCGACATCAGGCATGCTCGAAGGGGGGCCGGTGCTGGATTACTTCGAGAACCTTGCGCCCTCCGACAAGAACAAGATCCTGTTCGTTTCATACCAGGTCCAGGGGACCATAGGCCGCAGAGTCCTCGACGGTGGGAGCCAGGCGAGCCTGATGGAGCAGAACGGGAAGATCAAGATCGTCGACGTAAAGTGCGCCGTCCAGAAGATCGAGGGGTTCAGCGGCCACAGCGACTATAACCAGATCATAAGGTTCGTCGGCAAGGTGAGGCCCAAGCTCCAACTTGTCCTGGTCAACCATGGAGATAAGCGAAAGACTGAGAACCTCGCCTACGCAATCCAGAGGATATACCGCATCCCTACCATCCATCCCGCCGTCCAGGAAGCGATCAGAGTCTACTGAGAGGCCTGCGGCGCAGCAGGCTTAGTGGAAGTACCCAAACGGCAGCCCATTTCCGGGAGAGCATTGTCCCTTTGCAGCAATGTTAGGAATCGAAAGTCGATGGAGGCACCAAGAACAACTCGGGCTTGCAGACCTTGCAGCGCTTTGCACCAAATGCATGCGAGGCCGTGGCGACGCTTTCAGCCCAGAAGTAGCTCCCCTGCTTGCGCCCGTTGATTACAACTTTGAGGTTGAAACTGTCCGCCGTGATGCATCTCGCGTTCACCCGGTGGACAATCGCAGGGCGGGCTGTGTCAGTGATCACAAGGTAACCCTCATCGGCTAGTCTGAGCTTACGCAGCTCATCGAAATCAGAAATCTCCTTTGTCTCCGCCATGCCGAGGTCTCGCGTGCTCTCTTCGAAATATTAACAGTACGGAAGAGTCTCGCTCCGTAGGCCATAGGGTCCCGTCGCTACTGGAGTCCGCGCCAGATCTTTACGCCAGGGGGCGTTATCACGACCCTCTCGTCCCCGAGCCTCGCGATGTCCCCGCCCACCGACGTAGCGAATTCATAGAGCTGCTCCACGGACGACTTCAGCTCCTCCAGGCTCTTCTGGGCCAAGGGAGTAACCTTCAGTATCACAATGGTCTTGTTGGCGATATCCTCCTGAATCTTTGGAATGTCTTCAATGGTTCGGAGCGCTAGGGCCTTCAGCAGGATCTCCTTGCTTTTCCCCTCCATCTTCCTTTCCTGCATTACTCCAGACATTTGTTTGTTGTAACTCCTTTTCCCGCGGCCTATTATTAAGCATAGGGCGCCTCAGCAATTCTATGATAGATGTGAATTAGTTAGACCGAGTTGTAGAGTTTTGTTCAGATATCAGGGATTTCGTTCTCAGCATATAAGGGGAGGGTACCATGAAACTAATGGCGCAGTAGCACCTCTCTAGAGGGCTTTGTGGAGGTTCCAGTACTTGTCCCCCAGATGGTGGAGGTTCTTGATACAGCTCCCCTTGGTCATCGTCCGAGCATCGGAGCTGGCCACCACCGCCGGGCCCTCCGCGATGGCCCTCCCTTTCTTCTCCTCCCTGACTACGACCATCCTCCCGGCCTCTCCCCATTCGTCGAACTTCCTGATACCCGGACGCATCACGTCAGCGCCGTTCAGCAGGAACTTGATCGCCCCCTCGTCTACGAACGCCTGAGGGAAGCGCCCCAGGGCCTCCTGGGACCCGAGGAATGGGAAGAACGCTTCCCCCGACTGGACGAACTCGTACCCGTCCAGGACGACGAACACGACCCCGGACTCGGGCTCGGCGCACTGCGCCTGGGCCGACTTTGGGAGGTCAAGGCCGAGGCCGAGAGCGGACTCTATCTTAGCTATCATTTCGACGGAATCGCGCCGAGATAGAACCCACTTTTTCAACTGCCCCGCGACTAATTACTGCTTAAATAAATGAATTCGAGACGGCCGGAATAAGGGAAGCATTTGTCCGTAGACATGGCTGTCAAAGAGCTCGAAACCAGCATGGGGAAGGTCGTGCTCATCAAGCTCAAGGGAGGGAAGGTAATCAGAGGAACCCTCCAAGGTTTCGACCAGCACATGAACCTGTCCCTCGAGAATGCCGAGGAAGTCGCAGAGGACGGACAGTCAAATTCTCTCGGAACACTAATCGTAAGGGGGGACAATATCATCATGATCTCCCCGCCGCCAAACTGATTTCCTAACCCTGAGCTCGTCAGGATCGAAGACGCTCAGCTGATTCTGCAACGCATGTCCTCGATTCTACTTTTATACCGACGGCGCAATAGCACAGGGAAGGAAAAACCTGTATGGTCGATGTTCTTACTGCCGTAATCGCTGCAGCAGCCGGGCTCGGCCTCGGTGGCGTCGTTTCCTATTACGTGTTTTATTCTCGGGCCAAACCGACTAAGGTCGTCGCCGCAGCCAGAGACGAACCGGGGACAAGGGTGATGGCTACCACCTTCGATAAGGCGGACCTAGACCGCTCGAGGAGAGAGATGAGGACGATTATGGTGGAAAGGGACCTCCTTTCCTCGGCGATGATGAAGCTCTACGAGGCGGAAACCGAAGGGAGAATCACAAGGGAGGAGAGGGAGATGATCTCTAAGCGCTACAGCGACCAGATCAAGGACCTACAGTCGAAGCTGAAAGACGTCGAACTCGTTGTTGAAGTGGGGGAGCTGGAGGGGCTCAGGAACGACCTCGTCTCCCTCTTCGAGGGAAGGATACAAAACATCGAGGCCAGGCTGGATGTCGCAAGGCAGAGGCTCGGAGCCGCGGCCCCTGAGCAGGTGAAGAAGGAACCCACCCCGAGGGTGGACCGGGAGGTCGAGCTCGAGAAAGTCGTCGAGAAGCGGGCCAGGCCCGAGATGACTGAGGCCGAAAGAAGGCGGAAAGAGATAATGAACGACGTGATGGGGGAGCTCGCCCGCCTGGAACAGATCGACATAGAGAAGAAGCAGCAGGAAAACTGATGGATTTACCCAAGGACGCTCTGCAGGGGGTTGCCAAGGAAATCGCAAAGAACATACGTCCTGGCGCAACCCTGGGACTTGGAAGCGGCTCGACCGTGGCCGCCTTGCTTCAGGAGCTGTCTCCCATCCTAGTCGGGAAGGCCAAAGCCGTCAGAGGAGTCCCAACCTCTACCCAGATCGAACTAGTCGCCTCCATGTCTGGGTTCAACATCGTCCCCTTCCGCGGGTCGGTCGACATGGTAATCGACGGGGCGGACCAAGTCGACGAACACCTCAATCTAGTGAAGGGGGGCGGCGGAGCCCTGCTCAGGGAGAAGGTGGTCATGGGGAGCGCGGACAGCATTGTGGTGGTGGCGTCGGAGGACAAGTTCACGCAAAGGCTCGGCGAGAACGGTGTGAAGATTCCCGTCGAGGTCTTCCCCATGGCAAGGGAGAGCGCCAAGGTCAAGCTCTCCAAGCTCGGCGGAGTCCCCGACCAACGACTACTCCCAAAGGGGTACCCGTTCTACACGGAGAACGGGAACATAATCCTCGACACGAAGTTCGACCCCGTAGACAACCCGCGGGACCTGGAAGTCAGGGTCAGATCTACCCCGGGGGTGGCCGAGGTAGGAGTCTTCACATTCAAACCAATCACGGTTTATAGGTTGAAGGCCGACGGAACATTCAAAGTCCTAAAAAGTAGCAACTAACCTTATAACCACCTGACAGGGACGAGCTCTGTTCGACATTGACGCGTGACGTAGGCTACAAGTCGGCGCCGATCGACCCGAACTTTTTGTCAAAGCCCGACCAGTTCCCGGTGACTGGCGAGCACAACGGCCACAAGGTCAGGGCCGATGGCATCTCAAGGATGGACGGGGAGGGGAAGCCCTACCCGACGACCTTCGGGATCCACGGGACACCAGTGGCGGTCGACTGGGACTCCTGCATAGCCGACGGGGTGTGCATGGACGTCTGCCCCGTCTTCGTCTTCGAATGGAACCTCAACCCCGGGCAGGCCGGGACTGGGAAGGACAAAGTTATCGAGAAGGGAACACCGGAGTGGGACCAGTTCAGAAGCGACAAGTCAGAGCCCATCAGGGAGATGGACTGCATTTTCTGCATGGCGTGTGAAACGTCCTGCCCAACTCTATCCATCAAGATTACGCAGCCATAGAGAAGACCTGACTAGGTTTCCTTGCCATGGGTCGAAAAGCCGCAGGGTGGATTCAGAATTTTTCTAGGCCATTTTGACGAATTCCGAAAACATCCGTTTTGAGGTCTGTCCTAGCCGTGACCTCTGCAACCGATGAAAAGAAATTGTGCGTCCCCGGGACATAGGAATACCATCCCCAGACAAACGAGTCGCTTAAAGCGGATGAATGGTAGCGGGCCGAAGGTTGGCAGGCGCGCGGGGCTACGTCCTCATCGTGGTCCTCTCCATTATCTGGGGGCTGGCGTTCGTGGCAATCAGGCGAGCGGACTTCGAGCTCAGCTCAGTGAACCTGACACTGCTTAGATGGTTCATTGTTAGCGCAGGGTTCCTTGTAATCTATCCGCTGGTCATCAAGCCGAAGGTGAAGTTCGAGAGGAAGGACTTCCCTCGCCTCCTGCTCGTCGCCCTCACAAGCGTGGTAATCTATCATCTCGCCCTGAATACCGCGGAGAAGCAGGTGGATGCGTCCCTAGCGGGCCTCCTCATCTCCCTTGCGCCAATGACCACCGTGCTCCTCTCTTCGGTCGTCCTGCACGAGAAGCTCAGGGCGAGGCTCTGGTTCGCCCTCGTCCTAGCAATCGCAGGGTCTGTGGCGATCTCGAGCCCGGACCTGTCGTCGTCGTCGACTACCGTGACTGGGCCCCTCCTCGTGGTTTTGGCAGCTGTGTCGAGCGGGATCGTCGCCGTATCGTCCAAGCCCCTGACGACGAAGTATGGTCCTTTCCCCGTGGCGGCGTGGTCGGCGTTCCTCGGGACCGCGATACTCCTCCCGCTGGCTACCCAGGGCCTCGTCTCCCAGGCGGAGACATTGTCAGCCTACGGCTGGGCGTCCGTCATCTACCTCGCGATCCTAAGCACCGTGCTGGCGAACCTGATCTACTTCACCCTGGTGTCCAGGCAGCAGCTGTCAAGACTTGGGATACAGCTGTACCTCGTCCCTGCAGTGAGCGCTGTCGGCGGCGTCCTGATACTCGGGGAGAGACTGGGACTGGCGACGGTGGTCGGCGGAGCGTTCCTTCTGTTGGCAGTCGGGCTGGCCACAGCCGGCAGGCAGTAGTCAGCAAGCGTTTTATGGAGAAAAATACGGTGTCCTAAAACACATGGAAGAAGACGCAGACCTGAAGCTCATAGAACACCGAAAGCTGGAGGAAATGAGGAAGAGGCTCAAGGCCGCGACTCCTGCTCCTGTCAAAGCCGAGAAGACCGACAGGGAGGTTGTCGAGGGGATGCTTTACGACCGGGGGGACGAGGTCCTCGAGGCAGCGTATTCGTTCTATCCGCGCGAGACGGATAGGCTCGTAAGGGAGATCGCCGGGATGGTCAGGGACGGGAGGCTAAAGGAGAAAGTGGCTGGAGGGGAGCTCCTTTCGATATTCAGGCAGCTTGGATTGAGGTTCAGGCTCAAAACATCGATCAGGGTGATGGACAAGGGGAAGCTCGTCGAACTGGGCGAGAAGCTTAGGAGGAAAGAGAAGGAGTGAGGACCTCCAAGTCGGAGAAAGCCCCGCTGATCAGCGAGCGGGTCATGTCGACACCGAAAGCCTCCGGCCCGGTCCTCGTCTGTGGACTACCCGGGAGCGGGTATGTCGGGAAGCTCGCAGCCGACCATCTCGTAGACTCATTCAAGCTCAAGAAGGTGGCGGAGTACACGAGCGAGACATTTCCACCCCAGGTTAACGTGAAGGCGGACGGGACGGTCGAACAGCCGAGGGCTGAGGTCTACTTCGCCTCGACGAGGAAGGGAAAGAGCCTCTTCGTGTTCACAGCAGACGCACAGCCGACCACGTCAGAGGGGGAGTACGCCCTGGCCGACGCAGTCGTGAAGTTCGCCAAAAAGTGCGGCGTGAAGAGGGTGTACACCCTGGCAGCCTACATCACGGGCTCGTTCACCAAGGCTCCGAAGGTCTATGGGGCCGGAACGTCGAAGGGGATGATAGAGTCGCTGTCCGAGAAGGGGGTGACCCTCATGAAGGACGGGGGGATCAGCGGGATGAACGGACTGCTCATCGGGGTCGCTGCTCTGCGTGGTCTAGAAGGGGCGTGCCTACTTGGGGAGACTTCGGGGTACGTCGTGGACGCAGGTGCCTCCAAGGCCGTCCTCGAGATGCTTTCGAAGGTGGTCGGCATCCCCATAGACACTTCGAAGCTGGAGGAGAAGGCGGAGGAGACGCAGAAGGTAATCAGCCAGCTACAAGCCATGGCCGAGCAGGCCCGGGAGGCTGCGCCTCAAAAAGAGCGCGAGTCAAGGCCCGGCTACATCGGCTAGCCCTTGATGTTCCCCACTGGCCTGAGGGCGACGACCTTCTTAGATATCCCAGCCCGGTCCATGGTGTCGACGACTTCGGATATGTCCTTGTAGGCCATCCCTGCTTCTTCCGCGAGGCCGTCCATCGTGGCGGCCTTGACGTAGATCCCTCTTTCCTGCATCTTCCTCTGCAGTTCTGCCCCCCTCACCTCCCTCTTCGCCGCGGTCCGCGACATGGTCCGTCCGGAGCCGTGGGCCGTCGACCCGAAGGTGTCCTCCATGGCCTTCTGAGTCCCAAGGAGGAGGTAGGAGCCGGTCTCCATGGAGCCTCCGATGATCACGGGCTGGCCGATGTCCCGGTAGGGGGCAGGGATGTCGGGGTGGCCGGGGCCGAAGCTCCGGGTCGCCCCTTTCCTGTGGACCAAGAGGTCTGCGCTCTTCCCGTCGTAGGAGTGCCTCTCCACCTTGGCGACGTTGTGGCAGACGTCGTAGATCAGGTGCATGTCCATGGCCTCGGCGTCCCGGTGGAAGACCTTGGAGAACGCGTCCCTCACCTGCTGGACTATGATCTGTCTGTTCGTGAAGGCCATGTTGGCCGCGCAGACCATCGCGCCGTAGTAGTCCTTCCCTTCCTTGGAGGAGAAGGGGGCACAGGCGAGCTCCCTGTCCCGGACGGAGAGCCCGTACTTCCGCATTGCCCCGTCGAATATCCTCAGGTAGTCGCTCCCGATTTGGTGGCCGAAGCCCCTGCTCCCGCAGTGGACCATGACGACCACCTGTTCGGGGTCGGTGATCCCGAAGTGCTTCGCGAGGTCTTTGTCGAAGAACCTTGACTGGTCCACGACCTGGATTTCTAGGTAGTGGTTCCCAGAGCCCAGGGTCCCGAGCTGCTGGATTCCGCGACTCCTAGCCTGGCGGCTGACCTTGGACGGGTCGGCCCCCTTGATGAAGCCCCCTTCCTCTACGTGTGAGGGGTCGTCTTCCCAGGCCTGGCCGTTCTCGGCGCACCACTTGACCCCGTACTTCATTATCTCGTCGAATTGTGAGTCGCTGACCCTCAGAAACCCCTTCACACCCACCCCTGCGGGGACGAGCCTGAAAATGAGGTCTACAAGCTCCTTCACCTTTGGTTTTACCTCAGAAAAGCGCAAATTAGTCCTTATTAGGCGCATTCCGCAGTTGATATCAAATCCAATCCCGCCGGGGGAAATGACGCCTTTTTCGAGGTCGAATGCTGCGACGCCGCCGATGGGGAAGCCATACCCCCAGTGGGCGTCGGCCATGGCATAGGACTGTCGAACGATTCCTGGGAGGCAGGCGACGTTGGTCACTTGTTCGATTACCCCTGAGTCCATGGCGTCAAGGAGCTTTCTAGTTGCGTAGATTTTTGCTGGGACGAGCATTCCCTGTTTGTACGTCGTGGGGATCTCCCAGGATACGTCTGACACCTGCTTTATCGAATCGATGTGCGCCACGCCGAGACCGGACCTCTTGTTCGGCAGCATTCGAGTTGATTCTTTAAGCGTTTGGCGCTAGTCTAGATGTCCACGACAACGGTCGCCTTCCATTTGCCTCGCTCCTCCCAGACGCCGAACATGTGCATAGTTACTGCCTTGACGTCGTTGCGGAGGGCGTGGCGGACTCTGTCGATGGGTTCACCCTTTGCCACAGCGGCGAGTTCTGAGCCTGCGCCGCTCACTTCGACATGGAATTCCGAGAACAGGAGAGATTCCACGTCCTTCATCACGATGAGCTCGGTCAGGAAGTCGTAGAGGAGCCTGTCAAGGGCGTCGGACTTCAGAGAAATTTCCTTTGTCATCCTTCCTCGGAGCGTCTTCTGGTCGACCATTATGTCAGTCAGAGCCATGGCGCAGGATTCGAAGAGACCGTTCACCGTGTTCGATTCGGCTTCGAAGGCGATGTCGGCGAGGGCGACGTCTGGGAGGAACTTGTAAGTCATGGCCAGGTTTCTGCTGCCCGTGGCCGAAAGCTCTTAACCTATGCGCAAGTCGAAGAGATTGTTGAAGGGAAAGCTGCTGGACCTTGTCCTCGCAGACCCCTACTCCAATCTTGCGCTCGAAGAAGAGCTCTTCTTGGAGGCCCGGATGCCTACCCTGAGGGTCTGGGAGAACCAGAAGTCAGTCGTGATCGGGAGAGCTCAGCTCGCGAAGTACGAGACTGATCTTGAATATTGCCGAAGCCGGTCGATCCCTGTGGTGAGGAGGATGAGCGCCGGGGGAGCGGTGTTCAACGGACCAGGGAACCTGAACTGGTCTTTCTACGTGCCTCGAAACGGACGCTCGCCATGGCCCATGGGCGATGCAAAATCGGTTTTCAATTCGTTTGCAGCTATGGTCAACGAGGCTCTGAGGAAGTGCGGAGTCAGGTGCGAGTTCGTCCCACCGAACACGTTGGTCGATAATGGGGGAAAGGTCTGCGGAATGGCGGCCTACTTGTCGAAGGAGACGGTGCTGTGCCACGGGACGCTGCTCATCGACGCCGACCTCGATGAGGTCCAGAGGCTCACAAGGCCCTCTGCGACGAAAATTGGCCGACGGTACCCGAGGAGCAGATTCGCAGAGGTATCGAATTGCGGTGTCAAGCGGTCAGATTTTGTTTCCGAATTGGCTGAGTCCTGGGTAGGGTTCGAGGAGGGGGAGTGGTCACCTGCGGAGAAGGATACCTGGTCCAGGCTGGTCGGGAAGTACAGGAGCGACGAATGGAATCTAGGCGACCCTTTCGGCGGGGAGAATCTCTAGTTCCTTCCCCGCTTTTTCGAAGGCACCGATGGCGAAGTCGAGGTCCTCTCTTGTCAGTGCCGCGTTCATGATAGTCCGTATTCTTGCTTTCCCTTGCGCAACCATGGGGTAGACGATAGGGAGTGCGAATACTCCGATTTCGAAGAGCCGGGAGCTCAGCCTCTTGGCCTTTCCGCTGTCTCCGACCATGACCGGCGTGATGGGGGTCTCGCTCTTGCCGATGTCGAAGCCCAGGTCGCGCATCGCCTTCTTGAAATATCGGGTGTTCTCCCAGAGTCTCCGCACATGCTCGGGCTCGTCCTCAAGGACGTCGATGGCCGCGAGGCAGGCGGCTACGACTGCAGGGGGGTGCGAGCCGCTTAGGAGCCAGGTCCGAGACTTGTTGTACGCGAAGTTGACGAGGTCGCGAGAGCCAGAGACGTGGCCCCCTACTACCCCGAAGGCCTTCGAGAATGTTCCCATCTCGACTTGGACCTTCTCCCTCGGAAGCTTGAAGTGAGAAACTATGCCCCTCCCCCCATCCCCGAGGACCCCTTCGCCGTGGGCATCGTCGACGTAGACCATGGCCCCGTGTTCCGCCCCGATGGCTGCTACCTTATCGAGCGGCGCGATGTCCCCGTCCATGGAGAACACCCCGTCTGTAATGACTAGAATTCTTCGAAAGGCGGGGGAGGCCTTCTCAGATTCGTCGAGGACCCTCCCAAGGTCTTCAGGGTCGGCGTGCTTGTAGACCTTCCTTTCAGCCTGGGAGAGCCTGACCCCGTCTATGATGCTCCCGTGGTTCAATTCGTCACTTACGATGAGGTCCCCCTTGCCAACGAGCTGAGGGATCAGCCCCGCGTTGGCGGCGAACCCGGTCTGGTAGACGAGAGACGCCTCTGCGCCTTTGAACTTGGCAAGACGCCTTTCGAGTTCCGTATGAAGGTCCATGTTCCCCGCTATTGGACGCACCGAGCCGGACCCTGCGCCGTGGGTCTCCACCGCCCTGATTGCGGCCTCCTTCAGCTTGGGGTGGTTGCTGAGCCCGAGATAGTTGTTAGAACAGAACATGAGGACCCTCTTCCCATCGACAATGCACCAGGTTGTGCTGGGGCCTCCGAGGACCCTCAGCCTCCAATCCAGCTCCTGCCTAACTAGGTCGTCGTATTCCTGCCGAAGGAAGGATGTCGGGTCTCTCACGATCTCACTGCCAGAAGCCGCGGCAAGGTGTTAAACGCCTTTCCCCTCAGAGGTTAGTCGCGGACGGAGTTTGGCGAGCATGTCGGCTACCATCCTCTGCAGGTCGTAGTCGTGCTTCCATCCCCAGTCGCGCCTCGCCTCCGAGTCGTCGATGGACATCGGCCAGGAATCGGCTATTTTCTGTCGTTGGTCGGGGGAGTAAGTGACTGTGAACCCGGGGATGTGCGTCCGGATTTCGGCGGCGAGCTCGCCGGCCGAGAAGCTGATGGCAGCGAGGTTGTATCCGAGATGACGAGGCGCCTTTTTCGGCTCGGCCTCCATTAACATCACCGTAGCCTTCAACGCGTCGGGCATGTACATCATGGGAAGGACGGTGTCCTCCCTGAGGAAGCAGACATAGGAGCCCTTCTGAAGAACAGCGTAGAAGATCTCGACGGCGTAGTCCGTCGTCCCTCCCCCAGGGGGCGCGACATTGCTTATCAGGCCCGGGTACCTGAGGATTCTGACGTCGAGGCCGTACTTGACGAAATAATAGTTGCAGAGGAGCTCTCCCGCGACCTTGGTCACTCCGTACATGGTGGTCGGGTTCAGGGGTGAATTCTGCGGAGCGTTGGTCCGTGGGGCGTCAGGGCCGAAAGCTCCGATGGAACTCGGCCAGAAGAGTTTGCGCACCCCGTTCTTCCTCGCCGCCTCGAGGACATTCCTTAGTCCGTCAATATTCACTCGCCAGGCGAGTTGGGGGTCATTCTCCCCGGTCGCAGAAAGCAGGGCGGCCAGGTGGTAGATAGTGTCGACATTGAACTCCCGGATCGCGCCGTCGATGGCGGCGCTGTCCCCGGTGTCGAGAGTTACAAGTGGACCGTCTCTGAGCGAGGGGCCTCCTGAGGCTTTGTGGATTGCCGCTACCACGTTGTCCTTGCCGTAGAGGGAACGCAGGTGGGGCACGAGTTCTGTGCCTATCTGCCCTGCAGAACCTGTCACGAGGACTCTGGGCAACAAATCGACCCCCCTATGTACGATGTTTAAGGATTCGAAGATTCCTACGAAATTATCTTCATCGTGATGGTGGAGACGACACCGGGCTTCGACCTAAGGTTCTCAGCGATAATCGATTTGACTGCCTGGTCGTCGGCCCCTTCTACCATGACCAGGAGGTCGTAAAGGCCGTAGAGCTGGTAGACTGACGTAATTCCTGCCATGCCCTTGAGGGCGGAGATGCTCTCCTCCTCAGAGCCCGGGCTGAGGTTTACGAGGACTATCGCCTTTTCCATGCCGGTGCGTGGGAAATAGTTAGGCCTTTGATTAAAGATTGCGCCGGCTCGGTCAGGGGTGCGTCATCCGCCGAATCGCTTGGTCCAGGGGAAGAAGCTCCTCCTCGCCGCTCCTCATGTCTCTGAGGGTCACCCCACCGGCCTTCAGCTCCTTTTCCCCCAGAATGACGGTCCAGGTCGTTCCTAGGCGGCTGGCGTCCTCGAGCTGCTTTGAGAGTGACCTCTGCTGCAGCGGGGACTCGCACGGTATCCCGCTGTCCCTGATCTTCCTCACCACGCGTTGGGCCTCTTGAGAAACTTCCCTTCCGGCAACGGCGACATAGGCCAGATTCCGCGGAGAACTTGGCTGTGCGGAGAGGGACATGGCCATGCGTTCGACCCCTCCGGCTGCCCCCGTGGCGGACAGGTCTTGCCTTCTGAGAAGTTTGGGGAGGGCGTCGTACCTCCCGCCCCCGAAGAGGGAGCCGAGTCTTGGGTTCCTGTTGTCCGAGGCTTCGAAGACGATCCCAGTGTAGTAATCGATACCCCGTACGATACTCATGTTGTACTCAACGTTCTTCAAGGCCCTTGAATCGAGCATGTCCGCCAGAGATCGTAGTTCACTCACCGACTCGAGTTTTAGCTCAGAAGCACGAGCGAGGACGTCGTCCGGAGTCCCGCGCAGCCGTCCGAACTCCAGCAGCGCCTCGACCTCCTTCTCCTTGAATCCCTTCGCGGTGTACTCTGTACTGAGCTCCTTCGCGGACTTCTTCTCCACCTTGTCGAGGGCGCGCATCAGCTCGGCGAGTCTTGGCTCCTCTGAGATTCCGATTCTCTTTCGTATGAAATCCTCGACGACCCTCCTGTCCCCCACTTTGATTGTGATGTCCGGAATCCCTGCCCGATCGAGTATGGCAGAGCTGGCGTCTATGACCTCGGCGTCGGCCTCGGTCGAAGGGGGGCCGAAGATTTCAAGGTCCCATTGGTGAGACCACCTGTACCTGCCGTATTGAGGCTCGTCGTAGCGCCAGATGCCGCCGAACGCGCCGAGCTTTGCAGGGAGGCGTAGGTCCTTGCGGGAGCAGACGTAGCGGGTGATCCCCACGGTCAGGTCGAAGCGGAGGCCTATGTCCCGTCCTCCTTTGTCCTTGAAAGCGTAGATCTCTTTGTCGATGTCCTCGCCGCTCTTGGCCCTGAGGATGCTGAGATGCTCCAGAGTGGCGGGCTCCATGACCTGGAAATTGTAAAGGCGGCAGACCTCCTCGAACGCTGCTCTTACTTTAGACTGGAGGGAGTATCGCTCCGGTTCCACGTCGTCGACGCCCCTCGGGAGGGAGAGGTCCAAGCTACTCGGCCTTCTTGCCAATGGCGGAGAGCTGTGCGAGCATGGCGGTGAGCTGCAGTTCGGGCTGGGAGCCTTGGACAAGGCGGTAGTCGTATTCAGCAAGAATCGAAATTGCCTTTGCCATGTCGGGGACTTTCAACGACCCGAGTGCCTCGTTTGCGAACCGCAGGAAGTCCCGCTCGGGGATCCCGTAGACGCGGGTGAGCTCCACCATCTTCGTCCTCGCCGCGTCGAAATCCCCGTCAAGGGCGAGTCCGATGATTTCGAATACCCTCGCTTTGACGCTGGCGCCTGAGACAGAATTCACTGATTCTGATGTAATTTCCCCCGAGGCCGACGCAGCCTGCATGAGGTTGATTGCTTGCCTAAGGTCCCCCTGGGTGGCCTCGTAAATGGCCCCGAAGGCTGCGTCCCCGGAATGCTTTAGTTTCTCCTTCTTGGCAATTGACGCCAGGTGCTCGGTGACCGAGGCCTCGTCGAGGCGCTTGAAACGGAAGATGACGCATCTGCTCTGGAGAGGTTCGATTA
Source organism: Nitrososphaerota archaeon (assembly GCA_027886975.1). Classification (GTDB taxonomy): domain Archaea; phylum Thermoproteota; class Nitrososphaeria; order Nitrososphaerales; family Gagatemarchaeaceae; genus UBA183. Next base: position 41,852 of record JAPCJK010000002.1, read on the forward strand.
TCCCTGACGAGTAGTTGCAAATGAGTACGAATCTGGTGTGCTCCGAATTTTCTTCCATGATCCGCCTTAGTGCTGTCTGCCCGTCATTGGTCATCTCGTCACATTCGTCCAAGATGGCCAGCCTGAAAGGGATGCCTACCCTCCTATCGGCAAACCGGGCGAAGGTCTTGATCCTCTCGCGGACGACATCGATTCCACGCTCGTCTGACGCGTTCAACGATAAGGTGTAGTCTCGCCAGTGCTCTCCCAATATCTGCTTGGCGAGGATCATGGCAGTCGTCGTCTTTCCTGAGCCCGGCGGGCCGGCGAAGAGGAGATGTGGGAGCTGCTCTTTCTTCTCCATTAGTTGCTTGAGCTTTTGCCTTATCGTAACTTGGTCGACGAGCTCCGAGAGGTCCGAAGGCCTGTATTTCTCGACCCACATAAGGTCCTCGATGGGCAATTAGCCTGACCTCTGGGGAGTTGAACGTCTCGACAATTTGGAGTGCGTCTCAACTGTCCTTCATATTTATTCGTTGGTAGGGTAAAACGTTGTCATAGGCCCGCTACCTTTACTCCAAGGTATAGCTTGGCGAGTTCCTGGTGGGAAAGCAACTCCTTCGCCGTCCCCTTGAAGGCGTTCCTCCCGCCGACGAGAAGGTAGGCCCCGTCTCCTATCTCGAGGGCCCTCCTCGCGTTCTGCTCGACGAGGATTATGGAGAGGCCCCTCTCCTTGGCGAGGCTCTGGATTGTCTTGAGGACTTGGGTCGCATACTTCGGGGAGAGGTTCGCGGTCGGCTCGTCGAACATTATCAGTTGAGGATTCCTCAGCAGGGCCATCGTCATCGCCACCATTTGTCTCTCACCCCCGCTCAGGTTGACCACTTTGGACCCGAGGTAGGAGTTTAGCTGGGGGAAGATCTCTAGCGAGTCCTTCAACCTGGTCTCGAAGTCCCCCTTCGAAACAGTGTATGCGGCCATCTTGAAGTTCTCTGTCACGCTAAGTTGGGTGAAGACGCTGTCGGTCTGCGGGAGGTAGGCGAGTCCCGACCGGGCGATCACGTTCGGCGGGAGTCCGCTGAGGGTCTTCCCTTCGAATGTGACGGTCCCCTTGTAGATGTTCGTGAGTCCTGTAATTGTCTTGAGGAGGGTGCTCTTCCCCGACCCGTTGGGCCCGACGACGACTGTGAGTTCCCCAGGAGAAGCTTCTAGGGAAATGTCAGTCAATATCTGCAGCTTGCCGTAGCCGGCGGAGACTGCGTCGACCTTCAGCAAGCGCTATGCACCCAGATAGGCCTCGATGACCTTGGGGTCGGCCATCACGAGCTCAGGCTTCCCGCCGGCGACGACCTTGCCGAATGCCATGGCGGTGACAGTGTCCACGTATGTGAGCGCGATGTCGAGCCTGTGCTCCACAATCAGGAACGTCACACCAAGCTCGTCCCTGAGCTTGAGGATTCTTCCGAATATCTCGTGAGCTAGCGTCGGATTGACGCCCGAAATTGGCTCGTCGAGCAGAACGAGCTTTGCGCCGCTCATGAGGACCCTTCCCAGTTCAAGGAGCTTCATCTGCCCACCGCTCAATGTGACTGCCTGTTTGTCCCACACCCGGCTCAGGCCAAGTAGATTCAGAAGTCTGAAAGCCTTCTCCGTAGCCCGCGCCTCCTCCTTGGCCCAGGACCTTCGGAGGAGTGTTCTTATGAACGACTCCCCGGGATTTCCCTTCTCGGCTACCTGAACATTTTCGAGTGCTGTTAGCTTCCAGAAGAGGTTTGGAATTTGAAAAGTACGTGCAATCCCCGTGTCGTAGAGTTCGTAGGGGGGGAGGCCAGTGATTTCCTTCCCGTCGAATATGACCCTGCCTGAATCCGGGGTGTAGAAGCCACTTATCACGTTGATCAACGTCGTTTTTCCCGACCCATTCGGCCCAATTAGGATGCTCACCTTCTTGCTTTCGACACTGAGTGTTACACCGTCTAGAGCCCTGAGGCTCCCAAAAGATTTCTTAATGTCTATTACTTCGAGGAGCGGTGCCATACGATTCCAAAAAAAAGAGATTTGGGGACCTATTGGTTACGGAGGATTCGTCCAGGAAACTTTGTCGGTGTCGTATGACCAGGTTCCCGCTAGGACCCAGTCGTACTTAGACCCGCTTTGTACTACTTTCCAGACCTGGTAGGAACCAGGTATTCTATCCTGGCTACTCTGCAAGCCTTCCCAGCCCGTTAGACCGAAGAAACTGTTTGCAACGCTAGCCATGACGCTATGAATCGCTGTTCCATCGTACTTCCCAGCCGAAAGTACCGCAAGTGCTGCCAGCCAAGTGTCGTCGTAACCCTCCAGCGTGTAGAAGAAATTGCTCGCTGCGATTGCTTTCTCGCTCGGCGTGAGCGAAGCGACAAAGGCCGCGGTCCTTGTGTTGTTTATCACATTGAAGAGTGTCGAAGGCAGCCTGACCTGGGCCATTTGAGCTCCTGATCCTGTCGCATTGGTCAGGACGGTGTTTTGCGCCTGACCGTCAGTCCCGAACCACGGTAGCGTGGTGGCCAGGAGCGATGGGTTGCTGTTGTGCGCCTGGATCAGAAGTGTACCAAGCTCCTGGAATGTTACTGCATAGATTGCCACGTGGGCGGCTCCGACAGCACTTGAAAGTGTCGTGTAGTCGCTGGCAATCTGTGAAATCAGGGAGCTAAAGTCAGACGTGGTGGTGTCGTACTTGTACGGCCCCTTTATGTTAGCTGCCGAAACCCCATCCCTTATCAGGTCGATCTTGGTCGAGTTGGCAAGCCCATTACCGTAGGTGTCATCCCTGTTTATGATGATTGCACCCTGGACCCCTCTGTCGACCATTATCCTGGCGTCCGCCAGACCTTGCGCGGTGTCAGCCGGCGCCGTCCTGAACAGATACTTTGGCGCCGATGCCGATGGCTCGAATGCGAGGGCCGCAGAAGTTGAGGATGGACTGATGAGCACAACATGGTTTGAGTTAGCGGTTGGAAGAATGAACTGCGCTGTGCCGCTGTTCAGAGGTCCAATCACGACCTGTACCCCAGCAGCTATCATTGCCTGAAATTGCGAAAGCGCCAACGCGTTCTTCAGCTGGTAGTCTTGGCTGTTCAGCGCAAATTTCAGGTTGCAACCTGAACTCTGCAAGTAAGCATTGATGTCCGTAATGGCATGGTTCTCAGCCAACAGGTCTCCCTTCCCTTGGCTGGACAAGTCTCCGCTAAGGTCGTTCAGAGCCCCGATGGTGAGTGTTTGTCCGTTGCACAGACCAGATCCGCCTCCCGAAACTGTGCTCACAACAGTTGTAGTTGCTGTACCACCTTGGAGCGTCGTGGTGGCTGTGCCAACTTGGACTGTCGTGGTGGCTGTCCTAGTTGTTCCTGAGCTGAGGCCAAGTGAAGGCGCTGCGGCATAGATGATTCCTGCACCAATAAGAAGTCCCACAATCAATGATCCGATTACAGTTGATGTAGATGCCCCTCTCTTTTTCAACGGAGAGCCGAGGAGCTACGGGAAAGTATTTTAACTCTTCTACTCTTTCTCGCGGTAGTTCTCCAGAGTTTGGTTCCTCCGTTCGTCTACTCTTCAATCGTTTATGCATCACTTTTCGCTTTTATGGCCTTGGGTTTGACTCTCACCTACATTACCACCAAGGTCCCGAATTTTGCGTATGGATCTTTCGTTACGGTCGGACTTTACACGGCCTACACGCTCATCAAGGTCTACAAAATTAACCCTTACGAAGCCAGCCCACTTGCTTTCGTTCTAGGAAGTGCTGTCGCCGTCGCGATGTACCTGGGGATTCTGCGCCCCCTCGCACGGAGAGGGTCAAGTCTGGTATCGCTCATGATAGCGACTTTCGGAGTGGATGTGGGTTTCATCGGGATATTAGGAATATACACGGATTACCTCCAGAACAAGTTCGGACTCCCAGACGCCAAACAGTTCTTCCAATTCCAAGCTGATTTCAGTATCTTTGGCCTAAGAGGCATGGTCCTGGTTGCTCCTCTTGCCCTCGCCATCACGACGTTGGTTCTCTACCTTCTCCTTACCAGAACGAAATTCGGAGTGGCCATGCGGGCTTCAGTGGAGAATCCACCCCTAGCCAAGATTCTGGGAATCAACGTCGAAAGGGTCTACGTCACGTCTTGGTTCCTCGCGGGAGGGTTCGCAGGTTTTTCGGGATGCCTTTACACTCTGTGGCTCCCGGGAGGGACGAGCACTGGTTCCAACCTGATAGTGGAGATCTTCGCTTCCAGCATACTCGGAGGTCTCACAAGCATCTTTGGGGCTGTTTTAGGCGGGCTTGCTATTGGCGGAAGTGAGGTAGGTCTAGGGACCGACTTGACTACAGGATTCGGTCTGCCGGGAGCCATGGTTATCGCAGGACTTTCTGTGCTAGCAGGGCTCTATGTCTGGCGCCGGAAAGGGACCACCAAGAAGCTTCTGTCGCTCTTCCTCCTTGGCTTCGGAGTGTACATCATTCTCGACGCGGCGCTCGGATATCCATTAGACTTCCTCGCGCCAAGCCTGGTCAATGGCTTCGGGGCCGAGGCGATTGAATACCAAAAGGGAATTCCACTCCTAATAATGGTGGTGACCTTGTTGGTGCTGCCCAAAGGGCTCGTGTCACTGGGCTGGGGGAGACTCATCAGAAGAAGAAAGGCGTAGAATGTCCCTTCCACATCTGATTCTGTTCGGCATCGATTGGATCAGCTTCGGAATCAATTTCGCTAACTTCTACGCCCTCTACTTCGCGATAAGCCTAACGCTTAACCTAGAGGCCGGATTCACGGGAATTCCAAATTTCGGAAAGGTCCTTTTCATCGCCGGAGGGGCGGCCTTCGCAGGATCGGTTTCGGGCCGAGTGGCCGCATATTTCTGCGCACTAAACGCGCCCACCATTTGCACCAAGGGCGGCGACTTCATCACTTTCAACGCGGACATAATAAGTCAGGTGAACGGCTACATGACAACCAATCCGATTTTCACGATCGAAATCGTAGTACTTGCTTTGGCTACCGCAGCATCTGTCGGAGCTTTCTTGGGGTTTCTTGTATCTTATCCCGCCATACGCCTTCGAGAGGATTACCTTGGCATGTTGCTCCTGGCATCCGCTCAGTTCTTCCAAATCTTCCTAAGGGCATACGGACCCATAGTGGGGGGCACTCAGGGTATCTTCGCTCCCGACCCCTTCCTTTACTTCTCCGGATTGGGGATAGGATATCGAGACCTCGCGGCAGCGGTGGCCGTTTCTGGTTTCGCAGTACTTGTGTATCTCTACGCGGAGAGGATTGCGAGATCGCCCCTCGGAAGGATGCTGAAGGCGGTGAGGGACAACGAGGACGCATCGAGAGCCTTGGGCAAGAACGATGTGGCGATAAGACGCAAAGTCCTCATTGTCGCTTCAGCCATTGCTGGACTGGCGGGGGCGTTCGTGACATTCTATTCAGGGTCAGTGGGGGCGGACACCTGGGACCGCTTCGCTTGGACTTTCTGGCCATGGTTGATAATCATAATCGGGGGAATGGGAAACAATTTGGGGGTCGCCTTGGGAGCACTTTTCTTCACTCTTGTCACCAGGGGTCTCCAACAGGCGCAACCTTTCTTCCAACCCTACCTTCCTTTCGACCCCAACTGGCTAACGTACCTGGTTTTCGCCACCCTTCTGATTCTCGTGTTAATGACAAGGCCTGAAGGAATTCTCAGAGAAAAACCAGCTCCCACACTCCCCCAAAAAACGCTGAGGTCGATTTTCGCCTCGGCAGGGTTGGAACCGGGCGTAGCATTTCCATCCGACAAGGACGGTGGGAGAGCGAAGCGAGCCCTGTCCAGACTGCGCACGGTCTTGCGCAGGAAAACAACTTCCTCGGGGCCTCCTTCAAACTAGCCTGACATCGCCCAAGGTTTATTATCGACACGGGGTCTATGGGACCTGATTTGTCGGAAGAGCAAATTGCCCTAAGGCAGATGCTCGAACGGAGAGAGAGGGAATATATGCTCGGAAAGGCGCTGGTCAAGATGCGCTCGGCCGTCGAAAATCTTGATGTCGGCGATTTCAGGATTGAGCAATTGTCTGAGGGGGAGTCCATCGAGCTTCCAAGATGGGTCGCGGACGAATTGATTGGGCAGGGAATGGCAGAAGCGGTCGAAGGGCCGTTCGAGAACGAGATATTCAGGACCCTGGGCAAAGAGAAGATGATGGGGCCCTTGCAGCTTTCGCCGCTTCCAGGGGACTTCTATGTCAAAATGAGGAGGAGGCTGGGCCAGCTGAACGGAGGGGTTGAAGAGGGAAACGTGAAGAAGGAGGAGCTTGAAAGGCTGAGGGCCGTCTGCTACGACCTGGTGGGCATGAGGCTCAGCAAGCTGCTGTCTCTCTCGAGCTCGTCGACCCCCGCATCGTCCCTGGGGGACAAGCTAACACCCGAGGAGTCGGCGTTCTTCGCTGTTTCCCAGTCCCTCTCCAAGGAGTGGAAGGGGGGCCTGCTGGGTGGGACCGAGTAGATGGCGACCCTCGCCAGCGGCAAGCTCTCCGAGATGTTCGAGGACTTCCTGAAGTCCGTGACTGACAGGTCTGGGAGCCATGTCTACCGAGACAAGATATCGCAGCTCGTCTCTAACGAGGGCAAATCGCTGGTCGTCGACTTCGGGGACCTTCTGAAGTACAACAACGACCTCGCCAACAGGGTCCTCCTGGAACCGGACTCTTCTCTTGCCTCCTTCAAGATCGCCGCCTTCGAGACCTTGAGGAGCGAGAACGCACTCTACGCTGACAGGGTCAAGAGGGAGCTGGTGGTCAGGCTGAGGGGCATCAGCGACCTGGTGCCTCTGAGACTTGTGGACACCTCCTACATCGACAAGATGATAGCGGTGTCGGGGATGGTGGTCAGGACCTCAGAACTAAGGCCGCTGATGACCGAAGCCGCCTGGGTCTGTCCCAGCGGGCACCTCACGTACGAACAACAAGATGACCTTGCGCTGAAGAAGCCTGCAAAGTGTGAGCTCTGTGGGGAGGCGAGGAACTTCGAGCTCGACAAGAGACACAGCAGGTTCATCGACTTCCAAGTGTTCAGGATCCAGGAGCTCCCCGAGGAGCTGCCTCCAGGGCAGCTTCCGCAATTCTTCGACGTCAACGTAGAAGGGGACATTGTTAACACTGCAAGGCCAGGGGACAGGGTCGTCCTGACCGGAGTGGTGAGGGCGGTCCCGGACTACGCTCTGGGGCAGGTGAGGACGAGGCTCTTCAGGTCTCAGATCGACTGCAACCAGGTCGAGGTGAAGGGGAAGGAGCCGATGACCGTGCTCGTCACAAAGGAGGACGAGGAGCTGATCAGGAAGATCGCGGGGGCGCCGGACGCCTACGACAGGCTGGTGAGCTCCATAGCCCCGGTGATACTCGGACACCAATCAGAGAAGGAAGCCATACTCCTGCTGCTCGCCGGGGGGAACGCCACCGTGCTTCCCGACGGGACGAAGCTGAGAGGGGACATCAACGCATTATTCGTGGGTGATCCTGGAACGGGGAAGTCAGAGATGCTGAAGTTCGCTTCCCAGGTCGCTCCTCGCGGGCTCTATGCGAGCGGGAGGGGGACGACCGCGGCGGGGCTCTCCGCTGCCGTTATCAGGGAAAAGAACGTGCTCATGCTGGAGGCAGGAGTCGTCGTTTTGGCTGACCAAGGGATCGCCTGCATCGATGAGTTCGAGAAGATGAAGCCTGAGGACAGGACGGCTTTGCACGAGATGATGGAGCAGCATACTGTGACCATCGCCAAAGGAGGGATCTACGCGACCCTCAATGCCAGGACAGCCATATTGGCGGCGTGCAACCCGGTCCTCGGGAGGTATAACCCGTTTCAGAATCTGATAGAGAACATCGGGACTTTGCCGATTCCGCTCTTGACAAGGTTCGATTTGATATTCGTGTTCAGGGACCAGCCGACCCCCGCGGAAGACGAAAGGCTCGCGACCCACATTCTGGCTGTCCATGCGAGGAAGTCCTACGCATCCCCGCCCCCGATCGAATTCGCCCTGCTCAAGAAGTACCTGGCCTACGCCAAGCGGATAGCCCCAGACCTGACCAAGGAGGCCATGGGCAGGCTGAAGGACTACTACCTGCAGCTCAGGAGAGAGGGAGGGACTGACGAGTCCATTCCGCCCACCCCAAGGACCCTCGAAGCTCTGATCAGAATCGCGACGGCCAGGGCGAGGGTGTTGCTAAGAAACGAGGTTACCGAAGAGGACGCGCTGGCGGCCATCGCCCTGATGAACAGGATGGTGGAAGAGGTCCTGACTGACACCACCACAAAGAAGACTGACTTCGGGATACAGCTCGGGAAGCCGGTCGGTGAGACGAAGAACCTCAGGGCGGCCATGGAGGTTTTCAAGTCTCTTGAGGGGACGGAAAAGAAACCGGTAGAACGAAAGATGTTCAAAGAGGAGCTGGTGAAGGCGAGGTTCTCAGACGAGGACGCCGAGAAGATGATTAGGACGATGTTCAGGGAAGGCATGGTATACGAGTCCAAGCCTGGATTCATCCGGCGGCTCGGCAGCTAAACTGAAGGAGGCATACCGATGAGGCTCGAAGAGGTCAGGGTTCCAGAGGAGCTGCTCGAATACTTCAGGAGCAAAGGAATTGACGCACTCTATCCGCCGCAGGAGCAGGCAATCCTTGCCGGGCTGCTCGAGGGTAAGAGCCTCGTGGTGTCGTCACCCACGGCCAGTGGGAAAACGCTCTTGGCACTCATCGCGGCCTACCTCAAAGTCAAGGAGAAGCACAAGAAGGTAGTGTACCTCGCCCCTCTAAGGGCTCTTGCCTCGGAAAAGTATGCAGAGTTCTTAGAGTTCGCCAGGTTCGGGATAAGAACGAGCATCTCGACCGGGGACTACGATTCCACAGGCGAAAGGCTGGGGAGGTCGGACATCATAGTGCTAACAAACGAAAGATTCGATTCGGTGATGAGGCACAAAGCATCATGGATCAACTCCGTTGGCCTGTTCATAGCCGACGAAGTCCACCTGGCCGGTAACGACAGCAGGGGGCCCACTCTGGAGATGATATTAACAAAGGTCATGCATTTGGGCCTCGATGCGCAGCTGCTCGCTCTCTCCGCCACCATCAGCAACGTAAAGACAATCGCAGAATGGCTTCGGGCCGGTACGGTGGAGCTGGACTGGAGACCCGTCCCGCTCAGGCAGGGGGTCTACGACTACGGAAGGATACTCTTCACAGACGGCGAGGAGAGGAGTGTCCCCAGGTCGACCTATGGCCCCCCCATCGACGTGGCGATGGACACAGTGAAGGGGGGCGGTCAAGCCCTTGTGTTCGCGAGTACGAGACGGAGAGCGGTGAGCCTAGCGACGCGCGCGGCAGAGCTGACCCAGAGGCAGCTCAGCGCGGAGGAAAGGAAGGCGGTATCCGAGGCTTCCAGGAGGATTCTGACCTCCGGGGAGGAGACGAGCCTCAGCAGGCTACTTGCGGAGGTAGTTGCCAAGGGGTCGGCGTTCCATCATGCGGGGCTCGAAGCGGAGCACAGGAAGATAGTCGAGGAATACTACAGGGGGCGAGCGATCAAGGTCCTAGCGGCAACCCCTACCCTGGCACTTGGAGTGAACCTGCCCGCGAGGCGTGTGATTGTAGCAGACATGACCAGGTACGACGCGGAGCATGGGGGAAACACAGAGATCTCGGTTCAGGAGTACAAGCAGATGGCCGGGAGGGCTGGTAGGCCACAATACGACGACCATGGAGAGACCGTGATGATACCACCACCCTCTCAGACCTCGGCGGACTTCCTGGAGCACTACGCCAAGGGGCCGCCGGAGCCCATCGAATCCAGGCTTTCGGACGAATCGGCGATGCGCTCCCATACCCTGGCCACCATAGCCACCGCGGCAGGGTTGTCAAAGAAGGACCTGGACAGCCTTTTCGGGGCGACGCTGCTCGCAAAGCAAGTAGGGGCAGAGAGGGTTGGTAGGCACACCGAGAAGGCCCTAGGCTACTTGCTAAGCGAGAGACTGGTGGAGTCCCACGGCGAATTGTTCTATGCGACTGACTTTGGTAGGCGCGTGTCGATGCTCTACATCGACCCGGTCACGGGGGTGATGTTCAGGAACGCGATTCGACGGGCAGAGCCGGGGAGGAATTACACGGCAGGCATACTGCAGGCAGTCGCATCTACGCCGGACTTCGAGCCCAAGTTCCCTCTAAGGAGCAAGGACTACGACCAGGCCATGGCTTTCATGGAAGAGCACGCCCCCGAGATGTTGGAGAGACACAGCACCAAGGCCTTCTCGGACTACGACAGGGTCCTGCAAGACATGAGGAGTGTGATGGCGCTCCACGGATGGATAGACGAATGGAGGGAGGAGCAGCTGCTGACCAGGCTGGGGGTCGAGCCCGGGGACGTGCACAGGGCCGTGGACAACGCGGACTGGCTCCTTCACGCGCTGGAGGAGCTGGCGAAGCTGTACAAAACCCCCGAGATGGTAAGGCAGGCCAACATTTTGAGGAGGAGGGTGGTGAGCGGGGTTAGTGAGGAGCTGGTGGAGCTGACAGTACTCCAGGGTGTCGGGAGGGTCAGGGCTAGAGCCCTCTATACTGCCGGGTTCAAGACGATCGAGGACATCAAGGAGGCGCCTGCAGACAGGCTGGCCATGGTCGATAAAGTGGGGACTGCGGTGGCGCGCAAGATCAAAGAGCAGGTGACGAAATACTGAGCAACCCTCCGCTCGGGTTCGAGGAGGCGGCGCAGAAACTCGCCGTCCTTGTCGAGCGGTCGGTCAAGAATGCTGTCGACGGGGAGGAGAAGGTAGCTCTAGCATTCTCGGGGGGACTCGACAGCTCAGTTGTGGCGGCCTGCGCGAAGAAGCATGTCAGGACTGTCGGTTGTGCCGCCTTTTCTAGAGGCTCGGGTGACGAGACGAGAGCCCGGGATGCGGCGCTCGCTCTCGACATCGAACTTGTGACTACGAATATCGCGGCCGAGAATGTTTCGAAGGAGCTTGCAGGAATTCAACTCCCATTCGAACCGACGTTGATGGACAGAAGCCTATGGGTTCTCTACTCTCTCGTTTCGAAGAGCGCGAAAGATGCCGGAGCAAGAGTCGTCTTGTTGGGGCAGCTTGCCGATGAACTGTTCGGAGGGTACGCGAAATACGAGGAGGCTTTACTTTTGATGGGAGAAGACACAGCAAGGAACATGATGGAGGAGGACGTGGAGGAATACGCCCGGCGGGGAAGGATTCGCGACTTTGCGGCATGCTGCCCTTGGGTGCAGCCCAGACTTCCATTCGAAGATACGCAGGTCGTAGATTTCGGGCTAACGTTGCCTGTGTCGTTCAAATTACGGGGGGGAGTTCGAAAGGCCATCCTGAGGAGGACAGCACTCATGGTCGGGGTCCCCGAGGCGCTTGCGTCGACGGCTAAGAAGGCTGCCCAGTACAGCTCGGGCGTCCAGAAGTTGGTCGCTAACTCACCCTTTTAACGCCCCTGGACGACGGCTGGCTATGATACCTTC
>JAPCJK010000020.1 GCA_027886975.1 Nitrososphaerota archaeon
CCCCAGCCTATCATCCTGACATTAAGAGATGCAAATTGATTCGGAAGGTTCTGTTCCAAGAATTCGGCAGCGCTGTTGAATGAGACGTTGGCATTTGGAAGATAGGAGCCAATTTCAAAATCTTCCTTCCGGTCGGATGGCGGAAAACTCTCCCGCACAACCTTCTCCAATTCCACAATATCGCCTCTGTCAAGATAAACTGGTCTAATGTTGGAAGTCTGCGTGAAGTCTACGCCCATTCTTATCGACCTTTTGCGAGTCTATAGCCAGCGATATAAGCGACTAGTAGTCGATTCTAGGGCACTTTCGCTCTAATCCCCCCAGACAGCCTAGCACCCCCTACCTAGCGAGCGACGCGGAGCGGAGCGAGCCAGCCCATTCGCTCGCTCCACTCGCTCAGCTTGCTGAGAAGCGCTGAGAAGGGACGCCCATAGGAGAACCCAAAGAGTAATGTTAAATCATCTCAGGGGAACTTAGAAAGAAATGAGCGCAGATGATATGCCTAGGAAGACAATCGCTCTGCTGGTCATTGCTTCCGTCGTGGTTCTGATTTTCGCCTTGGGTCTCAACTATCCCACAAACGCCGAGCTTAGCGCAGGCAGGCTGACGACATATTACGCATGGCTCGCACTCGGACTCGCGCTCCTATTCGGAGCCTTAGTGGAGTTGAGGTTCGCCCAACTTAGAGCAGAAATCAGACAGCTTCAGCGAAGGCTCGACGGCGACACCAAGCCTTCCTGAGCTAACATAGCCTAGTCGGACAGGTCGGGGTAATGACTGACTACATGGGAAAAGCCTCTCAATGAATAAAAGATTGTAGGGAATCGTCTGATAGGGATGCATTATTGAGAAAAAGATTTCTGGTGTTTGGATGGCTAGTTGTGATTTGGTTGACTTGGCTCGTCATCTTCCTAGCTCTTGAGGCGCAATCTAGCTTTGATTTCGCGCTCACAACTTCCTTGGAGATAGCCTTGTTTCTTGGATTATTGACTGGGATAGTTGCTTACGCGCTCTATCTTCGCCTAAAGAAATATGAGAAACAGCCCCAATTCGATTCGGCGGTAAGAGCAAATGCCTGAAGCAGGTTCAGAGCGCGAGCAAGAACGGAAAGACCTACTTAGACGACAATTCCAAAGACGTTTTGCGGAACTCGGCATTACGTTTGTAGGTCTAACCATAGTCTTCACACTCCTGTTTCCTAACCTTGGTTCTTGGGTAATCCTTCTCGCGATGATTGTAGGTGGCTCGATTGAGACCCTGAGAGGCGTCGTAACAGGTGTCAACATCTCGAAACTAGGAGAGGAATATGCAGAGTCGCGCAAGTCCAATCGGCCAAAGCGAGCCAAATCCGACGACTGATGACAGCGAGACGATTTAGAATGAGACTTGACAGAACCTTAGTCGGCCAAGTAAGGGCGCTGAACAAGCGGCGAAATAGTTCGCCAATCGGTTAGGTCAATAAGGGTAATGAATGGATTTTAAATGGGAGTGCGAGAACGAACGAAAGTGGGCTGGTAGGATAGCACGGAAAATCCGCCCCCTTCGTAAGGGGACTTTCGTGGGTTCGAATCCCATCCAGCCCACAATCAGGCCTAGATTTAAAATTAAGCGGGGCGGGTTTCCTACCGTCCCTTACGAGACGGTCATTCCTCAGCCACTCAAATGTAAACCCGTGTCTTGCTATACTGTCCTGTTGCCAGCAGGGGTTGGAACGGCAAAGCTGAGGAATTTCGTAATCATCCCCGCCACCATCTTCAAACGCGCTTGGGTTACTTATTAAAGATGTGGATGTTTGTTCCATTATTTCCCTTTGAATTAGTGAAATGGACATGACCGACGTTGCAAGAATTGCCACTTCTGATTGGAGCAAGGACAAATCCCACTTACCTCAGAGGGAGTGCGGAAGCTGACAACCCTGTCAACCACCATTACCTTTACCCGGGATTCGTCTAACATTCTGCCAGCTTACGGTTTGGAGTAAACTACAGTGTAGCCGGCGCCTGCTTTGTAGCTCCGTCTACTCACTATGCTGCCGTCACGGACGTAGCTGCGCAGGTGACTTGCCGCATCTTCGTTGCCGCTGAGTTGGGCGAGCAGGGCATCCTTGGCAAGAGGCTTCTTACTGAGCAGCCTCAAAACTTTCGGCAGCATCGGGTCAGCAGCTTGCTCTATCGCAGCTTGAGCACCGCCGGGACTCGCCTGCGTCTGTGCATCCACCCAGCAGTAGGCGGTTTCAACGCGGAAGCCGCGGCCCTTCTTGACTAGCAGTATGCGTCTGTAATTAGCCAGCTGCTCGACGGCATCCTTGATGTTGTCAAGCGTAACCGGCTTTAGTTCTGGTTCTGTTTCTAACTCGAACAGCGTGAAAGCTTGGTTGGGGCGAGATTTCAGGAATACGAACACGCGCTTACCTGCATCGGCTTCGGTTTCGGTGCTGGATTCGGTTTCGGCCATGAGCAGCGAATCAAGCTGATTGATGAGTATGTCAGCTTCTATGGGCTGTATCTTTGTAGACTCAAACGCCGGCCAGACGATTTCCAGTTCTTCAGGGCTGATTGTTTCCGTTCCCTGCTCGATTACTTCAGTGCTTACTTCGTCGCTGTAAAACACATGCAGGATTATGTAAAAGCGTCCGCGGTCGTCCAAATCATGCGCAGCAATTATGTAGCCGTCCATGAGATTGCGCAGGCGCTTGTCGAGTCCGCTGAGCAGTGGGCATGCCATCAGCAGCTGGAAGCCGCATTTTCTGCTCATTTGACCGAGATTAGAAACGATAAGCTCCCATCTATCCATACTCTGCCGCGCCGGCATCAAAATCGAAACTTCGTCTAAAACAAGCAAATCAACAAATGCTTCGTAGGGCTTAGCGACGCCGGCGACAAGCCGCTCACGGAACAATTTCGGCAAATCGAGAACCAAGTGCCAGTTGTTGCTGATTTCGGGATGAGCGGCGGCAAAATCAGGTTTCAATTCGATTGTAGAATACACCTGTCGGCCGTTGGAAGCATCTTCAAGCGCCAGATACATCAATGCGCTTGTCTTGCCGGCACCTACCTGTCCAACAACGACCAGCGGACTGAGTGGGATTTCTTGCTCCGCGTTCCACGGATGTTTGGCGTAGCCGCGTGAACTAGGGCTACTTTGCGACAATTTGTAGAACGTCTGGCAGCTGAGTCTCAACGAGCTTGCTTTGGCAGGCATGCTTGCGCTCCCACAGAGCGATTGATTCCAGCTGTGAAGCATTGGGCGAATAAGCGTCGCTCAAACTCTCGGCTCCGACTGTGGTAGCCTGCCAGCTTTATGACATGGGATGCAGTAACTTGGTTCGTCGCGTCTGGAATATTCAAAAGTTTGCTGACACTGCTTGCAGACCGCCCTGCGTTTCGGCCAGCGGTGGTTACTTGTCAGTAATGGGGAATATGCTTGCAGAATCATGCTTCCAGCCTTCGCCGCCAAACTTAGACTAACTTTAGCGGCTTCAGAATCTTCAGGCGCTTGCAGCACGGAACGACCGACTCGAACTTTACGTGGGTCGAACAAAAACATAGATAATCTCATAGCCGCCAACTGCGGGTCGGTTCTAAAAAGCTCGTGGCCGGTGCGACCTCTACCAGTGTGAACTCTCATGGAAATTCCTTCACTTTAGCATGCTCGCTGCAACGGCGACAAATATTGCTGATGAAGCTGAAGTTCTGCGTTTGCGCGCAGCAGTGGCATAGAGTCGTCCGCCGAACGTTCATTGAGCACGACTTCTTAATTTCGCTCGATATGCACGCATGTAGTTGCGGTGGTATTCACGAAAATACTCTGCGCGCGATTGCCGGTAGAGTTGCTGCTTTGCAATGTAATATGGGTCTGACAGGCGTGCACGCATGCGTAGCCGTTCGGAAAGAACGCGGTCGCTCTGCGCGCGATAAAGGCGCATGTAAGCCGGATTTGAAATGTTCTTCTTGCTGCTCTTGCTCCCATACCATTCAAGCCAGCGGGGAACTCCCAAAGAGCGAATCATTGGATGCCCATTTCCGAATATGTAACAGGTGTCAGCCCGTTCTCTATTGCTAAGCAGCGCGGACAAAGCACGTAGAAGAAATCTGGTCTATGGTCAGTCCCGGGAACAGTCATTTGTAAGTTACCGCAGCGGCTACAGACAATCACTTGCATTCGGAGTTTCATACCCAGCGCGCGTCTGAACAAGTCGCGCATGATTGAGTAACCTACCGTCCCAACCGTTTTTGCTGCAACTTGCGCCGCTCGGTCAAGTCCTTTTGAGCTTGTGCAAGAGCAGCAGAGTTTACGGTGGCACTGTGAGCAACCCTTATGTGCTGGAGCAGGCTCTGTTCATCCGGCTCCGCTGCGCCGCATGCTGGGCAGGTCTGCGCGCCGCCTTCGAACGGAGCAGGATTGCCGGAAACCGGCGACTGCTGCTTCTTGCGACTAAAGGGAAACATGCTTGCTCACTGTGAATCGCCGAATAGTCCGCCCGCGCCTTCCCCAAACAGCCATCTCAGCCGGCCCTGCTGCTTGGCAGCTTCGGTCTGTTGATTGCCGCCGAGCGCACGCAAATATTCTGCTCGCGAGCCGCGCTTATTCGACAGCGCGTTGACGCGGACACGGTATCCGTAGAAGAACAAATCGTCTGTAATGGTCGTCGGTAAGTCCTGCGGTCGGTCGGGTTGCAGCTTGTTCATGATGGCAAGTCGCTCGGCTTCAGGCATCATGTCGAAAACCAGCGCATCATAACCGGACATGCCCTGCGCAGCGGCACCAGCTGGCAGTTCGGTGAAAGCGTCGATGTCGTTATCTTCTGACAATCTGTTGACGAGCGCAGAGCTTTCAGACTTGAACGGTTTCTTGCCGCTGGAAGCGCGATTCAGAATACCCAAAGTCTACTACTTCCCTAGCCGCGCGGCCAGCTTGTTCTCAATTACGGCGCGCTTCTCGGCTTTCTGAGCTTCACGGATGCCAGTAAGCCGCTCGATTAAAGCGCGCTTCAACTCGCGCACGGCGCGAGCTTCGGCTGGCGTGTAACCCATCGGGTCGTGTTCGTCAGGAAATTCGAGCAGTTCATCTTCGTGTTCGGGTTGACTGTAGTATGCGACACCGACTGGCATGACTACCGCCTCAATCGGTTGAGCATGCGAGCACGCTTTGCAGCCCGTGCTTTCTTCAGCTGCCTCAGAAGCCTCTGGCGTCTCTGCCGCGCGGTTTCACGCTTGCGACGTTTGGACTTCGACTTGCGCTTGCGCGTAGTCTTTGAGAACTTGAACTGGTTGATTTCCGCTGAAGCGGTTGCCGTTGGCACTAAGCCTTCCTTGTTAGCCGCAATTAGCGCTGCTCTGCTGATGCGTTTCTGAGTCTGACGCTCAGATTTGGCTTGCTTCTTGGCAAGCGCCAGTTCCTGCTGTGTGCGATAAACCAAAGCATTTTGCTGAGCTAGGGCGACTGTTCGAGCATGCTTGCCCGATTGCTCTGCTTCGGTCTGTTTGCGCCGCTCCAAAGCCTGCTCGTTGGACAACTCGTGAGCTTGCTTTACTTTGGTCATGGCTTCTTCACTGAGTTTGTCAGCCAGCGCCACGTCACGTTGGTAATCTTCAAAACTGAAATCTTCACGCTGGTCAGTGAGTGCCGGCACTTTGTGGTCGTCAGAAAGGTGAGCAGTCAACTCTCAAACCTCTTTGGAATTCGAGCCTTCTTCGGCTGCTCGACGACGCGCCCGCGCCTCTGAAGCGCCTGCTCCCACTCCCTGTCGCGTTTGGCGATTTCCTTCAGGACGAACAGCGTGATGCGGTTGCGCAGTGCTTCGTCCTGCTCTTCAGGTCTTACGAATGGCATATCCAACCATACTAGGGCGGAAAATTCATTTCAGGCACCGTTTGGCAAAAGGAGACCAGAACAAGCGATTCGAGAGTTATAGCACAGCGGCTGCGGTTGAATAGTCGATGAGCCTGATTCTCGCTCCGCCCGCCAAAAGGAGCCTAAATTGAATTTAGCGCCCTAGTAGTAGTGGATATGAACCCAATACCCAAGAAACGCGGCAGGCCGCGGAATAGTATCAGCGTATTCGGTCAACGCTACGTTCGCAAAGGTGGAAAATATCTGCCAGAAACGGTCGAGTCCAAGTTGGGCACGACTGAAGGACTGATGCCACATGGTCGAGACTCGTATGCGTTGCAAATGACCCTTCAGAATGAGTTGAACCACCTGCATCTGACGAAATTTTTCGACAAGTGGAACAAAGGCCAGCCGCTGAGCAAGAAGGACTACTTCGCAATCCGCAGAGCCATCGATAAGCACTACGGCACGGGCGAACCTTCAGGTGTGTTCGGGGGCGGGATAAGAGACGCTGAAACCGGAAAGCCTGTCAACATGCTCCGCGATTTCGCGATTAGATGGTTGGAGTCTTGGGCGGGAGCACCGCCGATGCGCTTAACCAAGAAAGACAAACGCGCAACTGCCCGGCTCTGGAAGTGAGCCGGATTGAGTGCGAAACAGTCCGTGGTCGTTGGTATAGTCTGTTCGCAGTGCAAGAAACCCATCGACCCGTCGCTCGGTTTTCTGTTCAACGGACTCGCGGATAGAACCTACTGCGCCGACTGCGCAGTGGAGCTAATGGTGCATTTCTACTTCGGCGACGGCTCGGCGCCAGAGGTCTATAGATAGCATGACCGAGCTTATCCCCATTTTCCCCGAAGAAGGCCACGCAATCAGCAAGAAGCAGGGCTGGATGCGCAGGTATCAGAGATACGTTCACGGTGTAATTCACAACATGGAACGCACACCTGCTTACCACAATGCTCCACGAATCAAACTCTACAAAGACGCACGAGCCGCATTGAAGCCAGTGCTCAAGGAGTATGCTACTGCGCGACTTGTAAGTTGGAGTTTGTTCAACGATGAGCGCATACGAGCTAAGTTTCTGAATCGCGATTTGAACGGCGGCACTGCTGGTCGTCGAGCGCTCAACGATGCAATCCGCGAAGCACGTATTCGGCAGACTGCACTGCGCAAAGAATTGACATCACTTACCGGCATTGGGCTAAGCAGCATGCAGTCTGAGGACGAACGCATCCGTGGCGAGTCCTAACTCGGCACAGGCGCAGTAAACAACTCCGGCACCGGTTTCATTTCCAGCTTAAGCTCGCCTTTGCCGCTGCGAATCCAGCGAGTAATCCGCTCTAGGTTCATCATTTGGGCGTGTTCATACGTCCAGCCGTAGGTCTCAGGCCGGGCATCGCGCTCAAACGGCGCTTTGATTTGGAATAGGCGCGTCATTTCAAACACAATCGCCTTAATCAACGGCTTCTTCAACTCGATTGTAAAGTCCCAACGCGTCTGCCAGCCATCGGGGTTGTAGTGGTCGCCGCGCCTGACCAAATTAATCACGCAGGCGTCAGCTAAGAATCTGATAAGTTCCTGAGCGTCGTAGACCCCGGCTTCCAGATTGTCTCCGACGCGGTGCAACCACCCAAGTGTCGGGTCGAGCGCCGTCTGAAGCACTGCTTTGCGCGAAAAGCTCTGGCAGATTCCGTAGCAATAGTTCAGCATGGCATTGCTCAGCTGCTTGGCAGCCCGGTTCTGATGATGCTTCTGCTCCCGTCCTTCAAACTTCAAATCGTTCTTTCTGAAGAACCGGCCAAGCGCTTCAAAGTGCTCTTTTGCGCAGGCGCCTTCCCAGAGCCGTATCTTCATCATCGTGTCAAGGGGTTTCGCTGGCTGCGGCGGGTCAGGTGAGTCCCTAAGTCCGGCCAAGTGCAGCATTTTGGCGTCAGCTGCTACCTTACAATCGACAAACGCCCGCGCGATTGTCATGTGCCAGCCGGGGTCGTAGATAGAGCCGTATTGGTTCAGGCGCAATTTACCCTGAATCGTGTAGCTCTTGGGCACAATCGTCCAGTCGGCTTTTCCTTCGATGCCGACGCCGTAGATGAAAACGTCGCGTTCAGCCAGCGCACGAAGGGCACTCCATTCTATCAGGCCGTCCTGCGAAAAGACAACAACTGAGTGCACATCGTCGGCAATCGGCTTGAAGCTGTGGTCGAACACGATGCACGGTTCGCCGCGCACGTTCATCCTTATGTCGCAGCTTTTGTTCAGAGTGACCGGTCTAGGCACGCTTCTTCACCCTCTTCTTCATGACGTTGGGCCACTCTGGTGCTGGTCTGCCAACTTCCTTCTCGTGCGCTTCCAAAGCAGACATGATGGCGCTCTCTGCCCATGCTCCGAAGTCCATGTCGTCATCTATCGCAGCGTGACGCAATGCACGCCAAACCGCTTCGTCCATCTTCATCGACACCGTAATCTTGGCCACGGTAATATGGTAAGAAAGTTGGATATATTACTCTTGTGGAGTTCGACTAAGTTTAGGCATCAGGCAATCCGTGAAACGAAAACCCGAGTAAGATAATTACAAGTAGTTGCTGAGAATAAGAGTCGCCGTTTGTCATTTAGTTAGGCTTAGAGCGGGATTCGCTCGTATTGGCTGCCATGCTTAGCACAATTCCAATCATTATGACGAATCCCACATAGAGAATGTCCTTAGAGATGTCTGCTGTTGCAATGAAATTGGTAAGGTAGAGAAAGAAAAACAAGAAAACAATGAGGCCGTAAGTCGCAGTCAGGCCGAACCTGACCCAATTCACAGCCACGCAACGATAACCCACGTTATCTAAGAGTTACTCCCGCCCTTCTTTCCTGCCGCTACTATTTTGTTACGCTTCAGCCTTATTTGACAGTCTGACTCAGCTTCCGCCCACGACTCTCAAGAAAGAAGAGAAGCTTAGGTTCTTGGAGTTCCTGCTGTTAGCCGAAGGACTTCTCGGAATCGTGATTGCCGCGAACCCTTCGATACTCGACATACCCACGGCATCTTTGTCGCCCGCCCAACTGTTCAGCATTATGGTGCTGACACTGATTATGGTCTCAGTATTGCTTTATGGCAGGATACTCACTGGCAAGTCTTTGCCGACTGCCGGAGTCTCAGGATTCGCGTTTTATTTCTCCTTTACAATCGGTCTTGCCACTGGTGCTGCGTTCACCAAGCTCTTGATGCTGCCTTCATCGTTTGAAACCGGCGCTTTCGTTATCATCGGAATCTCTCTCACGTTCTTCATTGTCTATGCGATGTTACCGGCATTGAGCCAACTCGCAACAAGACAAGGCGACAGCTAACTAGGCTCTATCCCCGCCCCTTCCAGCCTCTCAGCGCTTATCAGCGCCTCTCAGCAGGCCGAGCGAGTGGAGCGAGCGTGCCAGAGAGATACCGGCGAGGGAGCGGGCCTATGGCAAAACCAATAAGTTTGCGGTCTTTGAAGTTGAAAGCGCAGTCCCTGGTGAAATCAACTTCGCACTCTGGCTACTAGCCTTAAATAACTGAGTATAACATACGTAATATATTGATGATTAGCCCGTATGAGATAGTCGCGAAATCCGCCCTCCCCGCGCTCAGGGCAATGGTAGCCAGGAGACTGCAGGTGACCTATCACATGACCCAGCAGCAGGTAGCAAAGCGACTCGGCGTTACGCAGGCCTCTGTGAGCAACTACGCAAGGCGAACAAGGGGAATGATGGTCAACCTCGAAAGCGACGGCACGGTGGCGAAGGCAGCCGATAAGATAGCCCAAGGGCTGTCGTCTGATGCCCCAGATCAAAGGGAGGCTCTGAAATCCATGACCGAAGTCCTCGACTACATCCGCTTCAACCACATGATGTGCACCTTGCACGGAGACCTGGAACCCGGTTTCCAGGTGGAGGGGTGTTCTGCCTGCGACGGCAGTCTCTCCGGAAAGGATTTTGACAGGCTGAAGGTACTAGTCGGCAGCTGAACTTGCCTGCCGAACAGAAGCCAGAGTGGCTGACCGTAGGCCCCCCGAAGGGCCAGAACTATCAGGACCTCAAAGACCTCTTCCGGAACCTGAACCTGCACACAGTCTGCGAGGAAGCTCACTGCCCCAACGTCCAAGAATGCTGGGGAGGTGGGACTGCCACGCTGATGCTGATGGGGGACACATGCTCCCGCGCCTGTCGCTTTTGCATGGTTACACCTGGAAAGCCCCAGGGTGCCTTGGACCAGCTCGAGCCCGAAAACGTCGCCTTCGCTCTCTCCCAGATGGGATTGACCTACGTTGTCTTGACTTCCGTCGACAGGGACGACCTTCCCGACGGAGGCGCGTCGCACTTCGCAAGCACCATCAGGCTGGTCAAGGAGAGAAACCCCGGGCTGTTGGTCGAGGTTCTCATCCCAGATTTTCAAGGGGATTTGGACGCGCTGAAGCTGGTGGTCGACGCGAGGCCTGACGTCGTCGCCCACAACATCGAGACCACGATGTCCTTGACGCCTTCGGTTAGGGACCCAAGGGCCCATTACTGGCAGTCTCTGTCCGTGCTGAAGAACGTTAAGAAACTGACCCCTCACATCTACACGAAGTCCTCAATCATGGTGGGCCTCGGCGAAAAAGAGGAGGAGGTTAGGCAGGCCATGGTCCATCTGAGGCAGGCCGACGTCGACTTCCTCACCGTTGGCCAGTACCTGCGCCCGTCCTCAAGACACCTGAAGGTCGTCGACTACGTGCACCCTGCCCAGTTCGAAAGATACAGGGTCATTGGAGAAGACCTCGGCTTCAGATACGTCGCTTCCGGCCCCCTGGTTCGGAGCAGCTACAAAGCCGGGGAATATTTCATCAGGACAACGATCGAAACCGACGCCCGACGGCGCCAATCTTATATGACCTCGGAGGTCGAAACCGACGTTTGACGGCAGCTGATTCTCTGAAGAGCTCCGGGGCTGACGCAGTCCCCAGGATCTTCAGCGAGGCCGACTTCAGATTCACAAGCGCGGACGAGATGCTCTATCAGAGGCTTACTCCTGAAGGCACGATCAGAGGCAAGGACCCCAACCTAACTCCCGAGACGCTGAGGAGGTTCTACGAGCAGCTGACATTTGGCAGGCTCTTCGACGACAAAGCAACCAACCTTTCGACGCTGAGGGAGATAGGCACCTACGCCCCGGGAAAGGGACAGGAGGCCTGCCAAGTCGGGTCCGTCGGCGCTTTGGAAAGGGGAGATTGGTACGTCCCAATGTACCGAGACTCCGCGGGGATGCTCGCCTTTGGCATGCCTGCCTTCAAGCTCCTGCAATACTGGGGCGGCGACGAAAGGGGAATGCAAATACCCGAGGGCCTCAACATGTTCCCGCTCGCGGTGCCGGTGGCGACACAGCTCCCCCACGCCGTGGGCCTGGCAATGGCAAGGCGTTTGCAGGGAGAAAAGTCGGTGACTTTCGCCGTCACCGGAGACGGTGGCACTTCCAAGGCCGACTTTCATGAAGCTCTGAACTTCGCCGGGGTCTATGACCTCCCGGTCGTATTCGGCGTCGAGAACAACCAGTGGGCCCTGTCGGTGAAGAGGAACAGGCAGACCGCCGCGAAGACACTTGCCCAGAAGGCGGTCGCCTATGGGTTCGAAGGAATTCTCGTGGACGGCAACGACGTTATAGCATCTTACGAGGCGACGAAGTACGCGGTGGAGAAGGCTCGTAGGGGAGGAGGCCCGACCCTCATCGAATTCTCGACCTACAGGATGGGACCTCACACGACGGCAGAGCTCGTCTCAAACAAGCTCAAGGCGCCCGACGAAGTTCTCGAATGGGAGAAGCGGAACCCGATATCCAGGCTCGAAAGATATCTGAGGTCACGTGGGCTCCTCGACGACAAGTCCAAGGATGCCATAGCTGCTTCCGGGCAGAAGAGAATGGACGAGGCCGTGGCGGCCTACCGTGCCATGGTCACGCCCGAACCGACTGTGATGTTCGACTACCTGTACTCCTCGCCCACTCCGGCCCTGATTGAACAGCGTGCCGAAGCCTTCGGAGGAAGCCTTCCTCCTAGGAGCGAACAGTCTGAACCCACGGTAACCGGCGGGAAGCCTGGGGTCAACATCAGAAACGCAGTGAACATGGCCCTCCGAGAAGGGCTCCAGCGGGACAAGAACGTCGTCATCTTTGGGGAGGACGTCGGAAAGAACGGGGGTGTCTTTCAGGTCACCCGCGGTCTGCAGGATGAGTTTGGGCCGGACCGGGTCTTTGACACTCCACTTGCAGAGCTTGGCATCGCCGGAATCTTCGTCGGCCTCTCAGCTGGCGGAATGGTCCCCGTGGCCGAGTTCCAGTTCGAGTGGTTCTCTGTCCCCGCCTTCGACCAAATCTTCAGCCACATCGCCCGAATGAGGAACAGAACCAGAGGAAGGTATACCTGCAGAGGAGTCATCCGCTTCCCCTACGGCGCAGGAATCCGGGGCCCGGAGCACCACTCGGATTCCCCAGAGGCTTACTACTCGCACACGCCGGGGCTCAAGGTGGTCATCCCGTCCAATCCCTTCGACGCCAAGGGGCTTTTGTCCTCGGCGCTCCTTGAGCCAGACCCAATAATTTTCATGGAGCCAAAGAAGCTCTACGACTCTCCGAAGATGGACGTTCCTGAAGTAGACTACAGGGTACCTATCGGCAAGGCCAAAGTCGTGAGGGAGGGGACTGACGTCACCTTTGTATCCTATGGGGCGATGATGGTCCCCACGACTCAGGCCGCAGCCGCCCTGCAAGAGGAGCGTTCAGTCTCCGCGGAAGTGATCGACCTGCGTACTGTGTCACCACTTGACTTCCCCACAATCTTGGCGTCGGTCCAGAAGACCGGCAGGCTGGTAATAGTACACGAGG
This sequence comes from Nitrososphaerota archaeon, assembly GCA_027886975.1. Taxonomy (GTDB): domain Archaea; phylum Thermoproteota; class Nitrososphaeria; order Nitrososphaerales; family Gagatemarchaeaceae; genus UBA183. Next base: position 12,707 of record JAPCJK010000020.1, read on the forward strand.
CACCAAGGACCCTTGGGGTTGGGGCGGAAGTGGCTGCGACAGTTGCCGACAAGGCGCTCGATTACCTGAAGGCGCCCATCAAGCGTGTGACGGGGTTCGACACAGTTATCCCGCTGGCAAAGCTCGAGGACTACTACATCCCGAACAAGGACAGAATCATGAAAGCAGCCTCCGACCTGGTAAGCTACTAACTTGCCCGGAAAACACTAAAAGAGTCGGTCCGTCCCGCTTCTTTTGTAAATCTAATGGCCTTCGAATTCAAGCTACCGGACCTCGGGGAAGGAATCGCCGAGGGTGAGATTCTCAAGTGGATGGCGAAGGAAGGGGATCAGATAAGGGAAGACCAACCAATTGTGGAAGTGATGACCGACAAGGTCAACGTGCAGATTCCGGCCCCCAGAAGCGGCAAGATCTCCAAGATCTTGGTGAAGGAAGGAGACATTGCCAAGGTTGGCCAGACAATTTTGATTATCGACGACGGGAGTGCGGGTACTGTACCCTCTGTCCCTGGATCAGCTCCTTCCACCCCGAGGCCTGTCCAAGCAGCACCAATGACTCAGGCACAGCCGGCTGTTCCCTCCCAAGGATCGCTCGCAACCCCAGCAACGCGAAGACTCGCCAGAGAGTTGGGCGTAGACATAGGCACAGTTCGGGGCTCAGGCCCCCAAGGGAGGGTAACCGACGACGACGTCAGAAAGTCCGCAGGTAGCTCCAGGTCGGGCCCGGCGACCGTCGCTGTCCAGCAAGTACCGCCTGCCCAGGCCCAGGGAGTGCCCAAGGAAGAACTGGTCCCTCTTAGGGGCATCAGGAAGACGATTTCCGAGAGGATGCTGAAGTCCCTCCAAACAACAGCCCAGGTGACCCACGTCGACGAGGCCGACATGACAGAGCTAGTCCAGCTTCGGGAGGCCTTCAAGGGGAGCGCCGAGAAGCGCGGGGTCCGCCTGACTTACCTCCCATTCGTCATCAAGGCTCTCGTGCCCGCCCTCAAGGAGTTCCCCTACATCAACTCCTCACTCGACGAGCAGAACGGCAACATCGTCCTGAAGAAATACTACAACATCGGGATTGCTACTGACACCGAACAAGGGCTCGTCGTGCCCGTGGTCAAATCGGTGGACACCAAGGACATTTTCGAGCTGGCGGCCGAGATCGAAAGGCTGGCGGACAAAGCCAGGCGCGGTCAGCTGACCCTGGACGAAGTCCACGGCTCGACCTTCACCATCACAAACGTGGGCGCAATCGGCGGTATCTTCGCCACCCCGATCATAAACCTCCCAGAGGTTGCAATCATGGGCCTACACAAAATCAGCAAGCGCCCGGTGGTGCGTGATGGAAAGGTCGAGATAAGAGACATGACCTATCTTTCGCTGACCTTCGACCACAGGGTCGTGGACGGAGCCTATGCCGCGAGGTTCGCATCTCGTGTCATAGAAACGCTCCAGGACACCAAGAGGCTCCTCTCGGAAGTATTGTAACAACTCCCCGCCTGAGCAATGTTTAAGCCGATAAGACGCAGCGACTCCAAAAAGAAGATGCATTGATTGAAGTAGATGTCGCCGTTATCGGCGGAGGACCCGGAGGGTATGTCTGCGCCATTCGCGCCGCACAACTCGGCCTCAAAACGGTCATAATCGAAGCAGACAGGCTGGGAGGCGAGTGCGTCAACTACGGTTGTATCCCTTCTAAGTCCCTCATCACAGTCGCGAAGCTTGTCGACAAGGTGAAGGAAGCAGAAAAATACGGACTGAGAGCTTCCGGAATCTCTGTCGACTTCGTCCAGATGCAGAAGTGGAAATCAGAGGTAGTCTCAAGGCTCGTCGGCGGAATCGAACTGCTCCTCAAAGGCTATCACGCCACCATCCTCTCGGGCGAGGCCGAGGTCATTTCCAAAGACAAAATCGTAGTGGCTACCGCCAACGGCAGGGAGGAAGTATCTTGCAAGAACCTCGTCATAGCCACTGGGACGAGGACCTCAAGCCTCCCTGGCTTGGAGTTTGACGGAGACCTGGTGATAGGATCCAAGGAAGGCCTCGAGCTGATGGGCGCGCCTAGAAGACTGCTCATCGTCGGCGGAGGCGCTGTCGGCCTCGAATTCGCGTCCATGTACCAGAAGCTCGCCAGCGATGTTATTGTGGTGGAAATCATGGATCAGTTGCTACCAGGTACCGACCCCGATGTGGTCCGCGTTGTCCACCGTAAGCTCGAAGGTCGGGGGGCGAAGGTCTACGTGAAATCCAAGGTCCTGCGAATAACGAAGAGTGGCTCAGAAGCGAAGGTGGAAATCGAGACGCCCGCTGGGAACCTGACCGTCGAGGTCGACAAGATCCTTGTCAGCGTTGGCCGCAAACCCAGAACCGAAAGAATGAACCTCGAGAAGATTGGTGTCCGCACAGACCCCAAGGGGTATGTAATCACCGACAGCAGAATGCAGACCAATGTATCTGGCGTCTACGCGATAGGCGACGTGAGGGGGCCGCCTCTCCTCGCCCACAAGGCTTCCAAAGAAGGCGTCGTCGCTGCCGAATGTATCGCCGGGATGCCTTCTGCCGCCGATTGGAAAGTGATCCCGGACGCGGTCTTTTGCGACCCCGAAGTGGCGAGTGCGGGCCTCACTGAGGCAAAGGCGGTCGAGGCAGGTTTCAAGGTCAAGAGGAGCAGGTTCCCGTTTGCGGCACTGGGGAGGGCCCTCTCCACTGGGGAACCCGAAGGATTCGTGAAAATAATTTCAAACGAGGAGGACGGCCTTGTCCTCGGTGTCCAGATCGTGGGGCCGGAAGCTTCGAACCTGATTAGTGAGGCGGCCCTCGCCATCGAAATGGGCGCGACAGTAGAAGACGTGGCGCTCACGATTCATCCTCACCCTACTCTCCCTGAAGCAATCATGGAGGCATCCGAGTTGGCTGCGGGCAGGCCGATTCACCAGCTGAAGACATGAACGGATATCTCCTCGACCTAGGTAAGATGGAGTACGGCGAGGCCCTCGAGCTTCAGAAGAACCTCGCTGCCAAACGTGCCAAAGGCGAGATCCCCGACAGTCTGATCTTAGTGGAGCACGATCATGTGATAACGCTGGGGCGAAAGACGACCCCGGCAAATTTCAAACCGCAGAACATCCCGGTCTTCCAGGTGGAAAGGGGAGGCGATGCCACCTATCACGGCCCCGGCCAATTGGTGGGATATCCGATCATACTCCTCGCCGACCACGATGTGCGTCGCCATGTCAGAAACATCGAGGAGGCCCTACTAAGGGCCGTCCGAATCTTCGGAATCGACGGCGAGCGGGTCGACGGACATCCAGGGGTGTGGGCAGGAGGGAAGAAGCTCGCCTCGATAGGAGTCGCCGTCACAGACTGGGTCACCTACCACGGGTTCGCCCTCAACGTCAACACGGAGATGGAATTCTTCGAGTTGATCAGACCCTGCGGCCTCGACCCCGCCACCATGACATCGATGAAGAAAATCAAGGGGGAGGCAATCCCTTTCATCGAACTAAAGGCACAAGTCGCAAGGGAATACTCATCAGTGACCGGCCTCGCCCTCTCCCATCAACGCCTCGTTCATCCCTCCTAGGCGACAAGCATTTAGCGCACGTTCAGTCGGCCGTCCCCGCATGCCAGGAAAGAAGAAGCCGGCGAGTTCCGCCACCAAGAAACGCGTTCCAAAGATCACCTACACCACGCTCTTTGCGGACGACAGCATTAATCCGAAGTTCGAAACAGCTCTGAAGAAGTTCGGCCCAAAGCTCGGCCAGAGCCATTCGATGTACATCGGAGACAGAGAGGTCAGGTCCGAGGCCGGGGAGTTCGAGCATAGGAGTCCCATCGACACTTCCATAGTCGTCGGGAAGTTCCAGGTGGGCACAAGGGTGCATGCGAAGGAGGCAGTCGAGGCTGCGAGGAAGGGTTTCGACGTCTGGAGATCCAGGCCTTGGCAGGAGAGGGTGCGTGTCCTCGAAAAATACGCCCGTTTGATCGACGAAAGGAAATTCGACATAGCCGTCGCCATCACCTACGAGGTCGGCAAGAACAGGCTCGAGGCCCTCGCCGAATGCTGGGAAGCCATCGACGCGGTCAAGTTTTACGTCGCGGTGATGCGGAAGGAAAATGGGTACACGATCAGAATGGGCCCCGGCGGCCCGGGGGAGCACAACTTTGACGTCTGCAAGCCCTATGGCGTGTGGCCGGTCATCTCCCCGTTCAATTTCCCGTTCATGCTTGCCAATGGGATGGCCATGGGGGCTTTGATTACGGGCAATTCTGTGATTCTGAAACCAACCAGCGAGGCGCCACTTACCGGTCTCATGCTGTATCATCTCTACAGGGACGCGGGTGTCCCAGCTGGAGCCGTCAACTATGTCACTGGCCCAGGAGGGAATTTCGAAGACGAGTTCGTCTCGAACCCCGACGTGGGCGGGATCGCCTTCACAGGCTCCAGAGACGTGGGGATGCGGCTCTTCAGGCGCTTTCATACCGAGCAACCATATCCAAAGCCCATTCTCCTTGAGATGGGGAGCAAGAATCCCACCATAGTCACTTCAAAAGCGGATATCTCCAAAGCGGTCGAAGGGACGGTCCGCGCGGCCTTCGGCTACGGAGGCCAGAAGTGCAGCGCCACATCCAGGGTGTACGTTCAGAAAGAGGTCAAGAACAAGTTCTTGGCTGCTCTGAAGGAGAGAGTCGCCAAAGTAAACGTCGGGGACCCAAGAGACAAGCGGATATTCATGGGTCCCGTCATCAACGAAAAGGCTGTTGAGAAATTCCAATCATCTGTGGCAGATGCGAAACAATCGGGAGCCCGGCTGGTTGCCGGAGGGAGCGTCCTAAAGGAGGGGCCCTCGCAGAAGGGCTACTATGTCACGCCCACCGTAGTGACCGACCTCCCCGAAAGCCACCGGCTCGTAAAGGAGGAACTCTTCATCCCATTTGTTGTAGTGAACGAGTTCTCTACCCTCGACGAAGCGCTGGCCAAGGCCAACGCCACCGAATACGGCCTGACCGCGGGGATCTTCACAGCAGACAAGAAGGAGATGAGGAAGTTCTTCGACAACATTGAGTTCGGTGTCAGCTACGCGAACAGAAGTGGGGGTTCGACTACTGGAGCATGGCCGGGGGCCCAATCGTTCACTGGTTGGAAGGCAAGCGGCGTGACCGGCAGAGGAGTGGGGAGTCCGTTCTATCTCCTGAACTTTGTACGGGACCAGTCTGAGACAACGGTCGAATAGCTACAACGGCACCCAGAACAAGGCTGCCGCCACCAGAATGTCCAGGGGCCACCACAATGGAATCACAAACCTCCCCACTCTGAAACTCCCGAACAACGTCGTAGTCCAATCCTCGGCCGTCACTGACTTCCCCCTCCAAACAAAGTACACGATGTCCTCCAGGACAGCCAGGAAGAAGGTGTTCCCGGCCCAGGCAGTTATGGGCAGTGTGAATGACACGGTTACGAAGAGCGGCAGTAGGAGAAACAGATGGTATGGGGTTATCACCCAGAAGACTGGCTTCTCAGAAACGCCTTCGGCCGTTGTCGGGGATTCGCGCTCGTACCTATTTACGTATCTGTACTCTATGCCGGCATAAAGAACACCGAACACCGCGACCCTAAGGAATGACCCCGGGTCGAACAACTTACTTCAGCGGGACGTAAAGGCTCGACCGGCTGGCCCCGATTCCCGGCGTCCCGTGCACAACCTTCTTGTTCGTGATCACGTATTCGCCGAGGTACCTTCCAATCATCTCAGGCTTAACCTCGAGGGGAACGAACTCCCTCCCGCTGTGCACAGCTATGGTCAGCCCGACCATTGTCGGGAGCACGATCATGTCCCTTGCATGAGTCTTGATCTGCCCTTCTGACTTTCCTTCTTTGATCTTCCTAGCGTCCTCCAGAAGTTTCCTTTTCTCGTCTGATACCCCTCTGTTCAAAGACCTTCTCGCCCTGGAAGACATGAGTTCCAGCAGCGCTTCTGTGGACATTGAATTCAGCTCCTCCATGGACTTGCCCCTATACCTGAACTCTTTCGGCAACTACTACGAGACCACCGCACTAGACCTGGACAATCTCTTCCTTCCAGTCTTCCTCGGCGCTATTAACCCTACCTTCCTTCCCGGAGGAGCGTTCCTGGAGGTGCTGGTCGACTTCCCTGGATGCTGGTGCCTTCCACCCCCGAACGGGTGGTACACCACGGCCATCGCTATTCCTCTCATCCGCGGGTAGACCCTTCCAGATGCCCTCATCGCATGGTGCCTGGCACCTGCGCGAAGGAAGGGCTTCTCCCTCCTTCCGCCTCCTGCGATTTCACCGATGGTTGCCCTGCACCTGTCACTAATCAGTATGTTCTTGCCGGAAGGGAGCTTCAGGATTGCCCTACCATTGGCCTTCGAGAAAAGGACTGCAGAGGTCCCCGAAGCCCGGACAAACTTCCCTCCGTCCCCCGGCCTCAGTTCGATGTTGCACACTCTGGTCCCTTCTGGGATGCGCGAAAGTGGAAGCACATTCCCGTCCTTCGGCTGCCCCGCCGGTCCGATGGAGAACTCTTGCCCGACGGACATTCCGGCCACGGCCGGAAGGTAAGTGTATCTGTCGTTCTCGAATCTCACCTGGGCGAGTGGGGCGCTTCTTCCTCTCTCGTCGAGGATTGCCGTCACCTTGGCCGTCCCCTCCGATTCACCCCCGATCATCGGGTATCTGACCGGGGCGATCTTCCCCTTGATTGGAGCCCTGAATTGGATTCCAGCCTTCCCGCGCCTGCGCTGAAGTATCCTCTTTCCCATATCTTACACGAGCCCCATTTTCGTCGCCAGCTCGGCCGCCTTCCCTGCTTCTAAGAATCGAACGAAGGCCTTCTTCCCTTTAATTGTCCTAGATGTGTTGACAGCCATCACCTCGACTTCGTAGAGGGCCTGCACAGCGTTCGCTATCTGAGTCTTGGAGACCCTGTCTTCGACGAGGAAGCATATCTTGTTCTCCCTTTCGATCTGATCGAAAGTCCTCTCAGTCACATACGGGCGCTTCAGTATCTTCTGCGCATCCTCGAGCCTCAAACTAGGATGCAACCTCCTTTGTTCTTCCGTCCAGGGAACTCAACGCGGACTCAGTCCAAAGTGTCAGCCTCCCTGGCACACCTCCGGGCGCAAGGTCTAGTACGCTAAGACTCTCCACCCTCGTCACCTCGACCCCGGGGATTCCTCCCGCGGCCCGCCCAACCCCCCTATCGTTCGTGACAACTATCAGCGGGCCCCTCCCAGTCCTGTAAACACGTCCTCGCAGCCTGCGCTTGCCCGTGTTCCTCTTCGCGCCCTCGCCCACTCGCTGAAGCTCAGCCTTGAGGTCCAACTTTTCGAGGAAGGAGACAAGCTCAGCCGTCTTCTCGACCGTTTCTATCTCATCCGCTACTACGAAGGGGAGTGCCAGCTTCTTGACCCTGTGCCCCCGTGCCTTGACCGCGTCCAGGTTGGCGGTGTAAGCGATGGCTGAGTTCGTCGCCATGCGCCTCTCCTTCCTGTTCACTCCAAGATGAATCACCTTCTCCGACCTCGGTGGGTGTGGGAGTCTCCCCTTCACGACGCTCGCCACCCCTCCTGCGAGACCCCCTCTCGGATATCTCTCCCCCTTCACATGGGGGATCCTCGACCTGCCCGTCCCGGTCGGGGGGCTGTGGGTCTCGGCAGAAGTCCTCTCCCCAGCCATTGGATCCCTTCCTTGCGGCTGGAACCCGTGGGAACCTACGAGCCAGAATACGCGCTTTACAAGGTCGGGTCTCAATTCCGTTGTGAACACCTTGGGCACGACGACCTCCCCCGAAGTCTTCCCGTTGATTCCAACGACCTCTGCCTTCAACTCTACCTCCTCCTAGCCATCGTGCTCACTTCAACCACTTGAGGCGGAGCCAGTGCCTTTGAAACCCCTCTAACCCTAAGCCTCACCATCACAAACCTGCTCGCTGGGCCCGGCACCGAGCCACCGACCACGGCGTATTCCCCTGCAACGTTGCCAAAGTGCTCGAAGCCACCGGCGGGAGTGATCGGGCTCGTGCTAGCGTTCCCTACAAATAGAATCCTCTTTCCTGTCTCTGTCCTCTGGTGGAAGCCCATCTGACCTGCCCTAGCAACAGTGTACATCACCGCAGCCGGATGCCACGGACCGATCACCCCTACGGCCCTGACGCTCTTCCTCGACTTGTGCTGCTTCCGTTTCACCCCGAACCTCGTGACCGGGCCTTCGAACCCTTTGCCCTTCGTGATTCCCAGGACGTCCACGTACATACCAGGTTTGAAGACTTCCGTGAACTTGACTTTCTTTCCAATTAGACCGAGGACGAATTCTGCCTGCGATTTCAGGTCCCCGCCGGAGACTCCAACTTCAAGGACCACCGGTTTCTTTTGGGATAGCCCCACGTCCCTCGGAACCGACGAGACCAGTGCTGCCACCCTGCTCGTTTTGTCCAAAGGCATCTTGTCGACCGGAGTCTGGTCTGCAGCCTTGACGTCTGCAATGGCCTGGTCCTGTCCGTTCTCGTGTCTGTAGAGCCTTAGCCCCACAATCTGGGTGTCAGGCATCGTGAGAACACTTGACATGTTGAACAAGGGCTTGCCGAAGTTGGGTGTCTTTGCCCTATCGTCGACTGTGATGACGTGCAAAGTCCCTGCCTTGTAACCGGGGAACCCTAGAAGAGTTGGCTTGTCAGCTAGTACCCTAGGCCAGGTCCTTATTCTTGGAATGAAGCTCTTGGCGCGTCCCCTGGGCCTGTACGCGAGACTGCCATGGCGGGGCGAAGAAAACTTACGGTGACCCAACTCACGCTAAACCTTTCCGAAGGCCCGTTTTGCGGTTTGCACTTAAGCTTTCTCGGACATGAGAGTGTTCACGAGACCTAAGCCCGCGAAAATCGCTTCTTCGGTCCTCACAGTCTCAACGTGTTGCTCAGCGAAAAGGTTCAGGACAAAATCAGATTTCTTGACAAGGTCAGGCCCGACGATATCGAAGAGCCCCCTCGAAGGGGATCCGAACACGAGCTTGACACCAGCCGACTTCCCAAACGACGCGCGAAGCTCCGACAGCCTATCCGAAATCGGGTCTCCCAGCCTCGAGGTGGCCAAGTTGAGGTCGAAGCGGCGTTCGGAGAAAACTTCTTCGACTGACTTCGTTTCCACCACGTAGCCCCAATAATCCTGTACGCTTTCGCGGGCGACCGGGACGACGGTCAACGGACTCTTCGACTCCACTTTAACTGTCAACCGTATGTTGGGCTTCGCACTTCCCGCCAGACGTGCTCGTTCTTCAAGCCCGATGTCCACTGTCCCGTCTGCGTTTGTTACTCCCTCTCTTGTCTCCCCCAACTTAAGCCCTCGGACTGGCACCATTGGCTTGTGGGATGGTATTCTGAGGGGCGGTAAGATTCCAGCGTACTTCAGGGCTTCGTCAAGAGGGAACAGCCTCCTCCTCAGATATTGTGGCGTCTCCAAGAACTCAAGGACCTTCCTGATGATCGCGAGCTCGCCATGCCCCTTCTGGTCCCGGAATACTTCGATGACATCAACCCCGTAGATGGCGCAGGCCCTGGCAACAATCCCGAGCTTGACAGTTTTGTCTCTGAGCGACGATTTCTCCTCCAACAATGTGTCTGGGAAAGCAACCGCCAATCTCCTGCCGAGAAGTGCCAACAGCGATGCTCAAAGTTTGAATTAATTCAGCTTTGTCTTGTCTGCGAACCTGTAACACAGATGAACCCTCCCTAAGGACGGTCTGGTGACATGGGGAGCGAGACGAGTCCTCGGAGGGTCAGCTGGATCTACTCGACATTCCCGATCGCCCTGGCCTCAGGCCCACTGGGGACGCTGGTCCAGCTCTACCTCATCGATATCAATGGAATAAACCTGGGCACGATATACGGGGGTCTCGCTGCTGCGATCTTCAACGGCGTCAGCATCCCAGCTGCCCTGTTCTGGGGCTTCGCCATTGACAGGATTCACACGCGACGATGGATGATCACCCTAAGCTACGCGCTCATGGGCCTTGTCCTCATCTCTTTCTACTTCGACACGACCACCGGGGGAACAATCGCAAGGTACTCAGCCTTCTCATTCGTGTCAGTCGCTTCTGCCAGTCCCCTCAACCTCCTGATCATGGAGACTGAGACCAAGAGCCGATGGGCGCCCACTTTCGCGAAGCTTTCATTGGTGTCGAGCGTCGGGAATGTCGTCGGGCTCGTCATCAGCACTCTCTGGTCGGACCTTCTTCCCACGCACTTGACGCTTCTCTTCATACCTCTCGGGGTCTTCGGAGTAATCTCGGCGGGTCTCGCTGTCTCCCTCATCCCTGATTCTCACATCGTCTTCGAGAGGGAGAACGTCGCCCTCAGAAGGCCGAGCCTCTTCAGCCGGCTCCTCGCTAACCCCGTGTTCTTCATTGGTGTCCCACGCCTCTCCGACTTTAGGCGTGCGTTCAGAGGCCTCAGATCGAGTTTAACGAGCTACGTGCCTCTTTTCTACATCTCCACCATTCTCTTCTACTTCTCGAGCGGCCTCTTCAACACCTCATTCGTCCCATCGATGCAGAGCGTCGCCATTTCGGGGCAAGGCGTGTTCGAGGTAATCCTCGCAGGAATGGTAGTCCAGACTGTTGCCTTCCGGGTAGCGGGGAAGTTCATTGGCTCAAGGCCCTTGGTCGCGACCTCCATTCAGGGCCTTTTTCTGAGGGGGTGGTCCTACGTAGCCCTTGGCGCATCCATTCTCCTCGTGGGGGGCCCTCTCTTCATAGGGCCCGCTCTCCTATTCTATCCTCTAGGTGCCGGCATCGCGTTCGCCCTGTACTACACCTCTTCCAACACAATGATGTTCAACACCGTCCAGGGTAGGCACCCAGGCGCGGCCCTCGGAGTCTATTCTGCAGTCGTTGGAATCGCGGCCATGGCCGGGTCCCTCATTTCGGGCTTCATCTCCGTCTACCTAGGTTTCTACCTAACATTCGTGCTGGCCGGAATACTCCTCTTCGCCGCAGTCGGCGTAGTTGCCCGCATCCCAAGAACCACCTCTGTCGGTGCTGGCGCCCACCAGTAAGCCCGACCTCATGCATCTTCGCGGCGCCGATTCCTCACGGGGACTCGTACACAAAGCAATTAACAATTAGGGAGAGTAGTCCCTGACGAAGGTCTGCATCCTCTCCTTCCAGCCCCTCCTCTGTTCCCCTGGAGCCTTGATCTTTCGATGGAGCACTCTGACCAAAATGTAAAGGCCGAACACGATTGCGGTAATGAAGAAACTTACTGGGTAAGGAGTGTAGAAGGCCACGAAGAGCCCTGTCCAGGTCGCAGCGAGAGAAATCGCAACCGAGATTATGATGACGTTCCTCGGCTTGCTTGCCAGATGCTGGGCCGTCGCCGCCGGCGTCACCATCAGCGAAAAAATCAGGAGGACACCCGTCACCTGGATGGAAATTGAAACGGAAAGCGCAACCAGGAAAAGGAATACGATCCCGAGGAATAGGGTGGGAAGTCCCTTCGCTTCTGCGACCGGCTCGTCGAGCGAAGAGAAGAGCAGCGGCCTGTATACGATGCCCACCCCGAAGAGGATGAGCACCGACAGAACCAGCGTAAGTAGAACGTCGCTTCTCCTAACACCAAGAATCTCCCCAAACAGGATTGAAATGGCTTCGGTGGCGTAGCCTCCGGGGTAAAGATTGATGAAAAGGAGGCCAAGGCCGAGTGCGAACGCCAAGACGATTCCAATGTAGACGTCGCGGTGCGAGGAGCGACGGCTAAGGAGCGCAATTCCTGTTCCCCCCACAGTCGAACCCAGAATCATCCCCGCGATGGCTGGGATTCCTAACAAGATCGCCCCAGCGGCTCCCGCGAAGCCGATTTCAGAGAACGCGTGTGCCACGAACGTTGAGCGTCGTAGGACGACGAAGTACCCCACCACGCCACCTATGATAGCAACCAACGTCCCCGCTTCGTACGCGTTCTGCATGAACTGGTAGTACCATATCTGCTGTAAGTCCGCTATCAGATTGGGGCTAAATGCCATGCTACTCGACGTCCCCGTGATGCCCTTCGATGCCCACGATGGCTAGGTTGCCTTTGGAATCGTGCAAGACTTCGACGTCAGTGTCATATAGGGTGCTCAGACTCTCAGATGTGAAGACCTCTTCCGGTTTTCCGCTGGCCACCTTGCCGTTGGCGATGTAAATCACTTTGTCGAGGTAGGGAAGCAGTGGGTTGATGTTGTGCGCTATCAGAAGGGCCGCAACTTTCCGAGTCCTAACCACATTGTTAACCAAACTCAGTAGATCTCTTTCGCGTTTCATGTCGAGATTCGACAGCGGTTCATCCAGCAAAAGCAGTTCCGGATTGCTAACAAGGGCCTCGGCGAGGAATATCCTCTGAAGCTCTCCCCCGGAGAGTTCAGCAAGGGGTCGGTGGGCGAGCTCAGTCCCTCCCACGCCCTCGAGCGCGGCGAGCGCTGCGTTGGTGTCGTCTTTGGAGAATAGGCTGAAGCCCCACTGCTTTCCCGAGAACCCCAATCGGACTAGCTCGAAAGATTCTATGTGCGATTCGTCGTCGATGACGTGCTGCTGAGGCACGTATCCTATTCGGGAGCTGCCTCTCTTTGGCTCAGTCCCGAATAGGTTGATTGAACCATTGAGCGGACGCTGAAGGCCGAGCAAGATGCGAAACAATGTCGTCTTCCCCGCCCCGTTCGGTCCGATGATGGCCACGAACTCTCCCTCCTCGATCGTAAAATTGGCGTCCTTCCAGACGACTTTCCCCGGATATCCCGCGGTCAGATTCTGGGCCGTTGCGATTGTAGATTGCACTTTTGGTGAGGCAAGCCTCGCCTCAGCGATATTCAATCCTTACTTCCCCAGTGCGGCTGCGTTGAGGCCGTTTTGGAGGTTGAGCAGCTCGCTGTTGAACCAGACCTGGAAAGATACATCAGGAGGCTGTATCGTCTCCGTCACTCCTACGATGGGGATTCCGTTCTGGGTCGCGAGGAGTTTGATATTCTCTGTGAGAGGCGTCACGGTCTGCTGGTTGTAGACGAGCAGCGACACGTTTTTGTTCTGCAAAAGCTGTTGGAACTGGGCTACGCTGGACGCCGATGGGTCGTTCCCCTCAGCCACCGCTTTCATGAACTCGGGTGGTGACAGAAGGTTGAGTTTCGTCGCGTTCGCCAGATAGACGAATATGTCCTCC
>JAPCJK010000021.1 GCA_027886975.1 Nitrososphaerota archaeon
GAAGACGAAGGTCCTTTTGATCTTGATGGAAATTGATTCCGAGGCCAGATATCGAAACCTCCGAAGCGACCTTTGTGGTAACCACTGGGGGCGAAGAACTCCAAAGCTCTTTCGGCTTCTTTTAACTTCCCCCCAAAAAGAAAAGGGAGAATCTCTTGCAAGACGCGGTAGGCTCTCAAGCCTCCGACATTGCATTCCCAGTTTGGTTTCCGTCTGGGTTGTCTGGGCAATGACTTAGCCGGCCGTGCGACTCCGAACAGATCACAAAGCCTGAAGACTGGGTCAGGGTCGGTCATTGCAATTCTGACGTCAAGAGCGGTGACATTCACTCTTTTGGAATAATGAGCGATTATGCCTCCTTCTCCTTGAACCATGCCACCAGACCATCCCCTATCGACCTGATTCTGTATTATGACCGCTGGAACCCGTCCTTGCCGTTTGAGGCTGACATACGGCTTCAACCTCCATCGCAATGGGGCTTCGATGCCGAGCCTTCGGAGATGGTAATAGATCACTGAGGAGTTCGCATAACCGAACCTGCTGACTGCTTCTCCTACAGTCTTAGATGTCTTGACCACATTTTCAAAGTACGGAGCAAACACCGCGCTCCTTGCGGACGGCCTGATAACTGGGTCATCTCTCGGTGTCAATCACTTTCACCCGTCAGTTCGTTTGCGAACCGAAAGAAAAACCCATGACCCTAATAGCATCAAATTGGAGTAGACCTCTCTGAAAGTGAATCGTTAGTTGCCTTTCATCCTCCCCTCCTCTTTGCTGCAGACCGACGAGGTCGCCCTCGTCCTTGCCTTCGGAAAGCTGTCCGTCCTCGAGGCATGCAGCGTCCTGGGAAGGTCGGTTCAGCGGGCCGAAGCCCCCACGGAGAGGGTCTCTGTTCTGCACGTCGACCATCTGCCGCGCGACCGCGTCACCGAACTTTCAGGCGTTCATAAAATCGCCCCCGTCACCGCCGAGCTTGATTCTTCGTCAGGGCCCATGGACGAGCTGGTCGGCCTGATGGCCTCCTATCTGGAGGAGAAATCCAACTTCTCCCTGAGCGGGTACGACATCGGCGAAGACGACTACGAGGACCTTGTCAGGTCGATGCTGGACGGCCTCCGCGAGAGAGGTCTCAGAAAGGTCCGTCTCCTCAGACCCAAGGGCAACGAGTTGCTCTCGGAGAGGGTCCTGTCGAGAGAGGCCTTCGACGTAGTGGCCTTCCCCTACCACGACGGGTTCGGTCTCGGGCCGACTGTCTGGGTCCCCGACTCCGCCACGATGCGGCAACGAGGAACCCGCAAGCCAATCCCTCACTCTGACATCGCGATGTCTCCGCGCCTCGCCCGGACCCTGGTGAACCTGGCCGGCCTCGGACCCGGTCAGACGATTCTCGACCCATTCTGTGGCTCAGGAACCATATTGATAGAAGCCTACGCCAAATCCCTGCGCTGCCTCGGCCTTGATTCTAGGGCGAGCAGGGTCCAGGAGACAAGGGAGTACCTCAGATGGTCCGGCGGAGGGGTCAGCGACAAGGGGTACGACATCAGAAAGGGAGATGCCAGGGAGCTATCTCGAATGCTGCGAGGCACGAAAGTTGACGCCGTGGTGACAGAGCCGCTCCTCCTCCCAAGGCTCGACGCCAGACCGAAGACCTCCACCGCCAGAGCCATGATCGAGGAATCGGCGAGCGTCTACAACGACGCCCTCGCGTCGATGGCCGAGTCGATTCATTCAGAGTGTAGGATAGTCGTCGTCGTCCCTGTGATTCAGACCATGGATGGCGACGAGGTCTCCATCACCCTCGATGGCAGAAGGGTCGGCCTCAGACTCTACCAGCCTGGGCCAGTCGGGTTCGAGTACCCCATCAGACTCTCGTTTGAGAGTACTCGATGGGTAAGGCGCGGGGTCTATGTCTTTGAACCACGCTCTTGAGTGGCGTCCATCGTGGCTACGGCCTTCCTGAACACCCCTGTCAGCAGGTTGAGCTGTGCGTCCGTCATGACGGAAGTCGCGGCGACCCTCTTGCCGACCTCGAAAAGGTTCCGAGTTTTGTGCTGGGGCACCCTCGCAGCCTTTGCGAGTTCATAGAAACTTTTCGCGAAGACCTCCCGCGCCTGGCGGCCCTGTTCCCTGCGAAGCCCATCACTCCTGCGCGAAGCCATGTACAGGATGATTGCGGCGGCATGCCCGACGTTCAGGGCTTTGTAGCCCGGGTCGGTGTCTATGGTGGTCGTGACATCGCACATCCTAATCTCCTTGTTCGTCAGCCCGGTGGTATCTCTTCCGAAGACCAGGGAGGAAGTCTTCGCAGAGGAAAGGATGTCGTGCAGGCGGTCAGGGCGTACACTCCTTCGTATCACATTGGACTTCTTGGTTGCCTTCACCGCAGTGGTGGCCACCAGAAGCTCGTTTTCTTCTCTGACTTTTTCGAAGGTGGTGACGACCGCGTCGTCAAGGACCGCGGAGGCGTGCGATGCGTAGACGGCAGCCACGGAAATGTCGACTTTGGGCTCGACCAGGTACAGCTTCTCGGCGCCGAAGTTGCTTACGAGCCTGGCGAGATGGCCGACGTTGACTGGGCCCTTCGGTTCCACCAGGGTGACCGAGACTCCACGTGGTAACACAGGCATCCTTCATCGACGGATGATAAAGCCCTCACGTCTGACCTGGCGCGCGGCAGAGCTCGTCGACCTCTTCGGGAGTCAGTGAGTAGATTCTTCTCCGGCCGTGGCCTCCCACTCCCTCCATCCCAAGTTCGGACAGAGCAGAGTCCACTTGTCTCCGTCTGAGCGAGAAAAGCCGCATTACATTCGCTGCCTCCGCCTCGGAAACTAGGAGCTTCGGTGCAAACGAGACAATGACCGAGTTGACCCTGGGCTGCGGGGCGAACGACTTCCTACTCACCCTCTCCAGCACTTTGATGTCGAAAGCAATCTGCGCCAGTGCTGAGATTCCCCTGTAGTCTCTTGCGCCGGGGCTTGCCATAATCTTCCTGACGAAATCTTCCTGCAGCACGACGACGGCCCTTTCGAAGTTGGCTCCGCAAAGCCATTCGATGAACCTCGCCGACTCAGAATAAGGGAGACTCGAGACAAGGACGTCGAAGCTCGGTCTTTGCTTGAACGCGTCGCCGAGGCTGACATCGGCTTCTCTTCCTCTGACCGCAGCCAGAGTCTCTTCATAGTTGCGCCGGTCCAATTCGTATCCCTCAAACCCGGCCCCTAGGCCAGCCAGTTCTCTAGTCAGCGCCCCCCTACCCGTGCCGATCTCTAGGACTCTATCAGAGGGTCTAATTTGGGCGAGCTCGACGATTCTGCGGACTACTCCCGGGTCGATGAGGTAGTGCTGCCCCAGGCTCCGCCTTTTCATTTACTTCTTTACGAAGATGCTGACCCTGGAGTCGCCTGAAAGCTCCTCGACGATTCTCTTGGCAATCATCTTTGCGGGTTCGCGCAGCCCCACCCTCTTCTGGATGTCTTCGAAGCTCGTGAACGGCTGCTTCTCCCGCATGTCCACTATCTCCTTCATGAAGGTCTTCCCGATGCCTGGAATCAATTCGAGGCCGTGCAGCCTCGGCGTCAGCGGCTGCAGGTCGTTGAAGTATGCAACGTACTTGGCCTCGTTCTCCTTCACCAGTTTCTCCACGACCACTGGTAGAGAACTCTTCGCCTCGGGCGTGAGCTCTTCATGCGTCAGCTTTCCCAGGACACTGATTATCTTCTCCCGGCCCTCCTTGCCGATCTTGACCTTCTCCCCCATTTCGAAGTCCTGGTTCTCCATGCCGAGCAGTTCCAGCATGGTCAGCCTGTCCTCACCTATCGCCTGGACCATGGGCCCTTCCCTCCCTTTGATCACCACCGACTTCCCCCTAGGCAGGAAGTCTAACACGTAGGCAGATTCTTCATACTTCTTATCCGCTGGCATCATTTCCCAGATTCGACGCCTCTTGGGACAGGCCTAGTTTGACGGGGACCTCTCGGTGCGGAAAAGAATCGCGAGTTGCATCTGTATGCCCCAGTAAAAGTTGGGCTGCCTTGTTATTTAATGCTTGGTTGTTTCAGTTCTTTGAATGGAGTATCTTTAGTATCTTCTCGAGCGTTTCAGTGGAAAGCAGTTTCCTCCACCCAGAAGTGAAGGTCCTAAGCTCCTCGACGGACTTTGGCATTATGTTCACCAGCTCCACCGACTCTTCTTCGCTCAGGCCACATTCTGTCTCCAGTTCCTTTCTGAGCTTCTTGGCGCCGTCCGCCTGGGCCTTCGAAAACTTGGTCGTGTAGTCGAGGGTCCGTTTCTGTATCTGGTCCGCCTTTTCCACGTCGATCTTCTGCAGGATCTGGTTCGCCTCGGGTATGGTAAGCAGCTTCTTGTCAGCCTTCTCCGACATCAGCTCCCCTCCATGCGGACGATGTGCTCCTTCCTCGCAATCAGCTTCTTGACCTTGTCCCCGACCTTCACATCGACGGTGACCGCCCTCCTCTCCACTTTTGTCACGGTCCCGACGAGCCCGTTGAACCTCCTGTGAGGCATCCCCTTGACCTGGGCCGGGTCTATTTTGACGATTACTTTGTCGTTCGGCGAATATTCTACAAGCAGGCTGCTCAGCCCCTTCTTGGTCGACGACCTCAGAAGTGACCTAGTCCTTCTTCTGAATCCGTGTGATTTCGGCAAACTCGAATTTCCCCGTTTCCCTAACTCCGCAGATGTCAAAACTGCGGCAGACGACTTCAGTTTTTAAGACTTCCGACACCGACGGTGAAACGAGCTCGCCGCTGACGAACCTCTTAACCGGCAGGCCTCCGTCAAGCTCCGCGTCGACGAAAAGTGTCCTCCCTCTGGCTGTGGCCGACGCCCTGTAGACAGTCTTCGTCGTCGGCCTGTTGTGGGGCCTATCGAACCGTACTTCAGCCCTCCGGAACCTGGCCCCTAGTTCTGCCAGGCTCTCCGCGCTTACCTTGGAGGCAGCCGTCCCCCTGATCTTTGTCGCGAACCTGAACGATGGGAGCCGGACGGGCTTGGCCGGGAGCATCCTACCGGAGGAAACGGAGACCGTCCCTCCCCTGAACCTGACCCCGAACGTCTTCGGGAACTTCCTCTTCTTGGGGCTCTTGACGTCCGCGACGAACGGCCTCCCCGGGGAGGAGACCCTGCTCTCCCTGTCTTCGCTTCCGAGCCAGGAGAAGGTCATCTTGTCGCTCCCGCTGAAGCCGGCAAGCTTCTTTCGCAGGAGTCCCTCGACGCTGGGCTTCAGTTCGAACCCCGTATTTCGGCACTTCTTGCACCCTCCTCCGCCGCAGTCACGGCAGAGCTCCCGCCGCTGCGAAACGCCCGCCGGCTTGGTGTATCTCCCATAGTAGAAGAGCGGCCTGGACGTGGCCGAGACTTCCCCGGCCCCGAAATCCACCAGGAGGGCAAGGTCGGGTCTCTGCCTGTCGACGCTTCTGCTCAGGGCCTTGGACACGTCCCCTGCGACGAGCCTGGCAGCCTGCGTCTTGATGGTCTCGTTTCCCTTCAGCTTCAGGTTCGACCTCAATTCATCTTCTCTTTCTTGTACCCCCTCGGGGACCGAGACCCCCACTGAGAAGGTTCGGAATTGATACCGCTTGGCTGTCTTGGCCGCCGCCCTCGCCATCCGACCGACCATGTCCATCATCCCGGCGCATATGAAACACTCTCTCCCGGTGACGACCTCGAATCCCAGGGCCCCGCCCCCCTGCCTCTCCGAGCACAGCGGGCAGAGCCTGTAGCTCTGCAACCCCTACGGCACCCTACTGGTCGCCCATCCGACGCATCATCTGCCTGAGTTCGCGGCCCTTGCTCGTCTTGACGAGGGTCTTCATCTGCTTGTACCTCGTCAGGAGCTCCCGCACGTCCTTCTCGCTCCGGCCGGAGCCCCTCGCTATCCGTCGGAGCCTGGAGGCATCGATGCTCTCGGGGTTCGTCTTTTCGTCCGTGGTCATCGACTGGATGATCGACTTGTAGACCTTCACCCTCCCCTCCGCCTTGTCCAGTTCTTTGACGTCGACCTGTCCGGAGAAGCCGGGTATGTGGTCCAGGACTTTCTTCAGGGACCCGAACTTCTTCATCTGCTCGAACTGTGCCAACAGGTCGTTCATGGTCATCTTCCCGCTCATCAACCGCTGGGTCATCTTCTCGTCGACGACGACCTCGGCATCCTTGACCATGTCCATGAGGGCCTTCAGGTCCCCCATGCCCAGGAGCCTGCCGACGAACCTCGTCGGGACGAACTCCTCCAGGTCGTCTATCCTCTCCCCAGTCCCGATGAAGAAGATCTTCGCACCGGTGGCGGCAGATGCAGCAAGGGCGCCGCCTCCCTTGGCCGCCCCATCCAACTTGGTAACGATGATCCCTCCGACGGGCGCCGCCTGATGGAACGCCAGCGCCTGGTTGTAGCACTGCTGGCCTATGGTCCCGTCGATCACGAGCACCGTCGCGTCGGGCTTGACAGCCCCCACCACTTCTTTCATCTCCTGCAGGAGCCCCTTCTCCTCCTTGTGCCTCCCGGCTGTGTCAACGATCACCAGGTTCTTCGACCCCTCGAACCTCTTCCTCCCCTCCCTCGCAATCTTGACCGAATCCTTCTCCCGCTCGTCGCTGTATACCTCCGCCCCCGTCGATGCGACCAGGGTCTTCAGCTGGGCCAGAGCGCCCGGCCTGAAAGTGTCAGCTGCGACCACCCCCACCTTGAATCCACGCTTGCTATACAGGCGAGCAAGCTTCGCGGCCGTCGTGGTCTTCCCCGAGCCTTGGACACCTAGCATCACAAGCACGTTCGTCTTGTCCTTGCTGAGCTGCAGGCCTCCTTCGCCGCCGAGGAGCCGGGCGAGCTCGTCGTAGAGTATGGAAACAACCTGGTCCTTCTTCGTGACGCCGGCGGGTGGTTTCTCGTCCAGGGCCCTCTTCTGGACCCGCTCAGTTACCTCGAGGGCGATCCTGACGTTGACATCAGACTGGATGAGAGCTCTTTGGAGGTCACGGACGAATTCCTTGACAGCCTTCTCGTCGACTGTGTTGGCGCCGACCAGCTTCTTGACAGCAGACTGGAGCCCCTCTCTCAGCGAATCTAGCATCAAAATCGCCGAGCCAGTTCCGTCTATTTATTATGTTCAGAGCGGCCGGGACGTCAGTGATTTGAGACGAGGGTAGGCGTTCTTTGGTCGGGGGGCAAGGACTCGACCTATTCGGCATGGCTCGCATCAAAGAAAGACAGGCTCGCGTGCCTGGTCACCCTCTTTCCGAAGTCTGACATGTCGTACATGTTTCACTACCCTGGCTTGGAATGGACGAGCCTGCAGGCCGAGGCCATTGGGGTCCCCCAGCTGACCGGGAAGACAGAGGGAGTCAAAGAAGAAGAGCTCAGAGACCTTGAGAATACACTTGCAAGTGCGAAGTCCAAGTTCGGATTGGAAGGCATCTACACGGGGGCCCTCGCCAGCGTGTACCAGAAGAGCAGGGTCGAGAAGGTCTGCAAGAACCTCGGGCTGGAATGTGTCTCCCCGCTCTGGGGGGTCGACCCGGAATTGCATCTACGACGGCTTGTCAAAGACGGCTTCGTCGCAATGGTGGTCAGCGTGTCGGCGCTAGGACTGGACCAGGGCTGGCTCGGACGGATTTTGGACGCGCAGGCCGTCGACGAGCTTGTGGTCCTCGGGGCGAAGTTCAAGTTCAACGTGGGGCTCGAAGGGGGCGAAGGGGAGACCTTCGTGCTCGACTGTCCCCTATTCAAAAAAAGGGTCGAGGTCCAAGGGTCGACCAAACATTGGCGCGGGGACTCTGGTTACCTCCAGATTTCAAATGCAATGCTCGTGCCGAAGGCCTGACGCAAAAGCCTAAATCCGAAAACGCCGACATGCGCCTGCTCTAGATGAAGGGGTTTTCGGGAAGAGCCGTCTGAGACATCCGATGAAGAGCCAAACCGTCGATAGAGCACTCTTGTTAAGCATCAAACGCGGTAGATAATTCAACGCCGAAAAAGAATGACAAAACGGGGCGGAGAGCCCCACAGGCTCAACAGTGCAACTCGGCGCTAGCTTCCGCCCTTGACCCGCATGATTCGGTTCCGGCCCATCATGGACCAGTACTCGACCTCGGCTCCTGCCACCAGAGGCCCGTTCAATTCTGCCATCTCCTCAGCCGAAGGCTTCGGGGTTTCAAGGACCTCAAAGGTAGCTAGGTCCATGATTTGGACCGAGCCGTCCATGATTGACGTCACTTGACCGGACCTCTTGTCAATCATCGGAATGTCGATTCGTGACTCGGCCGGCGAATTATAGCTCTTCTTCGCTCCAGTGAAGAGCGAGATGGCGACGAGCCTAATCTTTGCGCTTCCATGCTTCCCCGGCTTGAAGTGGTCTCTGCTTACCACCTTGCAGGGCTCGCCGTCGATAATGATGTAACTTCCTTCTTTGACACTTCCTAGTTCAGCAGGCCGACTCAAATATTAACCGCACGTGCCTTTTTGTCCAAGCTAATTAAGTCTGAGTCGGGTTACACAGACCCTTGAGCCAAGAGGAAAATCACGATGTTGGCAATTCCCAACGACAAAACCAAACAAACTAAATAAACGCCTTACCGAAAGACCAACTGCACGGATTGATGATAACACGAGCGCGGACGGAATCTAGTTTCTGTTCAGGTTAGATTGAAGGCACCATTATTTGTCTGAACCAGCGTACGTCCTCGACTCCACCGCTTTCTACGCAGGGATTCCCTACCAGGGCAGCGGCCGCTACTACACGACCTACCTCGTGCTCGAAGAGGTAAAGCACCACAACGTAGGTTCCTCCCTGATCCACACGCGGGTACAGGTGACTGAGCCTTCCCCTGAGTCTGTAGACAAGGTAAGAAGCACGGCAATCAAGACGGGGGACGTCGGGGCCCTCTCGCAGACCGATGTGTCCCTCTTGGCGCTGGGGCTGGACCTCAAGAGCGGGGAGGGTGGGGTCAACCTGGTGTCAGACGACTTCGCAGTGCGCAACGTCGCCGAGGTCCTCGCTATCCCTCTTGCACCCACGGCGATGAAGGGCGGGGAGTGGAAGAACATAACGTGGAAGATCTACTGCCGGGGGTGTGGAAAAAGCTACACCAACCCGAAGCTGACAGTGTGCCCCGTGTGCGGGACCAAGCTTGAACGGAAGGCGACAAGCAGCTGAAGTGCTAGCTCGTTTGTAATTCAGAAGCTTCTAACATATTCCAGAATCCTACCTCAAAAGTTAACTACACTATACCAACCAACTCAACAATTACTACTAGGTTTAAATAGGCGGGATACCCCCGTTAGGTTGTATACTGGTGAGAATATGATATATCCAAGAACATCCGCACTTCAGGTTTCGGACAAATGCCCCCAGTGTGGCAAGCGGACACTGGTTGAAGACGCCAATACTGGCGAGCTTTCATGTAGCAACTGCGGCTTCGTGGTAACCGAGCACTCAGTCGACCAGGGCCCCGAATGGCGCTCCTTCAGCGATGAGAAGGGAGAGGACAGGGCGAGGGGAGGCGCACCCATATCGATTACGTACAGGGACATGGGACTCTCGACGATGATCGGCAAGTCGAACAGGGACGCTTCAGGCAGGGCCTTCGATTCACCCATGCGCAGCTCCATCGACAGGCTAAGGAAGTGGGACAACAGGTCGCCGGCGTTCGGAAACCGGGAGAAGAACCTCAGCATAGCCATGCGCGAGCTGGAGAAGATGACCGACAAGCTCGGCGTCTCGAAGGCGGTCCAGGAACGGGCGGCTTACATCTACAGAAAGGCGCTCGAAAGAGGCCTATTGAGAGGACGCTCCATCATCGGGATTTCGGCCGCATCACTCTACGCTGCGATGCGAGACACCGAGACCCCCAGGACCCTCAAGGACATCGCCGCAGCCAACAATCTGGAGAAGAAGGCAGTGGCAAGGGACTACAGGATACTTCTACGGGAGATGGACATGACGATGCCAGTGGCCGACGCAGCGAGGAACGTCAACAGGATTGCATCAGCTGTCGGGTTCTCCGAGAAGGTCGCACGTAAGGCAATCGAAATCGTAAGACTGACCGAGGAGAAGGAAATCTCGGCAGGTAAGTCCCCGATGGGACTCGCCGCAGCCTCCCTCTACCTGGCCGGAGTCATCGAAGGCGAGATCAAGACACAGAAGGAAATCGCCGAGGCGGCGGGCGTCACAGAGGTGACAGTCCGCAACAGGTACAAGGGCCTCAGGGCAGACCTCGGCAAGCAGCTGGGCCTCGAGCAAGCAGAAACTCCATTAGTCTCAAGCTAGGCCGGGCGGGCCCGCTTGAGGTTCTACATAGTCGACGTCTTCGCCGAAACGAAATACTCCGGCAACCAGCTCGCCGTCTTCAGAGACTCGGGGAAGCTGACCGGCGCCCAGATGCAGCGGATAGCCCAGGAGATGCACTACTCGGAGACGACCTTCATCACCCGGGAGAAGGAGCACGACGGAGGATACGACGTCAGGGTCTTCACGCCCGAGCAGGAACTACCATTCGCAGGCCATCCAACGCTCGGAACCGCGTACATCTTGCAATCTGAAATAATCAAGAAACCTGTGCCGCAGGTCAGCCTGAACCTGAAGGTCGGGCAGATCCCCGTCACCTTCTCCTACAGGAAAGGCAGGGCAGGCATTCTTTGGATGAAACAGAAAGAACCTTCGTTCGGCAAGAAATTCGGCCCGAGGCCAGTCGCGGAGTTCCTCGGTCTGACAGAGTCCGACCTCGACGAGCGCTTCCCTGTGATGGAAGTCTCAACCGGCTTTCCATTCTTGATTGTGCCTCTGAAGAACCTGAGGGCTATCCAGCGAATCCAACTCGACCGAGCCAAATATCTCAGGTTTGCTGAGAATACAAAATCCAAGATAATTTTGGTCTTCAGTCCAGAAACATACGGGAAAGAAAACGACCTGAACGTCCGTGTCATCAGCCCCTCGCCTGCGATGCCTGAGGATCCTGCAACAGGGTCGGGCAACGGCTGCCTCGCGGCTTACCTGGTCAAGCAAAGATATTTCGGCGACGATATCGTCGACGTCAGGGTAGAGCAGGGGTACGAGATTGGTCGCAAGTCTCTCTTGCTACTGAAGGCAGGACGGAAGGCGGGCAAGATAGAGGTGAACGTGGGAGGCAGAGTGCAATTTATCGCCAGCGGGGAATTCCCTGATGAGTGATAAGATGGACCGGGGGGGAATTGAACCCCCGACCTTCCGCGTGCGAGGCGGACGTTCGTACCGCTGAACTACCGGCCCTAGATTCCGCCTTCAAGCCATTCCTTGATTAAGGGTTCGCAGACTTCTAGCTCCTCATCCCGGGGAAACCCTTTTGCCGGACTCCTCGGCGCGGCCAAATCAGGATGCCTCGCACCGACCTCACCGACAGGCTCTTCTGGCTGGCCACAGAGAAGGAAATCAGGAACGCCGAGACCACAGACGCCTACTTCCTGCACACCAAGAAAGTCCTCCGGAGGAACAACATCGATTCAAGGGTCGTCATGGAGGTCTATGCCAGGGACGTCCCCTACGAGGACAACTGGGGGATTCTGAGCGGCGTCTACGAGGCTGCGAAACTACTTGAGGGCCTCCCCGTCGACGTCTGGGCCTTCGACGAGGGCTCGGTGTTCGTGGCAGACCGGAACACCGCCATCTACGAACCGCTGATGGTCATCGAGGGGAGATACGTCGACTTCGTCGAGTACGAGAACCCCCTGCTCGGCCTCCTTTCGTCATCAACCAGTGTGTCGACCCGCGCCGCGAAGCTCCGAATGGCCGCCGGTGAGAAGCTCCTGCTGAGCTTCGGGACTCGACGCGTGCACCCAGCCTTGGCCCCCATGGTCGAGAGAGCCTGCTATCTCGCTGGGTTCGATGGTGTCTCGAACGTCCTCGGTGCTAAACTACTCGAGCTCGAGCCGTCGGGGACCATGCCCCACTCTCTGGTCCAGATAATTGGGAGCCAAGAGAAGGCCTGGCGCCTCTACGACGAAACCATCCCGAAGGGGACGCCAAGGGTCGCCCTGGTGGACACCTTCTGGGACGAGAAGGCTGAGTCGATCAAGGCCTTCGAGGTGCTTGGCCCCAAGCTCTGGGGGGTGAGGCTCGATACCCCTGCCTCCAGGCGTGGTGACTTCGTCAAGATCGCAGAAGAGGTGCGGTGGGAGCTCGACATACGAGGAGGAAAGAAGGTGAAGATCATAGCTTCAGGAAGACTCGACGAAGAGGAAATGGCGAAGTTGAACCCGGTGGTGGACGGTTACGGCGTCGGCACGGCGGTCGCCTACCCGCCGGTGATCGACCTCAGCGCAAAGATAGTCGAGGTGCAGGAAGGCTCCCGGAAGGAGTTCAGGGGGAAGCGTGGGGGCCTCGGCGGCCGCAAGGCCGTCTACCGGTCGGCAGGATTCAAGGACTTCGTAGCGCTGGAGGGATCTGCAAAGCCAAACCACTCGGCGAGCCTGCTGAAACCACTTCTGAAGAAGGGGAAGTTGGTGAGGAGTTTCAAGACCATAGAAGAGCTGAGGGCCGGAGTTGTCAGCAGCCTGGGCGAGCTGAAGACAACGACTCCTTCGCTGAACTGGAGGTGACGGCAAATCCTCGCTGGTCTGCTGGTCGTGGATGTCCAAAACGACTTTTGCCCCGGGGGAGCGCTAGCAGTAAAGAACGGGGACAAGGTGGTTCCACGGCTCAACAAAACCATTGCCGCGTTCGCCAAGCTAGGCCTGCCCATCTTCTTCACAAGAGATTGGCACCCACCCAACCACATTTCATTCAGGGACCAGGGTGGTATTTGGCCCCCCCATTGCATCCAGGGGACAATCGGCGCGGGCTTTCATCAGAATCTGGCCATCCCCCGCGGAGCGACCATAATCAGCAAGGGAGACAAACCCGACACCGAGGCCTACTCGGGATTCCAGGGGACGGACCTGGAGAGCCGTTTGAAGAAAGCCGGGGTCAAGGAAATCTTCCTTGGAGGGCTTGCTACCGACTACTGCGTCAGGGAGAGCTGTCTTGACGCCCTTCGAGCAGGCTTCGCGGTGAATGTGCTCAGGGACTGTGTCAAGGCTGTCAAAGTGAAACCAGGCGATGGGGCGAAGGCGCTCATACAAATACGGGGAGCCGGGGCGAAACTCACAACATCACAGGCTGCGATCAAAAGATTGGACAGAACGCGCCGGCAGAGTCATCACTCCGCCAGGTAAGAAAATCGGGGAGAGCAGTCCGCTCTTTGTCTAGGGCAGTTCGCCGATTAGCTTTGCAGCTGATTCTTCGTTCCAGGCCCTCATGGTCGTCGTGCGCACGTTGCCCAGGCTGCCAAGCCAGTAGAGGAATTTCTGAGCCGATTCGTCATCGGGAAATTCGCTGATGGCGACTAGGTCGTACTTCCCCATGGTGTACCACAGCCACATCTTTCCGTTCATTTTCTCGGCGGCTTTCCTCGCTGCTTCGGCCCTCTTCGGTGACTCCTTGATGCCCCCAATTCCTTTGTCAGTCCATTTTACGAGGGAGACGTAGTGAGGCATAGGCAATCCAACCTTACTCTGCTTATATGAGTCTTCGACTTCATTGAGTCGCGGCCCTACGAGAAATTGAACTAAGGGATGGCGGATGGCCTAGCATAACAACAGAGTAATCATCCTGGGTTAGAACTCGATTATTGATCTGCCGATGACTTCTCCGCGCCCTAGTGCGTCCCAAGCCTCTTGTGCCCTATCGAGCGTGTAACGCCTCGTAATCTCGTCTCGTATGCTAACTTCTCCTCCTTCGACCAACTTGATCAGCGCTGGCATATCCGTGCTCGGTCTCGCCCCGTAGGAGCCCATCAGCTTCACCTCTCGCCTGACCAGTCTGCCTATCTCGATGGGAAACGACGCCCCGGGCCCTATTGGAAGCCCGATGGCCACCGCCCGCCCTCCGGCCCTCACCGAATTAACAGCACAACTCATCGTCTCGGCCCTGCCTAGGGCTTCGAACGCCACGTCGACCCCTCTTCCTTCCGTCAGCTCCAGAATCTTCTTCACAGCATCCTCTTTCGCTGAGTTCACAGAATCCGTTGCTCCGAGGGAACGAGCCGCTTCCAGTTTGTCGTCTCTTATGTCCACGGCGATTATTCTGCCAGCGCCGAGCGCTTTGCTGATCTGAACTAGGCTGGAACCCACTCCTCCAACTGCTATTACCGCCACCGATTCGCCTTCCCTTAGGTTGGCCTGGTTCTTCGCCGCGCCGTAGGCCGTAAACATGGCGCAACCAAGGATGCACGCTTCGGCGGTAGGAATCCCCGTTGGAAGTCGGAACACGTCCTGTCTAGGGACGACGGCATACTCTGCCAACCCTGCCATGCTGTACATGGAGATGGGTTCCCCGTTTTTTCTGAAGAGTCGCGTCGTCCCGTCGAGAAGGGTTCCTTTCTGCCGGTTCCACACGAAGTTCTCGCAGAGGTCTTCGAGCCCCTTCTTGCAGTAGTAGCATGAGCCGCAATGAATTATGAAGGAGCAGACCACGGCGTCTCCCTTGTTGAGGCCTTGAACGCCCGGCCCGGTTTCCTCAACGACGCCGGATACCTCATGGCCGAGGACGGCTGGGAGGGGAAACGGCGATTCCCCCTTAATGACGTGCAAGTCGGAATGGCATACGCCGCAGGCAGAAACCTTGACCAGGACCTCGCCCACCTTCGGCTCGGGCATTTTGAGTTCCTCGAGGACGAGGGGTTCTCCGACCCTTCTAAGGACCGCGGCCTTCACAACGCTGCGCTTCCCGGATTAGTCAGATGAAGGGAAGAGGAGAGGCTCACGTGTATTGAGGGATGACGCCCCATTCCTGGTTCGCTTCAAGCATGATTCGGCCAGAATCAATCTTAAACCTGTAAACGCGCAGCGGGGGTTGAGTGTCTCCGTCGGCCCCGAACGGTCCGCGCAAAGGAGTCCCCGACCGAACATCGAACACAGCGTAGTGCTTGGGACACTCGAGGGTACCTGAATGTTGGCTGAATTTTCCGCGCGATATGTCCGTTCCGTCATGGCTGCACATGGGCTCGACTGCGTGGATCTTACCGTCAAGCTTGAGAAGCAGGACGTCACTGCCATGAACCACGAACTTTCTCGGTTCCCCCTCTACGAGGTCGCTCACTTTGCAAAGGAAGAATCGTCCTTCGAGCTCGCTCATTGACTCGCCTCCAGCTCGCTCATTGACTCGCCTCCAGCTTCTTCCTGTAGAGTGCAATTTTTTCTCGCCGATGGTCTTCGGTCAGGTGTATGAACAGCTGCCGAAGGCCTGCCTTCCTCTCGGCGTTATCGACGTTCCACGGATTCAGCTTGGGGTCTATCGGCGGGAGTCCCCATGCGATTAGTTTCTCGTCCCAAAAGTCGTACTCCCAATCGGAGATGAACTTCACCCGTTCCACCCACTTCACGCTCTTGTAGCCGAACTCCCCAGGCGCCACAAGTCTGACCGGGTATCCCCCCGCCCGTGGCAGTACCTTGCCGAATCTCTTGTAGGCCAGCAGCAACTCCTGCCCGACGGGGAAAGTAGAACTGTAACCCCGCTCGCCCTCGGTGTGGATGAATTTCACTTCATCGGTGGGCTCTGTCATTTGGATTATTGTGTCCATGTCGACGCCCGTCCATTCGTGGCCGAGGTAACTCCAGCCGTCGATGCAGTGGTGGTCCAGCTTTTTTGTGATGGACGGAAGGTTGACGAACTCGTCGTAGGTCAAGGAGAGAGGTTTCTTCACGTCGCCATAGGTCTCGAACCTCCAGTTCGCGGGACTCGGTCCGGGGCCGTGCATGGTGTTGATGGGCCATTGTTCTACGTTGGCGAGCACCCACCCCTTGGGAATACGCGGCTCGTTGTCAGAGTAGCCCCTCTTGGCCAACAGACCCTAAATGACGCTATGACCCTATATTACTTCTTGCCCGCTGCGGAATTAGCGCGACGCTCTTGGCATCAATCCGCGGGTGTTTCACGATTGGGTCGTACCAGTAAGGTAGCCTCATGCCGAGCAGGTACTTGGAGCGAACCGGGTTGGTGGGCTGGTCGCTCTTCAGGTTCCTCGTGTCGACCTCAAGGCTGCGAATCTCTTCCCTGTCCTCCGAGGCGACGGTCTCTTTTCTTGGGAATGCGAAGAGGTCCGGCTGGAAGATACCGCTCCGGCCAATGAAGGTCACTCCAGACTCGATGCCGGATTGGTTCGCAAACGCAACATAGGTGCAACTCTCACCCGCTCGCACTCGCCAAAGATGCCAATGAAGGGAGTCTGGCCCGGTGGGAATCGGCTTGGGGTGAGGAATGGCCGTCCCTTCGCTTGCAATTGGAGCCGGATACTCGACTGCTGAGGGTGCACATATGACGTCTGCTCCGTCGCCAGCCAGGCATCGGAAGGTTTCAGGAAACATGCCGTCGTGTCCGATGATCAGGCCGATCCTCCCCACCGGGATATCGAACGTCGAGAGGCCCAGATTTCCGGGAGCTGCCCATCTCTTGTCCAGATGATTCAGGTGCAGCTTGCGGTATTTCCCGACCACGCCGTTTCCTTCAAGCAGCAGACCTGTGTTGTAGAGCTTGTCTCCATCTTGTTCGACGAAGCTGGTGACGATGAAGACCTTGTTCTTCTCTGCAATCGACGAAAGTCTCTTGACCGTTCGTCCATCGGTCGTCTCAGCGACACTTCCAGCCTCGGCCGCGCTCTTGAAGACCGCTCCCGTCGTGGCAAGCTCTGGGAGAACAAGGAGGTCGCTCCGCGCCTTGGCCGCCCTGCGCGCCATCCCAGCGATCTTCTGCAGGTTCTCGTCGCGGGCAAGTCGGGCCGGCCTAAACTGCGCTACCGACACGACGGACCTCCTTCCAGGAGGAAGAGAATGTTGATTGTACTGGCCGAAAGACTTCAGAGGATTCCACAGATAGGTGTTAAGGGAGACATTCATGTACTCCTTTGGTCTCCGGTCACTGAACCTGTCATCGCGCCCCGTGGGGAACCTCTTGTCTCTGGCTTTACTCAGGTCAATTTCACCATAAACTATGCCGTTTCCCCCGTCTCTCAAACTTTGGATTGAGCCGTCCGGATTGAGAATGCAGCTGCCTCCCGTGAACTGGGTTCCCCGTTCGAGACCCCATCTATCTGCGCAGACTGTGTAGACACCGTTCTCGAAGGAGCGTGATATCCAGACTGGGGCCGGCCCCCTCTCGTCGAGCCAAGCGGTAGAGAAGCATATGACGTCCGCTCCCCCCAAAGAAAGAATCCTGCTCGATTCGAAATAGTGCTGGTCCATGCAGATTAGCATTCCAAGCCTGCCGATCTCGGTGTCGTAGACCTGGAATCCAAGGTCGCCGTCCTTCGCCCACTTCGGCTCGGAGATGTAGGAATGCATCTTCCGGTACTTGCCGATCAGTCCGTCCGGGCCGACAAGAGCCTGTGCGTTATAGTAGTTGTCAGTCTCGAGGCTCACCTCCGGGAGTCCGACGACAATATGAGTCTCGTATTTGCGCGCAATTTCTTCGTACCTCTCCGTGGTCGGCCCCGGAATCGGCTCCACGTACGGACGAATCTCCTCGCGGTTGTAGTAGCAGTAACTCGCTTGGTTCATCTCGGGAAGTACAATCAGCTTGGCTCCGTTTCTTGCCGCTTCTGTCGTCATCCTGAGCTGGTCCTTCACGTTCTCGGTCTTTGCGTGCATTTTCGGTTCGTACTGAATCGCGGCCGCCTTGTACCTCATGTGGTTTGTCGAGAATCGCCACCTAGAATTAGTTGGCTTCTGTAGGTAAAGGGTTTTCTTAACTCTTCGGCATCTGGGAATTGAGTTAACCGTGGGAATGATGGGCCAAACTATTGGCTAGCACGCAGCAATAGAGTCATCATCCTGGCCTTTCGAGCCAGTCCTGATCGCCCGTCGTAGCACGCTGCGTGCCAGTCCTTGAAACTCGAGTGGTTTTTGCTATTTATCCATTCTTGGCTTCCGTTTTGTTCACGCGATTTTATTAACGACGAATGAACCAAGACCCTGTCTTGAGCGAAGAGGGCGAGTTCGCCAGCTGGTGGCTGGCCCTGGCCAGGGACCCCGACTACTACACCAACACGGAGCAGGGACAGAAGGAGCTGGCCGACATGATCCGAAAGGAGTCGGAGAGGCTCCTCGAGGACATAGGAAAATCTGTCAAGAGGACGAAGGAAATCATCTGGCTGTCCAATTTCTGTACCGCGTGCCACTACTTCAAAGTCGAGGGCCGAAAGACGTCCTGCAACAAGTGGCATGTCCGCATCGTCAAGCCATTCTACGGCCGCGCCCAGTGGAAGCAGGTCCCATCGAAGATGGGGGCTGACGAAAAGCAGCTCGTTGTGGAAGGCATCGACTGGGACCAGAGGTGGAAGGA
This sequence comes from Nitrososphaerota archaeon, assembly GCA_027886975.1. Taxonomy (GTDB): domain Archaea; phylum Thermoproteota; class Nitrososphaeria; order Nitrososphaerales; family Gagatemarchaeaceae; genus UBA183. The sequence goes on from JAPCJK010000021.1 coordinate 18,360, forward strand.
AGTGTCTGAGAAGATCGTCGACATGGCGGTGGGGATGGTAAACGGTGGCTACCCCTACTTTTGCTATAAGAGCAAGTAGCTCTTCAAAAAGCGTAGATTGGTAGATTTTTTACATCGGATTTGGCGCAAACGCTGTCTTCGGTTTCTGCATATACAGGAACCCGCCGACCACCAGTAAGACTACCCCGAGCCCCACTCCGCCAAGGCCGATGGTTCTGTGCCAATCTACGAAGTACATTGCAACGCCGGCGACCACTCCAAGGACTCCCAGCAGCACTAGCAAGATTCCAAGTTTCATGTCGGTGGGTCCACGACCCGAGTATTAATCTCTGCCAAAATGGCAATTCTTTTGAGAATATACCGGCGATTCTTCTGCCAATTCTTATAACAACAACCGATTCGAGGCGGCAGACGTGGCCGCGGTGGTGCAGCTTGGTTAGCATAGGAGGCTGTGGACCTCTCGATCGTGGGTTCAAATCCCACCCGCGGCCCCTGTATCAGGGGTTTCAAAATTCTCGGAGGAATCAGTAACCCTCGGCCTGTTGGTCAGAAGCGGGTTCGGTCTCGCGAACCAATGACTCGAAGTCTTCGTCAGCCTTTTGTTGCTCGAGGTCTTCTTCGGGCTGGAAACGTCCGGACTCGGCGAACTTTATGATTGTGACAAAATATCGCATTGCCGTTTCTCCGAATGTCTTGGACAATTCTTTAGCGAATTTCTTGGGATTTTCGAAGGTTTGTTGTTTTATGCCGCTTAGCAGGTTGTTGATCTCTCCGCCGTACTCCGCTTCCATGGCCTGTCTAACAAGAGCCGCGAAGGTAGAGCCCTCAAGGTTCAATCTCGCGACGTGTTCGACGAAGGCCTTCTCGTACTGATCCAGCCGATTCTCCTCGAGTCCTGAAAACAACGCTCAGGTTCCTAAAGCTTGTGTTTTCCAAATACGGAAGCGAAGACACAAAGCATATCGATGAACGTTCTCAGCCGAGCTTCATGGTTGCTTGGTCCTTCGTCGAGCTGGACGACGTCGGTTCGACGCAGACGATTGCCAAAGGCCTCGCTGCCAAGGGGGCACCCGAGGGGACGACGGTGGTAGCGAAGTCTCAATCGTCCGGCGAGGGGAGGCTGGGGAGGTCATGGGTCTCCCCAACCGGCGGCCTCTACATGTCGTTCGTTCTGAGGCCGGAGGGCATCTCCAAACCCGAGCTGATCGCCCTCGTCACCGCGGTCGCCGTCGTTGATGGCATCAAGCAAGACACAGGCCTCGATACTGCGATCAGATGGCCCAACGACATCATGGCTGGGGGAAAAAAGCTTGCAGGCGTGATTGCCGAGGCTCAGTCATACAAGCAGAAGATAACACAGGTCGTGGTGGGAGTGGGCGTCAACTGTAACGCACCAGTCTCCAACGCGGAGCTGGGGAAGGAAGCGACCAGCCTCGCGGAAGAGCTCGGAAAACAATTCGAAATATCTGAGCTCAAGCATTCGATCCTCGATTCATTCTCGCAACTCTATGAGCGGTGGCGGGCCGGCGAAAATATGATGCCGCTTTGGAAGGAATACGTAGCCACGGTTGCGAAGCCCGTCTCGATAAAATTGAAAACCAACGAAACCGCATTTTCATACCAGGCAGTTAGCATCGACTCGGAAGGGAGCCTTCTGGTAACCAAGGACGGAAAACAAACGATTGTGCGTGCCGAAGACCTCGAGTGGCTCAGAGAGCAGGCCTGATTCTTCGTCAATCGGCTACAGGCCGACTCAAGGCGGCCTTTCAGAGCCCACTCTTTTTATCAACGACAGCACGAAGGCGCCCAATTGAGTTCTGGCGACGTCGAAAAGCAGCTCGACGAAATGAACCGGGCCGCGGAGCTCGGTGGCGGCAAGGAGAGAATAGAAGACCAGCACAGGAAAGGCAAGCTCACCGCCCGCGAGCGGATAGACCTACTCCTCGACCACGGGACATTCAACGAGCTCGACAAGTTCGTCACGCATAGGTCCAATGACCCCGTGATGGACAAATCTATGCCTCTGGGAGATGGGGTCGTCACCGGCTACGGCAAGGTGGACGGACGTCTGGTTTACGTCTACGCCCACGACTTCACGGTCTTCGGTGGCTCTCTGGGGGAGGCTTTGATGAAAAAGGAGACCAAGGTCATGGACCTTGCGATGAAAAACGGGGCTCCAATCATCGGGCTCAACGACTCAGGCGGCGCCAGAATTCAGGAGGGGGTCTCCAGCCTGGCAGCGGTCAGCGAGATGTTCTTCAGGAACACCCTCGCTTCCGGAGTTATCCCTCAGATCAGCGCGATCTTGGGCCCATGCGCCGGGGCCGCCGTCTACTCCCCTGCCATGACAGACTTCACACTTATCGTGAAGGGAACGGGCCAGATGTTTGTCACAGGCCCCGATGTCGTGAAAGCGGCGCTAGGCGAGACCGTCACGTTCGAGGAACTGGGCGGGAGCATGATTCATGCCACCCAGAGCGGGGTCGCCCACTTCATCTCCGAAAACGAGCAGGAATGTCTCTCGACAATCAGGAAGCTACTATCCTTTCTTCCCCAGAACAATTCCGAGTCACCGCCGAGTGTCGAGTCTCCCTCAGACACGGGCGCCGATGACCCAGAGCTAAACAAACTCGCTCCCGAGGAGGCGTACAAGGCCTACGACATCAGAAAGATAGTCCAAAGAATCGTCGACGGGGGGGATTACCTGGAAGTCCACGCCGGCTGGGCCCAGAATGTCACCGTCGGCTTCGCCCGCTTGGCAGGCCGGAGCCTAGGGGTTGTTGCTAACCAGCCGATGGTCCTCTCTGGGGCCCTGGACGTTGACAGCTCTGACAAGGCCGCGAGGTTCGTCCGATTCTGCGATTCGTTCAACATACCCATCCTCACCCTCGTCGACGTCCCAGGGTATCTTCCAGGCACCGACCAGGAGCACCGTGGTTTGATCCGCCATGGCTGCAAACTGCTCTACGCATACTGCGAGGCCACAGTCCCGAAGGTCACCCTGATCGTGAAGAAGGCCTACGGAGGGGCGTACTGTGCCATGGGCTCCAAGTACAGCAAGGCAGACATCAACTACGCCTGGCCTGGCGCGGAAATCGCTGTCATGGGTCCCGAGGGAGCCATCAACATAATCCACAGGAAAGAGATCGAATCCTCCTCAGACCCCGAAGGAATGAGAAAGCAGCTCGCCGCCGACTATCGGAAGAAGTTCGCGAACCCATACGTGGCCGCGAGCCGAGGCATAATCGACGAGGTCATACTCCCCGCCGCAACTCGTCCCAAACTCGTCGCTGCCTTCGCTTCGCTGAACAACAAGAGCGAGTTCAGGCCCTCAAAGAAGCACGGGAACATCCAGCTGTAGTTCGATTTGTTCAAAAGCGTCCTCATAGCCAACCGAGGAGAAATCGCCGTCAGGATCATCCGCACCTGTAAGCTCCTCGGGGTAAAGACAGTGGCTGTCTACTCCGACGTCGACGTCAACGCCCTCCATGTCAAGCTGGCCGACAGGGCTGTCAGGATAGGCCCTGCCGACCCGGGGGACAGCTATCTGAACATCGACAGACTGGTGCAGACCGCCGTCGATGCGGGCGTCGACGCCCTTCATCCAGGCTACGGGTTCGTCTCGGAGAACTGGAACCTAGCAGAGACCTGCAGGCAGGCGGGAATCAAGTTCATCGGACCGAAGCCCCGCACCCTCGTCATAGCCGGCAACACGGTCGATTGCAAAAGGATTGTAAGAAAAGCCGGCGTCCCGGTCATCGAAGGGGGCGAGACCGTGTTCTACGGTCAAGAGGGGGCCCTTGAAGCAGCCCACGAGCTGGGATATCCCGTCCTCCTCAAAGCCGCGTTCGGAGGCGGCGGAAGAGGGATCAGGGAGGCAGCCGACGACAGGCAGCTCCTCCAGGGGTTCAAGCTCGCTTCCAGCGAGATGAAGCGCTCCCTAGGGAAGGCAGGTCTCTTCGTCGAGAAACTGATCAAACCTGCTCGCCACATCGAAGTCCAGGTGGTCTCCGACGGGTCGGGTAAAGTGATCCAGCTTGGAGAGCGGGAGTGCAGCATCCAGAGGAGACACCAGAAGCTCCTAGAAATGACTCCTGCACCCGGCCTAGACGAGTCTGCCAGGGCCAGAGTCGGGGAGTACGCTGTGAACATCGCCAAGGCCCTGAGCTACGAGAACATCGGGACCATCGAATTCCTGATGGATTCGAATCATAACTTCTATTTCATCGAGGTCAACTCCCGACTCCAGGTCGAGCACCCCGTGACTGAGATGGTGACCGGGCTGGACCTCGTCAAGGAGCAGCTCGAGATTGCCGCCGGGGAAGGGATCGACTACGACCAGACAGACGTCGAGATCAATGGGGCCGCCATGGAATGCAGGATCAACGCCGAAGACCCTGCGTCCGGCTTCGCGCCTTCCAGCGGCAGAATCGAGAAACTGTTTTTCCCAGGCGGGGCCGGGGTCAGGATCGACACCGCCCTCTACCCAGGCTACGAGGTCCCAGAATACTACGACTCGCTCCTCGCGAAGCTGATCGTCCGAGGGAAGGACCTGGAAGAGGTCAGGAAGAGAATGGTCATTGCCCTCGACGAGTTCGAAATCGAGGGGGTCAGGACAACCATCCCTCTCCAGAGGTTCATCCTCCGCCACGAAGAGTTCTCCAAATGGAACTTGGACGTCCTGTTCATGCAGAGGAACAGGATCATAGAATCACTCGCAGAGAAGCTCTCAGGCGAGAAGGCCCTACTCGCAGAACGAGGAGCGGCAATCGCCGCGGTCATCATGGAATCGGGATGGACGACGCAGGCACAACGGACTTCTGCCACAAGTATACCAAAACAGGCCGCTCGCAAGGAGGCACGCTTCTCTGACACAGTATAGGCTCCAAGGGCCCGACGGATTATTTGTGGTGGAAGCCGTCCGCGCCGGCGATGGCTTCCGGGTGACTGTGGGGGAAAACACCTACTTACTGAAGCTCAAGAGGGGCGTAGGACCGAACGAAATCGTGGCCGAAGTGTCGGACAAGCCGCTCAGCGTCGCCCTGTTGGAGGCCAACAGCCAGAGGGTCGAGATATCTCTAAACGGGGAGCGCTTCTCTTTTCAGCGCCCTGCTGCCGCGATAGCATCGTCCCAATCAGAGGCGCCGGTGGCAGCTGTCCGGAAGGACGTCATCGTCGCGCCGATGCCAGGGAGGGTCATCGGGACCCTAGTCAAGGTGGGAGAGAGGGTCAGTGCCGGCGACCCTCTGGTGATAATCGAATCAATGAAAATGGAAATCGCAGTCAGGTCCGACCGCGACGGCGAGATCGCAGAGGCCTTGGTCAGCGACGGAGAATCTGTGAAGCGGGGTCAGGCTCTTGTCAGACTCAGAAGCTAGAGTGCGTTCTTCACAGCTTCCAAGTCAGGGAAGTTCCCAGGATTCTCCGCTACCCACTTGAAAAGCACGTTGCCCGACTCATCCACCACGAAAATCGACCTGTTGGCGCAGACGTACCCCTCCACCCCGCCGAGGTTCTTCCACACAACGCCATATTTCTGGACGACCTCGCGATTGAAATCGCAGAGGAGGGGGAAGGTCAGGCCGTGCTTCTCCGCGAATTCCTTCTGCGCGAAGGGGGCGTCGACCGAAATCCCGACCACCATCCCGTTGAGCCTTTCGAGCTCCCCGTACATGTCTCTGAACGCACACATCTCCTTTGTGCACACTCCTGTGAACGCGCCTGGAAAGAAAGCGAAGATCGTCCTGTGTCCCTTGACCAGAAACTCAGACATGTGGCGCAGTTTCCTGTCGTAGTCGTACAGCGCGAAGTCGGGAGCCCTTTCTCCGACTTCTGTCATATTCATCGGCGAAAACTTGGAGATGTATTAACCCTGCGGACGTACGCGAGTCCTAATGTACCCGTCAATCCTCTTCTGGAGGTCCGTGTTCACTTCAGGAATGGGCCTCCCGCCGTCTATCCTCACGATGCCATACTTCTTTTCCATCACCTTGAACTCTTTGGCGATGCCCCTCTGGTAGAGCACGAAGGACTCGAAAAGGTCGTCTGCCAGCCCCATGTCTGCGCCCGCCTCATAGTAGTCCAGCGATCCGTACTTCTGGAAGACTCTGTGGAACAGCTCCTCCGGAGGGACGTCGAGGTAGAATACAAGGTCTGGCTTGACCGCGAACCCGAACAAATCATGGGACCAGGCCCTGCTTATGCCTCTAACGCTGCTCCTGGCCATTAATGTGTAGATGTAACGGTCCGCCAGGACCACATATCCCGCGTGTAGAGCAGGGATTATCTTGTGCTCAAGCTGGTCGGCGAAGTCGGCTGCGTAGAAGAGAGCAAGGGTCTTCTTCCCCAAGGGGAGCTTGTGCTTTGCCTCGAGGATTCCAGCTCCAATCAACTCCGAGCGCTTCAGCCCGGTGGTGATGACTGCATGGCCGGCAGCTTCCAGATGGCTGATGATCAGGTCGATCTGGCTGCTCCTTCCTGAACCGTCAGGGCCCTCGACCACGATAAAGCTCCCCTTGGATTCGAGCCTCTTCAGATACGAAATCCCTTCGCCGAAGAACTTCAATGGATGGGCGACCAGCTGCTGGGTCATTCGATCTCACCCTCTCGTTTCTCGAGTTCGAGGACCGCAGGCACCTTGGTCGCAGGGAGAAGTTTCGTAATGTGGTGCCGCATCTGATTTTGCTGTTCCTCGATGTCAAGAGTCCCGTCGATGATTACGAACCTATCTTTCTGGACCATCGACTCATACTGATCGACAATCCGCGTCTGGAAGATCCTATAGCTTTCGTATTCATCGTTGCTCAGGTTAAGGTCCATCCCCGCTTCGTAGTACTTCAGCTTGGGACGTCCCTCGAGGATTCTATCCATCGCCACCGCCGGTGGGACTTGGAAGTAGAACGTGACGTCTGGGACAACCGCGAACGAGTA
>JAPCJK010000022.1 GCA_027886975.1 Nitrososphaerota archaeon
CAAGAAGACAGTGTCAGCAATCCAGGCACACGACCAGGAAACCAGCAAGGCGTACTCCAACGAGCTCGCCGAAGTCCGCAAGATGGAGAAGATCGTCACCCAGTCGAAGATCGCACTAGAACAGATCACGACTAGGCTCCAGACGGTCACGGACATCGGAGACTTCGCAGCCACAATAGCCCCGGCGATCGGGGTGATCAAGAACGTACGCGCAACCCTAAGCCAATCGATGCCCGACGCCCAGGGAGCACTCGGAGAAATCGGAGCCCAGCTAAACTCAATCATGGTGGACGTCGGCCAGATAACGGGGACGACCTTCTACCAGGCAGAGAACAGCGAAGAAGCGAACAAGATCCTCGCCGAAGCGTCGGCGATAGCCGAGAAGCGGATCAACGACACATTGCCGGAAGTTCCGAACACAACGAGCCAATCCATCTTCACAAGCGAATAGGCAAACCCAGGCAGCTCGGCTGCGAGCCGGGCGGCCTTTCTTTCTGTTATTCACTCGACCGCACTGGGTGTGCTCCGCAGAAGTGCAAGGGTAATCGCAAGCTAGACCTATATTCAGACTCTTGACACCCTAATGAGAGATAAGGTCGATTTGGGGCCATCACAAGCCGTCTCAAATTACGACGTTATCATCGCCGGCGGAGGGATGGCCGGGCTCATCACCGCAGCTTCGATCGGATTCAGCACGAAGGGCAACGCGCGTGTTCTCATCATCGACAGGAACAAGGAGGACGAACCTGGGAAGAAAACGAACAACGGCTGGACCTGCGGGGACGCCACCAGCAAGAGGTCCCTTGACTACCTTTCCGAGCACATCGGCGTAAGGTACGGGTCCCCGGAGCTCGAGCACCCGGTCAGCGGCGTCTACGTCTACTCTCCGGACAGGCAAACAAAAGTTCTCTTCGAGGGTGAAGGATATCTCTTCAACAGGAAGCTCGCGCCGAGGCGCCAGGTCAATGATGCGAAGAAGTTCGGGACCGAGTTCATGTACGGTGCGACGGCAGAGAGGCTCCTCTCCGAGGACGGCCGAGTCACCGGAGTCAGCGGGAGGAAGTCAGACGGAACAACATTCAGCCTGACCGCGAAGGTAGTCATCGACGCGACGGGTTCCTCCTCAGTTCTCCGGAGGTTCATCCCGATATCTTCGATGATTGAGAAGGAGATCGACATGGACGACGTCGTCGGGACCGGCCGTTACATCCTTGATTTCGAGCCGGCTGTCGATGCCCCAGAATTCTTCTCTCCCGACTACTGCATCATACATTTGGATCAATTCATCGCCCCGGCGGGTTATGCCTGGGTCTTCCCCAAGGGGAAGAAGAAAGTGAACATAGGCCTGGGGGTGTCCCACTCGGGCCTCGCCCGAAGGAACAGGCGCTTCAAGCTAAACGACAACCTGCAGAGCCTCATCGACAAGTATCTCACTGACAACCCAGTCATCAAGAAGTACGCCCAGCCGTCAGACGACGCCGATTCGGGGAACACCAAGGGGAACTGGCAGGTCCCGGTCCGTCGGCACAACGACTGCATGGTGGCCAACGGCTTCGCAGTCGTCGGAGACTCTGCGTGGATGCCAAGGCCCATAGACGCGGGAGGGATCAGCCCGTCGATTTACGGCGGCACCATACTCGGGAAGGTCGTGGCCGAAGCGCTGGAGGCCGGGGACACCAGCGAGGCGGGACTATGGAAGTACAATGTGGAGTACATGAACACTCACGGCTACCCCATGGCAAGCTTCGAAGTGCTCAGGCGCTATCTTCAGTCTGTTACCAACGAACAGATCAACTACGGGATGAAATACTTCCTGTCAGAGGAGGACGTGACGGCCATAACCGAGCGTAAGCACCCTGAGTTCAACCAAGCCAGATTCATGAACCCGGCCATGTGGTTCCGCGTCCTGGGCCAGCTGTCCCTGGCAAGGGGACTAAGGTACACGGTGAAGAAGAGCGCTGCCCTTGTCGAGATCAACCTGAGCTACCCCGAGTCTCCGAAGGGGTTCGAGGACTGGCAGAAACGCCTCGGTAGGGAGCTGACAGAGACGGTCGAGAAGTTCAAGCCGTTGGACGTCGCGAACTAGAAATAACCCGCCTGCCGGACTGCACAGCCATGGTTTCAGACCCCCTGGACTCTCAAATCATGGACTTCGTGAAGGAGGTGAACCCCTCTGGTGCCTATCTTATGGGTTTCAACGATTACGCGGGGAAGCTCTTCATTGCTTCTCAGAAGAACGTCAACGCCGCGCTGAAAAAGGTGAGGGGCCTCAGGTCGAAGGCGAAGACCGAGCTGCAGAGGAAGCTCCTAGATTCCATGGAGACCAACCTGCTTTTCGACGAGCCTCAGCCCGTCCTCGACGACATAGTCGGGACGATATTCGCTCACTTGGTCAAGGAAGGGGTCAACGATGCCCACATGCTTTCGCTGCTCGACTGTGCTGAGAAGACGGTGGAAGCTTGCAGAGTGAGATACTCGAACAGAGACATCCCCGTCGCGGTGAAGGCGCTCACGCTTTACAGGCTGGGGGGTGCCCTCGAAATTCTCGACACGGTGAAGGGCGAAAGCAAGAGCCGTAAGGTCAAGGACGCCTGCGACGGCCTGAAGAAGAAGGTATCAGAATACGTCAAGCTCTTCGACTTGGAGGGATGGGGGAAGGGGGAATTTCCTAACGCGGAGAAGATATTCAAGGAAAAAGGGTTCGACCTCGCCCGACAGAAGTTCTACCCGGTCGTCCTCAAGAAGGGGTACGACTACACCGAAACCCCGGAGCAGCTGGAGCGGACCGCCATCGCTTGGATCGACGAGGAATTGCCGAGGTTTAGGAGGGTCACGGAAAGGCTAGCGAAGCAGTTCGGATCCAAGCCCACTCCCGAGGAGGTGGAATCGAAGATTAATGCGAGGAATCACCTCGACCCGAAGAAGCTAGTCGAGGTCACGCTAGGAATTCGCCGGGTTGTCCAGAGGCTTGTGAACTCTGAAGTCACTGCAATCAACCCGAAGTACAACACCAAAGTGATCGAGACCCCGCCCTATCTCACAGGGGTCATCCCAACGGGGGCCGCCCAATTCTTCGATACCTTCACAAAGAAACCCTTCCAGTACTACTTCCAGACGACAGACCCGAAGAGGGACCCAGACAAGTCGGTCGCCGCCATATTGAACCTCCTAATACACGAGGAATACGGACACTGCGTCCACCACTCCAACAGCGCCCTCGGTTTCGTGGGCAAGCTTCCGATGCTTCAGGTCATGCCTGGGTTACCTACCGGCGCCCCGATTACTGAAGGCCTCTCGTTCAATAGGGAGATCGAGTTCTTCGAACTCTCCAAGAGCCTCGAGTCAAAGAAGAGGCTGACCCAAACGGAGAAGGCGTATGTGAAACTGATGGAGAGGTACGGCGGGCTGAAGCAGATCAATCTCGAGCTCGAGTTCATGACTCGGCGCTGGAGAATAGTCAGGTTTCTCAGAGTGGTCGGGGACGTGTGGGTCAACACGGGCAAGAAGACTCTGTTGGAGTTCTTGGACTGGGCTCACGAACAAACTGGGGTCTCGAGAAGCAGTGTCTACTTTCAGCTCTTCCCGGCCCACCAAGGGCTGTTCCCGGGATACGCGACTTGCTACGCAGTGGTCGGCCAGGAGATCCGCGGCATCGAGAGGAAAATCAAAGACCCAAAGAAGAGGGTGAAGTTCTCCACCTACCTCTGCAGCATCGGGTTCCCGCCTAGGAGCATGTACAGGCGGATGCTGACTGAATACGCCGCCGGATTGAAGTAGAAGCCGGACAAGCTGAGCAACATGGCTGTGTTCGATTCCAAGGCGGAAGCATTCCTGAAAGGCGTCTACTTTGGAAAGATCGCCACAATCAAGAAGGACGGTTCTCCCCATGTCACCCCAATCTGGTACATGCTGGACGAGGGAAAACTGATTGTGAACACTACCATGGAGCGGGTGAAGTACAGGAACATCAAACGAGACCCCAGGGTATCCTTCTTAGTTGACGATGGCTACCCCTACATCATGATTCAAGGTAAGGCGAGGATAGCAACTGAACGCGACGCAATGAAAGACATCGAGACCTTAGCCATAAGATACACGGGGGAAGAAAAGGGCAGGAAGTCGGCACGCGACCGCTACTGGAAGCAGCCCAGGGTTTCCATCGAGATTGTCCCTGAACAGGTCTTGGCCGATCTCTAGTCGGCCTATTTCATCGCCCTGACGAAAAAATCAGTCACGAAGCGCCGGTATTCATCTCCGTCGCGGCTCTTGGCAAAATGGATGTGCTGGAAGATCGCCCTGTTGAGCATCCCCAGCAGGCACTCGGCGGCCAGGGCAGGGTCGGTCCTTCGGAATGCTCCCTTCGAGATTGAGCGCTCGATGAGTTTCGTTGCCACCGCTTTGATCATTTCCAAGCCATCGAAAGCCATCTGGGCGCTCTGCTTATCGAGGGTGGCAGAGTCGCGCATGTAGAGCCCGACGTCGAAGGTGTGCTCTGGAAATGAGAACAGATAAGTCGAGATAAAAGACTCAAGCCCTTTCCTTGGGTCGCGAGCCTCTGAGGCGATGGTCAACTTCCGAATGAAGTCGGCCATGGGGATTTGTTTGCGTGCAACTGCATCGAAGAGCCCCTTCTTGTTTCCAAAGTAGTAGTAGATTACAGGAGCGGTGGTCCCGGTCTCCTTGCAGATGTCCCTGACCGACACGTTGGCGAATCCTTTCTGTGCGAACATCTTCGAAGCGACCTCGAGTATTCTCTCGGCCGCGGGGTGCTCCTGGGTCTGCAAGCCTGGGCTGAAGTCCCTTTCAGCGTATTTAACACTTGGAGTGATTCTATGGGAACTTCATCGCGCGCATCAATGAGGCAAACTCCGGGTCGTCCCTGAGCCAGCTGAACCTGGGCTCGACGTTAGACCATACAAGCCAGCTCGAACGCTCATCGAAAGCCTTCCGCAGCCAGGCGAGGACCTGCTCCCTGTCCCTGAACCCATTGTAGACAACCGCGATCCAATACGATGGGACGTACCTGCTCTTGGAGCGCTCTTTCAACTTCTCTAACACCTGCATCGCTTCGTCCTTCCTCCCGGCTGATGCCAACCCATGTCCCAGCATGCCCAGCGCCAAGGTCCCCTCCCCCGACAGTCTGACGCCTGTCTCGAGCTCAGTGATGGCCTCCGCGAACATCCCCTTCTCTAGATAGGGCCTCCCGAACCAGACATGCGTGAGCATGAAATTGGGGTCTAGGTCGACCGTCTTTCTGTACTGGTCGATCGCTCTGTCGTATTGCTTGGACAGGTAGAGGACGTGGCCGACGCCTGCATTGATAGCCAGATTCAGAGGGTCAAGCTCCTGGGCCTTCGATATTTCCGCCAGGGCTTCGTCGAACCTTCCCATAGCTTTGAGGTAGTCTGCGAAGTAGTGGTGCGCCGGGGCGTAGCTAGGGTTGAGCTTGATCGCCTCGCGGAACTCGTCCTCTGCCCCCTCCCAGTCCCAATCGAATTGGAACCGGATCAAACCCAGGGAGGTGTGGGCCTCGGCGAGCTGAGGGTTCAGGGAAAGGGCCCTGCTAACAGCCACCTTCGCATTCGGGTAAGCCTCGTTCGGCTCCACCAGTTCAAGGAGGGCTAAGGTCGCGTAGCTGTCGGCGAGTCCTGTATATGCCATGGCATAGTTTTTGTCCGCGGTCAGCGCCTTTTCGAAGAAACCTATGGCCTGCTTCAGTCCCTCCTCGTTCCTCCTATTCCAAGCCTGCCTACCGCGAAGGTAGTCCACGTAGGCATCGGTGTTGGAGGTGGGCCGCCCTCCACCACCTACAGGCGCTCCCAGCACATGAACTCTGAGGGCTTCGGCCACCTTCTGGGCAACGTCGCTTTGAATTGCGAATATGTCGCTGAGCTCCCTGTCGTACTCCTGGGACCACCTGGGCTCCTCGTTGGATGTGTCAACTAACTGGACGGTGACGCGCACTTTGTCACCCGCTTTCCTGACCGTCCCTTCCAGGACGCTCCCGACGTTGAGCTCCCTCCCAATCTCAGCAATGGGCTTCTTTGCTCCCTTGTATCTCATCACCGACGTCCTCGCAATCACCCTGAGCCCATGGGTCCTCGAAACCGATGAGATGAGCTCGTCGGTCATTCCGTCGGCGAAGTACTCGTCTGAGATGTCCGCGCTGATGTTGGTGAGCGGAAGGACGGCGATTCTGTCAGTTGGCAGACCTGATTTTGGAGGGGGTGAAGGGGTGGACGTGTCTCCAAGCCCAATCACCTTGTAGACAGATACGGGTGTGGCCACGTTCTTCAGCTGCGGGGTCCCCATGGATTCGAATCCCGCCTCGACCTTGTTGACTACGCTCTCGTAGACCTGACCGCTGACGCAGACTCCGCCTGGAGGCGACAGGGGCTCGATCCTCGACGCGATGTTCACCGCGTCCCCGGCTACGTCCGAACCGGTATGAATCACGTCTCCCAGATGCACGCCAATCCTGACTACCAACATCTTCTCTGGGGGCCGATTCGCGTTGTCCCGTTTCAGCGCCTCTTGGATCCCTACCGCGCACCTCACCGCCTCGAGGGCGCTTGAGAACTCGACGAGGAAAGCGTCCCCTATGGTCTTAACTTCCCTTCCCCTGTGCTTGGTGAAGAACGGGCGCATCATCTTTCTCTGTTCTTCCAAGAGCTCCATCGCCAAGGCCTCGTTCCTCTGAGCCATCCCTGTGAACCCCACCATGTCTGTGAACATAATAGCCGCGAGCCTCCTTTCTTCCTCCGCCCCGTGTCCAGGCTCGAGTTGACCACCAGAGCTCGGACCGGGCATCGCGCTTCCGCCCTCTTGCGCTGCGGGCCACATTGACACTTCGCCCTTCCCGCTCAGCTCGAGGCCTCGCCATCTTGAATCGTGGTTCCTCCCCCTCATTACTCTGACCCTCATGCTTTGGCGAACCTTGCCGCTGTCCTCCGTACTTCTGAAATCTATTATTCCGTCGCAGAAAGCCTCGAACTGTCTGTAAAAGCTGGCGTCGTAGATTCCCGCCGCGACTGAATGTATGGCAGCGAGCTCGAGCCGCCTGGCAAAAGGCACTGTAAGCGTTCGGAAATGCTCAGCGACGCTCTTCTCGTCGTTGAACTGCACAAGCACCGAAGTGTTGTCATCGATGTGGAGCCTCCGCCTGTCGACGGGGGGGATCTCGCCGCGCATTACATCGACGGAGTTCTTGTCCCAGTCCGCCATCTTGACCGACCTCAGTTCGACGTAATCGATGGTCGGCCCCTTCCCCACTCTCTGAGCAGCGCCCATCCCAGTTTGCACTGAGTAGCTATCCATGATTCGAAACGTCTCGTCCGCTTCCAACTTTTGAATATCCAGGCCCATCTCTCCCAGCTGACGCCTGATGTCCCCGGGCGGGTGGGTGAACGAATGGTAGTCGGTCCTGAGCCCCTGTCTAAGGGCCTGGGCACAAAGTGTCAGGGAAGTCTCGTACCATATGGATTGGGGTTCGAACTCGACCAAATAGTTGGCTCCGAACCTCAACCCTCCCGGGAGTAGTTCTTCGATCAGCGGGAGCCTGATGGTCTCCTCCAAGGTCGGACCTGACTTGCGTCAGGCCTACTTATCCGATTCCGTGGTTGCTTGGTTTGTCGGCCTAGTCCATGTCCCCGCCGTCGCCCATGCCGCCCTCTCCCCCTGGCGGCCCGGACGGGGCCCTTGTCTTGCCCGCGGCGATGACGTCGTCGATCCTCAGTATCATCGAAGCTGCCTCGGTGGCCGACCTGATGACCTGGATCTTTACTGCCAGAGGCTCAAAGACCTGGCGCAGGTACATGTCCTTTACCTTGCCGTCTGCCGCCTCGATCCCGAACCACTTCCCGTTTTCTGTGGCATGCTTGGCCCTGAACTCTACTTGGGCGTCGATGGGGTCCATCCCTGCGTTGAGCGCGAGGGCTATGGGGATTGATTCAAGTGCCTCGGCGAACTTCTGGGCTGCCAGCTGCTCCCTTCCCGAAAGCTTGTCGGCCCACTTCATTACCTGCGCGGCTGCCTCCGCCTCCGCAGCTCCCCCTCCCGCCACTATCGCTGGTTTCTCCATGACATCCTTGGTCACCATCAGGGCGTCATGCAGAGACCTCTCCCCTTCGTCTACTATGCGCTGGGTCCCTCCTCTGATGAGGATGGTAACGGCCTTGGGATTCTTGCACCCTTCGACGAAGACCCACTTATCCTCCTCGACCTTCCTCTCCTCGACGTGGGCCGCGTGTCCCAGGTCGGCCGAGGACAGGTCCTCGAAGTTGTTGACAACCCTTGCGCCGGTAGCCTTCGCCAGTTTGGTCATGTCGGACTCCTTGGCCCTCCTTACTGCGAGCACTCCCGCCTTCGCGAGATAGTGTTGTGCGATGTCATCGATGCCCTTCTGACAGATGACCACATTTGCCCCTACCTGGACTGCCTTATCGACCATGCCCTTGAGCATCTTTGTCTCTTCGTCCAGGAACTTCTTCATCATTGACGGGTCGTTGATGTTGAGCTTGGCGTCGAACTCAGTCTTCTCGATTTCGAAGGGAGCGCTGATCAGGGCGATCTTCGCCTTCTCAATCACCTTCGGCATCCCTGAGTGTACGACCTCCTTGTCCAGGACAATCCCTTGGATCAGCTTGGTGTCCTTCAGAGAGCCGCCAGGCTTCTTCTCCACTTTCACGTTGTCGATGTCGACCCTGTAGCCCTTGTCCGCCTTCTCGGCGACGGCCAGGACCGCATCCACCACAAGGTCAGCGAGGCCCTCTGCCTCCCTGGACACCAGCTTGGTCTGCATGCTCGTCCTTGCGACCTTCACGAGCCATTCCTTGTCGTTCGGGGTGACCTTCTCGGCCGCGTCCTCCAGGGCCTCGATTGCCTTCTTAGAGGCTTTCGAGTAACCGTCCACAATAATAGTAGGATGTACGTCCTTGTCGAGCAGCTCCTCCGCCTTCTCCAACAAAGATCCGGCCAAGATGACCGCTGAGGTTGTCCCGTCCCCGACTTCGTTGTCGGTCGTCTTCGAAACCTCGACCAGCATCTTCGCCGCAGGGTGCTGGACGTCTATCTCCTTCAGCATCGTTGCGCCGTCGTTGGTAATGGTGACGTCACCCAGTGAATCGACGAGCATCTTGTCCATGCCCCGCGGACCGATGGAGGTCTTTACAACCTCCGAAATCAGCTTAGCGGCTGCTATGTTATTCCTCTGGGCTTCCTTGCCCCTGTTCTGGCTCGACCCTTCCCTAAGGATAAGAATCGGCTGTCCGGACTGAGTCATCGCTGGAATTGCGGTCGTTGACATGATATCTCTATTCGGTATACAACCGATTGGGGTATATTAGGATTGCGCGTTTGGAGTGGCTTAGTGGGGGAGTCCCATTCTTGCAGCAAACCGAGCGTAGCGGGGGTCCTTCCTAAGCTCCGAGAATATGGGGAGCGACCCAACCAATTATGGCCACGCATGTAGGTCCGCCTGTCTCATCAGCGCTGCGAACGCCCGGTCTAGGTCGCCGAGGGAGGCACTTATGAAAAGCTGGCCATATAGACTGACCGACTCAGCCTTGTCAGCCATTATCTCCTTCATCGACTCTTCGGCCTCCTTTTTTCTTCCGGTCAGAGCGTAAAGTACTCCTTGGTTAAGCCTCAGAAGGGGCTCCCTAGCGTTAACCTCGAATCCCTTAGTCAGTAATTCCTGGGCCTTTGCGAAATCCTGAATGAGCATGTAGTACTCCGCAAATCCATTCAGGATTCTAGGATTCCTAGGAGTCAGCTCATCCATCCTTTCGAGGACTGCTTTCGCCCTGTCTGGCTTCCCTGCTACGAGCGAGGTTCTGGCCAATTGCTCAGAGATGTTTGCCGCCAAGGGATCCAGTTCGTGAGCCTTCTCCAACGAAACCAGGCTCCGTTCAAGGTCGCCCATTGCCGCATGATTGATACCCAGTTGCAGGTATGCGTCGGCAAGGTTTGGGTTTATCCTGACCGCCTGCTCGGCTTCCGCGACGACCTGTTCGGTTCTATCGAGCATGTTGCAGACCCCCGCCATGGCCGCGTGAGCCTCGGCCGAGCTCGGGTCCAACTCGAGAGCCTTCATCGCCGCCGGTTCTGCGCGGGATTCCACCACTCCGAAATCCTCGTAGCCTCCGGAAGCAAGCCTGTGCCAGGCCAGGCAAAGGCCGGCGTAGGCCCTCGCGAAAGACGGGTCTCTCTTGATCGCCTTTTCGAACAATATCACGGCTTCCCTAAGCGCAAATTCCTGTGCTGCATGGACAAGCTGCATCGCTTTGATGTACATGGTGTATGCTTCAACGTCCTCGGTGTCTGGCTTCTTGGGGACAGGGAAGAACCCGGCTGAAACCGAGCTGGCCACCCTGGCAGCAACGTCGCTCTGGATGGCGAATATATCGTCCAATTCTTTGTCGTAGTTCGACGCCCACAGGTGCTCCTCGGTACTGGAGTCGATGAGCTGCACCGACACTCTGATTTTGTTGCCCGCCTTCCTCACGCTCCCCTCTATGATCGAGCCAGCCTCGAGTTCCTTGCCAATCTGCGACACGCTCTTCTCCTTCTTTTTGTAGTTCATCACGGATGTCCGGGCAATTACCTTGAGTCCCTTGATCTCCGATAGTTTGGAGATCAGCTCCTCTGTCAGTCCGTCGGCGAAGTACTCGTCGTTTGGGTCGGGGCTTATGTTTACGAACGGCAGGACTGCGAGCCTCTCCCTCGGCGCCCTGGATACCTGAACTCTAGATCCCCCCACTTCCATGTTTACCCTGTAGACTCCTACTGGAAGCTCGACGTTCTTTAGCTCTATCTCGCCCATCTTGACAATATCAAGTTCCGTCTTGTTTCGGATGTTGTCGAACACTTGCTGTGAGATGCAGACCCCTCCAGGCTCGGCGAGCGGCTCGATGCGGGACGCGACGTTCACTGCGTCTCCATACACATCCCCGGCGCCGTGCACTACGTCCCCCAGATGAACTCCGACCCGCATTTGGAGCTGTCTTTCCGGCGAGACCTTCGAATTGCGCTGCGCCATTTTCTTTTGGATTTCGACCGCACAGAGAACCGCCTCCAATGCGCTCTTGAATTCGACCAGGAACGCGTCACCAATCGTCTTGACTTCAGTCCCCCCATGAGCTGGGAAAAGCGGACGCACTTCGTCTCGGTGTTCCTCGAGGAGCTCTAGGGCTAGGGACTCCTTAGCCTGTGCCATGCGGGTGTAGCCGACGATGTCGGTAAACATTATCGCGGCCAGTTGTCTATCTGTGCTTGGCATGGGGTGTTGCCTTCGTCGCTGCCATCTTTTCGATGGCCTCAGCGAGTTCAAGATCCCATTCAGTTACTCCGCCTTCAGAATGAGTCTGAATCGATAGTGTGACAGTGGTATATCTAATGTGGATGTCAGGGTGGTGTTCCTCCTTCTCTGCGACTTCGGCTACTCTGGAGACGAAAGCGATGCCATCCAAGAAGTTCTCAAATTCGAAGGATTTCGAGATGAACTTGCCTTCGTGCTTCCATCCTTTCAGGGTTTTCAGCCGCTCCTTGATTTCGGAGCCTTCCAGAAGCCTCGGCATAGCGCGCGTTGATACAACCTTCGTATTTAATTTAGCGAACGGGCAATGTCCTTTGACTGCCGCCATTAACGTATGAGCGGTAGAACAACAGCTTTGGGATGCAAGAGAAGAGGATTATCCGGTCCGCAGCCGACTCCCTTGTGAGATTGGGCGAAGCCAAAGCGCAAGTCGCTTCGAGCACCAATCCTGCTCCTGTGAAGCGACAAATCAACAACCTGACAAAGCCTGGCACTCCGAGCTCCACCCTGAAGAAGGCTGGAGTCGCGTTAATCGTAGCCACACCCGATCCATTCACTGCTGTCCCGGGCGTCGCAATGATTGCGGCATCCTATGCGCTAAAGCGCAAGGACCCGGCCAAGCTCGACGACCTGGCCGCGGAGGCACGGAAAATTATTCGCGACTTGGAATCCTTTAGGCTTTAAGTATCCGGTGCCTCCGTCCGGCAAACTCGTTGGACCTGAAACCATCGAAGGGACTAAAGGTAAAAGTCGACGCCCAACGAGAAGCAATCTTTGGAGACGAATCCGTCGCTGTTCAGAAAGTGAAACTCAACGACGGCGACAGGACGGGAACAATGACAGGCCAGACCCTGGCTGGGTACTGCGAGGTCGAGATGCAGAAGCTCGACGGAGCAAAGCACTGGTACCCGATAGACGACTTGGCCGGAGAGAATGGCGAGAAGATCGTCGAGGAAGAACTCCCGATAGATCAAGATGAGGAAGGAGACGAGGAGCCCGAAGAGGAGAAGTAGCGTGGCCGAGGCCGATGGGGCTGAGCTCGTCTTCGTCGTGGACGTTTCATCTCTCACGAAGAAAGGTTTTGTCGGCACGACGACCTACAAAGGGAAGCAGGTCGCCTTGGATTTCGACGACGGTGGGGAGGGCATCTTTCTCACGCCTGAGATGGCTGGGAGACTCCGCGTCAGGAAGGGTTCGACACTGTCTGTGATCATGGAAAACGATAGGACCCTGGTCACTAAGGCGCCAGTAGGCGGCGTTGGAAAGGCGATCAGAATCTCCGACCCGAAAATCTACTACGCCGTTGGAAGGGAAGGCGGGGCGATAGTAAGGATCAGAAAGGGCTAGCCAAGCATCGAGTCGCCATCTGCGTCGGGGAGGTCGTACCACCTCGTCCTCTCTCCGATTCTCGCCCGCATCCTCCAGCCGAAGCTCTTTGGCGCGGAGTCCATCATCGACATCAGTGTCTGAATCCGCGGAATGACTCTCGCCTGCTCGTTTCCGTCCAGATTCGCGGCCTTGGCCGCGAGCGCCTCGAGACTTTTTCGGAAAGTTGTATACAGCCCCCAGTCCTTAGAACACAGGTCCGCGATTTCGTCGCCGCGGATGCCATCGGGACCAGAAGTCACCTCGAAGTCATAGAAGGCCACCGTCAGGTCCTTGAACTCCTTTTCCGTCTTCTCCACTACCTGGAGTTTCGTCATTAGGAGTTGGGTGATGGGGAGTGTGTAGGTTCCGGCCAGGATGTTCTCCTTGAAATTGAACTTGTGGCACATTACGAACTCGTCGAGAAACAGGTCGACTCTCCTTTTGTTGGCGATGTCATAGTAGATGAGCCTCTGGCCCAGGTTCAGCTTGTTGAACAACTCCCGTGGCGTGTAACCGAGCGTTTCCATGATTTTCACGATTTCTCTCGAGTCTTCCCTCTTTCCCATGAGATCGATGTCCTTGTTCTCCCTGAAGTAGCGCGGGTCGCTCGAGCTGGGGCAGAGCTTCTTGAATGCCAGACCTCCAAGCAGCCTAAGTCGAACCCCTTTCCTTTCAGCTTTGTCGATGATCTGGGTCGCCGCCTCGAGGGCGTTGGAGGGAACCAACACTAGGCTCTCCATACGAGGCTTTCAGCGGCTGCCTTTGGATTTAAGATGTCTTTCACATCTCTATGTTGAATCGCCGTCGGAAAGGCAAAACTCTGTCGCAGTGAATCCCTAATCGTGTGAGTCTGGTTTCTTGTGAGCCCTTGTCAAAGCCCAGCGCGGCTTCTCCCAAAGCTCCTCCCGGCCTGCGGCGTTTCGGATCAACACATTCCTGCCGTCGTCATCGAGCAGCTCTACAGCCGGCACCTCGGCCCTTAGCCTCGAATACTCCGCATCCGTCATTTGGACATCCTTCGTCCTCCCAATGCTTGCATGCCAGTCCGCGCTCGTCCCGTCCAAGGAAAAGAACACCGAAGTTGGGCCCGCCTCAAAGTATACTTTTGCGTAGCGAAGCCTCTTCGGAAGCCTGTGCTCAATGAGGAACTTCATCGTTATTCTCAGTGACGAACATTCTAATTAGGATTGCCTCGAACAGTTTCACCGAAGGGACTCTCCCCTTTGGATTCCTCTTTCCAAAGCTTAAACTCCTAATCACGGGCGTGGACGGTCGTTGTCAGCGGTCGAAGACGCCGGCGTAGAATCGCGGACAATCGCCGAAGTCCAGGCCTCGACACGGTTCCTTCTCGAATCGTTCAAGTCCAAGATGGCTGACCTGAAGCAGTGCGGGCCGGACATCAGAAGACTGCTCCGA
The DNA here is from genome assembly GCA_027886975.1 of Nitrososphaerota archaeon. Classification (GTDB taxonomy): domain Archaea; phylum Thermoproteota; class Nitrososphaeria; order Nitrososphaerales; family Gagatemarchaeaceae; genus UBA183. The sequence goes on from JAPCJK010000022.1 coordinate 14,099, forward strand.
TTCGGGGTCAACGTCCCAGAGGCCTTTGCAACGGCAAGAGAGTTCTTTGGTTCTGACGTGGTAGGCTACATGGCCATTGACGGAACGGATTCGGTTGAACAACAGCTAGACCTCATTATTTTCTACGTCGGGGCTTTCGCATACGGAGGGAAGGTTAGGTTCGCCCCGGACGGCGTCGAAGTAGGGGACCCAAAGGCGGAGCGGGAGAATCTGTCTGTGTCCGCTGCCATCCCGCTGTCCGAGGAAGACGCAGCCCAGGTCTTCGGTCAAAAGCGGGAATCAGGGGTCGAAGTTGAATCCGAGCGCCTCCCCTTCGCCCTGATGCACCTCGCCGAGTACTACTTGGCCTACAAGGGGGTCGACCGCCCCGACGGACCGAAGCTCCTCCTTCTTGACAGGACACTCGCCGGGGACGTCGCTCACCTGGTATGGAGCACTCGCGATCTTGTCAGGAGCAAGCTCTGCGTCCTGGAAGGCATAAGCACACCAGCAGGGAAAGTCACAGCCTTCGACCTGGAGCTTGCCAGAATGCTCATGCCCAACCGCGAACTCCACCAGCCGGCTCCGAGGAGCCAGCTCCTGAAATTCGCCGCAATAATGCAGCTCTTCGATGGAGATGCGCTTAACTCAGAGGAGCTGATTTCAAGGATGGGCGCCGACCCGGGCTGGCGCGCCAGGCTTGAGGATGATCTGAGGAAGTTAGACGAGCAATTCAATGTCTTCGAAACCGTCTCCCCTTCCTTCCAGCTAAGGGCGGGAGTCGCTGGCTACTGGGGTCGCGTCTTGGCGGCCGCCATGAGCGTGTGCCATCACATATTCAACCCTGGTGGGGGACATCCTCTGCGCGTAGCAAAAGACCGCGGGGAGGTCTGGGTCACCGCCGACGACCTCGATTTCCTGGTCCTCGTCTTCATCCGAGCACTCACGCGGAAGGCGTGGTCAGACAGAATCCTGCCGGTGGGCTTCATCAAAGACACGAACGCCTTCGAATTCGTCAAGGCCGCTGTCCCACTTCTTGTCAACTCTCGTCTGATGAAGTCCCCGCGAGGATTTCCCAACTTCAACAGCGACAAAATGCTTCTGCAGACAAACAGCGTGGCCAACTCAGACGAGACCCCGACTCCATGGCACACCGCCGAAATCGATGCCGCCTTTAGGACCATGGCTCCCGTCACCGACTCGGCACTCGGCAAAGGTGAAGCTCGGGTCAACGGAGCTTTCGAGAACGTGATCTATCCTGAGAGGGTGTACCTCAAGACCTACGTCCAGCTCTGGAGTAGTGCGACTACCCCGAGCGTTAGGAGCCACGTCTTCACTTTCGACAGGCCGGTCTACCCCGGCTTCGACCACTGGGACGAAATCCTACTTTTCAACAAAGACGGACCGGTCGATGGGAAGATCAGTCCAGTACTTCACTATGAGCGGGGATCGCCCCTAACCAACATGTGCATGGTAGTGTTGACTGAGATGGGCAAAGAAGTGATCCCAGAGGCCCTCGGCCACAACTACCCTCTCTTCCTAGCCGACAAGAAAGCCAAGTCGATCCTCGAGGAGACCAAACAGGCCTATCTCGGGGCTGTGGCGATCGAGATGGCGAAGTCCGACCTAGACCAGCAAATCCTGTTCTCCAGGAAGTTCAGAGATTACCGCAGCCAGATTGAGGGGAAGAGGAAGGCATGACCCCGCTCCCCTTCGATGACATTGATGGTGAATTCCGGGCCAGGCTCAGGGAGATCGCGACGACGACCCGCTCGACAGTCGACAACTCGACAGTCACGTTCAGGACCGCGCGGATCGAATGCGAATACACCCCGCGGGTGATCAAGAGGCTCGCCATGGGCCAGCTTGTAGCGATCCCCAACGTCCAGGCATTGGGGACCAACAACTCATACTCGCTCTACGAGATTGCTGACGTCTACCCCATGCACTACTCGATGCTCACCTTGGATAAGTCCCAGCCCGCTGCAATCCGCAACGAGTTCATGGACCTAATCCAGAAAGAATGGGAGAAGGGGTCGAAGAGCACGTGGATCGAGATCGTCGCTGCCCCCATAAGCTACGTGATGAAGACGGGGGATGACGGGGTAACCTTCGAGCGGAAGGGGATGGCCCCGTTGACCGGGAGTCCGGTGAAGCTGCTCAGCAAGGACTCCATACAGCAACTCATCTGCTTCTCCCCGCCCAAGGGGGACGTGAACGACTATTCTCTGGGGTACCTCCTTGGGTTCACCGACAATTCAATTCCATTCTCCCTCAACATCGAAAGCTTGATTCATTACATGGGAGGCGTGTTTGCGTATACCGGGAGCGGCAAGTCGAACCTCACTGCCGTCGTAATCCGCAAAGCACTCAGAGCGATCCCTGACCTTAAAGTGGTCATCTTCGACGTGTCAGCGGAATACGGCATACACATCCTTGACGTTCTGAACGAGTTGCCCAGCAGGATTCTGTTCACGGACTCGTTCAAGGACAGCAAGAATCTCCCCGCGGAATACTTCAAACGGCACGCCACCCCCGAAAGCCTCGCAGGCCGTGAGAAAGAATTCTACCCAAAGATCTCTAATCTGTTCAGGGATGGAAAGGTCGAGTTCCTGCAAAGCCACCTTGCCGGAGAAGAAGATGTGGCCAGGTTCAGCACCTACGAAGGCCTCATCGAAGTACTCTCCAACACGCTCAACGACCGGTACGGTGCAGTCCAGCAAAAGATCGTCGTCCCCCAGGTCGTCGAAACCATCAAAAAGTTCCTCCGCGAGAACAAGTTCGAACTCGAGGCCAGGTTCAGTCCCAAGACCAAAGAGCTGCTAGAAAGAATCCAGCCTCTGCTCTCGGACCTCGGCACGAACAGCTCCCTGAAGAAAACCTTCGACAGTCTCGCGACCGTCGTCGATTCCATCCCCGAAACCCCCGAGGAGGAGGAAGGGTACACCTGGGGCTTGATGGCCGACGAGATACTTTCGCTGAGCAAGGACTCGCCGCGGGTATTCGTGGTCAACCTCCCCGAGGCAGAGGACGCCAGGCTCGAGACTGCCAACGTGATCAACGAGGTCTTTAGGAAGCGCAAGCGCAGCTTCACCCTCTCCCCACGGGTGCTCTTCGTAATCGACGAGGCCCAGGAATTCATCCCTCAGGTCCCCAGGAAGGAGGACGGGACCGACCAGTCAAGCAGGGCAGTCGAGAGGTTGCTTAGGCACGGACGGAAGTATCACCTCAACTGCTGGATCAGCACCCAGAGAGTAGCCCACCTTAACACCAACGCGCTCCAGCAACTGCACAGCTACTTCGTCTCAACCATGCCGAGGCCCTACGACCGGCAGCTGATCTCCGACACGTTCGCCATCGATGACGCTTTCATGGAGAGGACCCTCGCCTTCCAGAACGGGGACTGGCTCCTCACAAGTTTCAAGGCCACGGCGACCCAGAACATCCCAGTCTTCTTCCATGCCGAGAACAACGAGGACGTCCTCGACGCCTATCTGAAGTGAGAGTCACTTGGCTGACGCCCCAGTCCTGCTCACACGCCAGACTGTAAGAAGACTCGCAATCGCCAAGCAGCACCTCGCGGGGAAGAAACCGAAGAATCCCGGCCGGGCATCAATCATGTCTCTTATGCGGGACATCCGATACGTTCAACTCGACCCAACCAGCATCGTCGCCCCTAGCCATCTGCTCGTATTGTGGAGTAGACTGGGCGCGTTCAAGCAGTCAGAGCTTGAAAGGCTCCTATGGAAGGAGAAGAAACTCTTCGAGTACTGGGCGCATCGGGCCTCCATTGTGCTGACTGAAGACTACCCACTCTACCAACGGAGGATGAAAATATTCGCAACTGGAGACACGCTCTGGCCCACGCGGCTGAGGGAGTGGATGGAGGAAAACTCCGAACTGAGGGAGTACACGCTCAAAGAAATTCGCGCCAGAGGCCCACTTCCCTCGAGAGACTTCGAAGACAAATCCGAGTCCAGATGGAAGCATGCCCGCCGCAAATGGGGCCTGCGCGAATCAGGGTGGAGCTCAGGCCGGGACGCTTCAAGGATGCTGGAATTCTTGTTTCACCAGGGGGAAATCCTCGTCGCGGGCCGCGATGGGAGGCAGAAGTTGTGGGATCTCCCGGAAAATGTCCTTCCCAACTGGACTCCGAGGACAGAACTATCTTCCGGGGAAACCGAGTACCTCGGTGCCCAACTGTCATTGAAGGCCCTGGGGGTCGCGACGCCCAAGCAGATTTCGTGGCATTTCCTCATAGGAAGATACCCCAACCTGAAGAAAACTCTGGGCTCGCTCGAATCCGATGGTAAGGTGGTCAGAGCGAAAGTGAAGGATCTTCCCACGAAGGGCCCCTGGTTCATTCACTCCGAGGACATCGACGCTGCGGAGTCACTTGAATCCGGAGACTACGAGCCTAGGACCACGCTTCTGTCTCCATTCGACAACCTGATCACCGACAGAGACAGGACTCACGAGCTCTTCGATTTCTTCTACCGCATCGAAATCTACACCCCGAAGAAAAAGAGGAAGCACGGCTTCTTCGTCCTCCCAATCCTCGACGGCGACCGCATTGTCGGCCGAATGGACCCCGCGATGGACAGGAAGAAAGAAGTGCTCCGCATTAACGCGGTGTACGCAGAGCCAGACACACCCAAAGACGTAGCCATGCCTCGCCGAATCGCAGATGCGGTGGTTGATCTGGGTGATTTCCTTGGCGCGAAGAAAGTCGTCTATTCAGGTCGTATCCCCGATAAGTGGAAAGCCCACCTGAAATGACTGTTAGAGCTTGACGTACTTTTCGGGGTTAGCCTTGAATTCCGTCATGCACCATTGGCTGCAGAAATAGTACGCATTTCCTTCGAACTCTGTCTTGTACTTCGCGGACTCTTCGTCGATTGTCATTCCGCAAACGACGTCTCTCACCAATTCAGTCAACCTCCGCGCTTCCCAATATTTCATAGTTCCCCTTCGGCTTCTTGGTCATGAACGCTGGGACGGCCGCGAACAGACTGATGAAGCCCATCAAGAGGAAGAGGCCATGGAGGGAGGAGACGAAGCTGTCCAACTGGACCGGAGTAATGGAGACTGATCCACCCGAGAATATATGCTGCAGCACGTCGACGGGGACGCTGGTTGCCATGATTGCGAATGCGAGGCCGAGGCTTAGAAGAAACCCAGTGTTGATAAGAGTCGACGACATCCCAGAAGCCACTCCTCTCCTTGCGGCTGGGGTGGCGTTCATTATGGAGGCGACGTTGGGGGCAACGAACATCCCTCCACCAGCCCCTGCGATAATCATGGGTACCACTATCTGGTTGTAGTTTTGGAATGGGAGGAGCCCGAGCCAGAAGAGTGCCACGGCCACAATCAAAAGCCCAGCGGTCGCCAACCCCCTTGAACCGTACTTGTCAGAAAGGTAACCGCTGAGTGGCCCGAAGGTAACGAACGATACGGAGAAGGGGATCAACATCAATCCTGCTGTGAACGCGTCGAAGAGCAGCACCCCCTGAAAATAGAAGACGAGGACCAGGGAGAACCCCCCTCTCGCCAAAGAAGCCAGGAGATTGCTTGCCATCCCGGCCGCGAAGGCCCTGATCTTGAAGAGGGACAGGTCCATCATCGGGTACCGCACCTTCGTTTCAGCCAGAACGAAGCCCGCGATGCAAAGGATTCCGATGACGATGGCTCCGACAAAGGTCGGGGTCCACCCAAGCAGCGCCCCGAGCATAAGGCCTACGAGCGAGACAGTCAGTCCCGTCCCGAACAGAATGTTCCCTATCGGGTCGAGTTTCTCGCTCCTCCGCGGCTCCGAAGTTTCCTTGAGTTTGAAATATGCCCAGAATGTAGCAATGGTCCCAATCGGGATGTTAATCCAGAAGATCGACCTCCACCCCAGGAAAGACCCAGCCAGAATCCCGCCGAGAGCGAGACCACTAACTGACCCGAACGTCCCTGCTACTTGATTGAAGCCCAACGCTCTTCCCCTCTCTGTGGGCGGGAAGACGTCGGTGAGCAGGGCGGCAGCGTTGGAAAAGATGAGGGCTCCCCCCGTCCCCTGCACCAGCCTGAAAACTACCAGTGATATTCCGTTAAAGGAGATACTACAGAGTGCGGAGCCCACGGTGAATAGGGCGAAGCCGAGATTGTAGAGCCTCGCCCTGCCAAAGATGTCGGAGAGCCGCCCGAACGTCAGGAGGAGCGCGGCGTTGACGAGTATGTACCCCATGATGATCCAGACTGCCTCGAACGGGCTCGCGTGCAAGTCCGCAGAGATTATCGGCAGTGCGATCAGCACTATGTTGGCGTCAAGTATCGCCATGAATGCGCCGATGGTCGTGTTCGTCAACACGACGTATTTGTAATCCAAGTCTCGAAATTCTCACAGGCGCCCGAAGGACGAGCGGATAAGATTTCCTTACAGGCCCACGGCCAGAACCAAGGCCGCCACGATGAGTATGCCCCCAACGAAATCTCTCGTTGATGGGGACTCCTTTCCCAGCACCTTGGCGAAGACTTGTGTGAGAAGGGGGGAGACGCTCGTCAGGATGACGCTTAGCGCTACTCCTATGGTCGAGACAGAATAAACGAAGAGGACTGAGCCCAGGACCAGGTCGCTGATTATGATGACAAGTATAAACCCATACTGTCTTGCGGAGAGCCTAGACGGCCACGTCCTTCGCTTCCTTGTCAAAAGGAAAGCCACCCCTAGCGCCGCCGCGGCCGACGCATTCCTCGCGAAGGTCACGGCAATGATGCTCCCCCCGGCCCCGGTCGCGACCTGAATCAGCTCCTGACCGATGGTCCAGAAAACCCCGGCTGACACCGCAAGAGCGATCCCCTTCGCCCTCGGCTTACCTTCGCCGCCCTTGGAAAGGATGTAGACACCTGCCATCACCATCACTGCGGCTACGAAGTTTGCGTATGGGATGACCTGCCCCAGAGCCACCCCGACAAGTTGGACCATAAGGACGTAGGTGTAGACCACGGGCGCCGCGACCGATGCCCCAGTTTCGCGGATCGAGAGCAGGAACAGGCTATCCCCGCAGGCAAGAGTGATCACCCCGCTTGGGACGGCGAAGCCCAGGCCGGTGTAGCTCCAATAGTAGATAGCAGGGAGGATGAGGACTGCCGACGCAGTCGAGGTCCTCAGGAAGTTGAAGCTGACGAAATCGAATCTACCAAGGAATCCACGGTAGTAGATGGGGCTGAACGCCCAGATTAATGCGGCGATAAGAGCGTATGCCGGATTGAGCAACCGGGTGCCCCAAAAACTGGGGCTAATTAGAGCGATGGACGTTTCGTTTCTTGTTCGACGCGGCCACGTCCGCCTCGATGCTCGCGGGGACCGGTCTGCAACCGCAGGCCAGCTCGTGTTCCGCGTGCCACTGGACCCTTTGGGCCCGCGTCGGATTCTTCGGCATCATATGAGCATCGTGCCACTCGGCGTTGGGCGTCGCGTTTCTCATCTTGAGCTTTCCATCAGTCTGTGTTCAACCCGCATACACCTGTCCATAACGTAGTCGATTTTGGCGTCTGACAGGATCTTCTTTGCCTCTTCGTTCTCGAGGCCTTCCTGCCCCCAGAAAACGATAGGCCTCCCAGTCCTCCTCTTCAATTCTACGACTTGTTTTGCGACTTCAGGGAGCTCCTCCGATGGTCTGAAGACGTCAACTACCTCGACCTTCTTCGCCAGGTCGTCGGGAATGGCCGAAAGCGATGGATACGTCTTAAGCCCGTTGATACTGTCCGTAGTCGGGTTTACGGGGATTATCGTGTATCCATGCCTTTGTAGATACTCGGGGACGGTGTACGCATCCTTTTCCGGGTTCTTGGACGCGCCGACCACAGCCACGACCTTGTGCTTCCTCATGACTTCCGCGGGCTCGACCGTGAACTTTGGCATCTCCCGGAGGAACGACTTCTGCCTAATATCGGTTCCCGACTAGAGACTCTACGGAGCACAACCGCAGTAATTATCTAAAGGCTAAATGCCACACTCGGCCACCCAAGGCCGATGATTGGAACCATGTTGAGCAACGTCCCCTCGAATACAGCAGACCTCCTATCATACTCTATGCTAGTCGTGGTGTCCATCTTCTTGTTGTCAGGACCTGCGATCACTTACTACTACTGGAAGAAGAACAAGAGGATGAAGGCGGCTTCGCCTACTGGCTCTGCCTGACATCTCTGTGGGACCTGTTGTGCCTCTGTATTGGTATGATTATCACCGCACCCACAGCAGCGATCGGCAATACGACCACAGCCACTTCGACAATCCCTTCTACGACGCTGAAAAAGAGACCTGATACGGTTCCAAAGAAGCTCTCTATACCAGACGGGCCCGGGGAGGCCACCACTTTGACCGTTGTAGTCGATTGGACCACGCTCCCGTTCAGGTCGGTCGAGCTTACCAAGACCTTGTAGGTGCCCGTCTGGTAATAGGTATGAATCACAGTTTGACCCTGGCTGGCGTACCCATCTCCAAAGTTGTACAGAACAATGTAGGGTTGCGCACCCCCCTTCACAATCGCGTTGAAGGTGACGCTTAGGGGAGCGGTCCCATTCTTAGGCGTGGCGCTGAGGTTCATCGACAGCGGTGTCTGTTGGGCCGTCTCGGTGATTGTCACGTTTATTGTCGCGTAGTCAATTAGGGTCTTGGTCTGCAAAATCTGGCTCTCGATGTCGTTGATTTGCTTGTCCACGCCCTGTAGCTGGGTTTCGATGGCGAGCGTCGAATCGAGGGTAGTGGACTGGTTGAGGAGCTTAAGCAGGGTCACCTGCTCCGTCCGGAGGGAAGCTAGGGTCGCGTTGAGGTCGGTATACTGAACCCTGACGTCGTTGGAGCCAGAAGTGACCTTTACCACCGTCCCCATTGCCTCGACTTTACCGAGGACCTGCTGGTACTGCGCAGCAGGGACCCTGACAACCACGTAGGCTGAATTTGCGACGGTCGACTGATATGCGACATACCCTCCCACAGAATAGGCCAGAGCCACGACCCCCGCTGCTGTTTGTTCTGGAGCAGATGCTTTCAGGTTTAGATCAGTATTGAATTCGATCAGCCCCCCTGCCCCAGTCGGACTCCCCTGGGTGACATTCGTCCCGAGGGGGTTCGAGGGCGTCCCCCCATTCTGGGAAGGGGGATTGACAGTCGTCGTAGTTGAAATCGCCGGCGTCTGACCAACGACTTGCGTGTACTCGGGTTGGATGTCAGACGACCCGCCTCCATTTGAAGAAAAAAGGGAACCCAAGTTTAGCCCGACCGCTTGGCTTGCAGGAACTCCCCCCACGGCAGAGGTAAAGGAGTCAGGTCCGGTGAACGAACCATAGAGTCCGAAATGGGAGTTTGAAAACAGGGCGAGCGCGATGCCGCCGACTACTATGAGAGCAGCGAGTCCGAACAGGGCCGTCCTCGCCGTCAGGCCCCCAAGCCGGTTCACGCCTTGGGTATGAACGCCTGGCGATTTAGTCCCATCACGAAGAACGAGCTGTTCGCCTCATGCGAACATAGCCCTTATCTCATCTCTCCAACGAATGTAGACCGTTGTCGGAGGCCTCCCGGGAGAAGGTTGACTTCGCGCTTCGGGGGAAGACTCTCACGGTCTACCTCTACCTTCTGAAGCATGGGAAGGCCATTGGCGTCCGGGAGATACAGAAAGAGCTCGGCTTTTCCAGCCCCTCAGTCGCGTTTCATCACCTGGACAAGCTCGTTGAACTTGGTGTGGTCGAGAAGGACCAATACGACAGATATGTGCTCGCCAGGAAGGTGGACTCAGGGATACTTCATTCGTTCGTAAGCATCGCTGGTTTGAACCTGCCGAGGTTGGGTTTCTACGCAGCCTTCTTCACGACCATTGCCGTTGCATACTTCTTCGTGAATAGGAGCTCACTCGACCTCTACGCCATGATAGGGACGGTGGGAGGAGCAGTGATTTTCTGGTATGAAGCTTGGCGGGTGTGGCGGAGGAAGCCGTTCTGAGAACTAGAACTATCTACCCTCCCGTGGGACGTGTGTAGATATGGAAGGGAAACGCTTCGGAGCCGGGCTGGCCGCCGGCCTCCTCCTGGGCCTTTTAATAGTCACAGCCTCGTCGGGCCTCTCATTCGGTCTTTATGGTTCGTTTACCAGCAACCCAGCGGGGCTAGCTTCGGACACGACAGTTGCGAAGTCCACCATGACTACGAGCACCCAGCCGATCTCGCCTCTGTCGCAAAACGCTTCAAATTCTACAGCAAGTTTGGATGGTCGTTCGACCACAACGACTACTACGGGCTCCCCGCCATCAGGAGTGACTTTTGCGTCGTCTGTAGCGCCTATTCTCTCTTCGCGTGTGGCGAACATCGCGCAACAACCAGTTTTGACGAATGCCGTCATCTTCCTCCCTATCTTGGTCGCGTTCCTACTTGGGGCAGTCATTTACCGCGCATCTACGAAGGGAAGAGCGGATGGCACCGAGGAAGCAACGAAAACCTAGAACAACGATTTTCTGGATGCCGAGCTAGTGACTACTTCGAGACTAAGAATTCCCTGCTGTTGGGTTCCTTGCCTTCCCAGCGCTGCGACCAGGTGGCAAGTTCACAGAGGATGTTGTAGACCTCATGTCCCTTGACGGTCAAGGAGTACTCTATCTTGGGGTGCACTTCGGCG
>JAPCJK010000023.1 GCA_027886975.1 Nitrososphaerota archaeon
TCTCCTATTCCACCTGCGGTCAAGACTGACTTTGTTGTAATCCAGAGGGTGTGATTGCCCATTGGATCGATTGTTACGTTGAGGAATCTTTCGGAGCCTTTTGCCAGCATTGTTGAACAGCCCGTGCACGAAAGAGTGCCCAACGACCCTGATTGGGTGAAGGAGACGGAAGATATACCAACGTTACCCACGTTCAACACCTCAAGGTAGGCATTCCGACCGACGGCGCCTGAACCGAGAATTTGGACGACGGGATTCGGTTGGAACCGCCCGCAAGGCCCAAAGCATGAAGTGTTGTTGCCAAAGGAGACGAGCGCAAGGGCGAAGGTGGCCACTACGACGATGACGATGGCTACGAACGCCCAATTCCTTCTCAACCAAATTTCTTTGTTGGAGTCCTCGACGCTTGAGCCTGGAGGCGACAATCCCGGGTAAGGGCGTTGAATACTGTCGGGCCTTTAAGCCTAGTCGAATCAAGGTAGGTAAATTGAAGACGAATTTGGCCGGCTTGTCTTATCCAGCCCAAGTCTCCTAAGACTGAAGTCGGCTAGTCCGGGGCGCCTATAATGCATCGATCAAATTCGGCCAGGGCGCCACGTTGCGAAAGTAGTTTGGGTCTGGATTTGCACACTAAACTGGTCGAGTCGCACCGAGCCCGCCTCATACATTTGAGATTCGAAAGATCTTCCTCGCCGACACTTTCAAACTCCCCTCCTGTTGGAGGAGACCATTCGGACCCATCTTAAATCCCGACCCTAACTAGAAGAGTTGTTTGTCCGAAGGAAGTGGTGCGAAAGCGGAGGAGGGCGGCTCCCTTCGCAGGGTCATCACCGTGCGCCACGCAGTCGCAATATACGTCAGTTCGGTCCTCGGCGCGGGGATACTTGTCATCCCCGGGCTGGCAGCACGGGCTGCGGGGGCTGGCTCGCTCATTGCCTGGGTCTTTCTGTCGTTGGCCAGCTATCCATTCGCATTTACGTTTTCCAGCCTCTCTGCGCGCAGCCCCGAGTCTGGTGGGATCTATGCATTCGCGAAGGAAGCCTTCGGGCCTGGAGTCAGCACCATGACGGCGTGGCTCTTCGTGGCATGGGTGGTATTGGGCGCTCCGGCCATCACCCTGGCTGCGGGAACATATCTCGCCTACGCCCTTCCAATTTCGGGACCGGGGGTCTTTGCCGTCGCGGCAGGTATCATCATACTAGCATATGCGGTCAACGTAAGAGGCATAAGGCTCAGCGGGAGGGTTCAGGTTGGGCTCGTTGCAGCGATGGTTGGAATCCTCGCGCTGGGGGTCGTGGCTTCGAGTCCTGGGATCAAGGTAGCCAACTTCAGCCCAATTCTTCCAGCTGATATTGCGACTGTTGGGGTGGCCTCGGCCCTGATCGTTTGGTCGTACCTTGGATATGAGAACGTCTCGAACATCGCGGAGGAGTTCAAGGACCCGAAGAGAGATTTCGGCCGGAGCGTCACGTTCAGTGTACTGCTGGTGAGCGCACTTTACTTGGCTGTCGCTTTCACCGTAGTCGGAACGGGAGCATACGCTTCCGGGGGTGGAGTTACCCCGTTCGCTGAGATGATGTCCAACGTGTTCGGTCCGTACGGGGGCGTTGCCGTGTCACTCTTTGCCGTTGTGATAATTTTCTCTACGGTAAATGCGTACACCGCCGGGATGTCCAGGGTCGTATACGCGGCTGCCGTGGATGGCAGCCTCCCGAGATTCTTGGCGGGCGTAGACCCGAAGACCGGGGTCCCTCGTCGGGCAATGATTGCCCTGTTCGTTCTTATCATGCTCGGCCTAGTCATATTCTACTTCTTGCACGTCGACGTCCAGTCCGCCTTCCTTGCGACAAGCGGGGCAGCGGTCTTGACCTACGTCGTTGGCTCAGCTGCAGGAATTAGACTGCTAACTAAGGAAGTTAGGTCGAAGCGGTACTTTCCCTGGTTGTCTCTTATTGTTTCTCTTGCAATCCTTCCGTTTATCGGCCTGTTATTGGCAGTCAGTGCGGTTGTTGCGGTCATAGGATTCGTCTACGGACATATGGTGGTTCGGAACCATGTTGAATTGAATCGTGCAATTTCAAACATTGCATCATCCGATAGTCAGGACTAAATAATGCGGAATCTTCCGCCCCTGCATGCCTCTATACATGGACGTGCACAAGAAGATCAAGGGCGTGACCGCCGAAGGCGTCGCAGAAGCCCATCAGAAGGACCTAGAACATCAAGGAAAACACGGCGTTCGATTTCTCAAGTACTGGGTTGACGAGAAACAAGAATCTGTGTTTTGCCTGGTTGATGCGCCCAACAGGGAGGCGTCGAACAAGGTCCACCGGGAAGCCCATGGCCTCCTGGCCGACGAGATTCACGAAGTAAGCGAAGGAAAGTAGCGAAATCGAAGGCGAACTAGTACCCGGCCGGAATCCCGTCCCCTCGTACGTCGCAGACCCCCGTCAGGAATCCCTTTGATACCTCGACGGCCTGGCAAACCCCGGTCCGGCCAGGCATTGGGAGCTTCCGGATTTCGTAGCCCGATTGCGGCAGCTCGTAGCCGTCCTCGACAAGTAGCGTCCTGCCTCCTCCCCAAAGGAACCTTGGATGGGCGACGTTCTTTTCTGCGGCCATCGAATAGTCTACGGAATTGGTGACGAAGAGGGCATGCTGGAAGGAACGGTAGTCGCCGCCGCTTGACCCTATGGCGAGGTATGGACGACCATCTCTTTCGAGAATCAGAGACGACAGGGTGTGGAGAGGACGCTTGCGTGGCTCGACCTTGTTCGGACCTGCTGTGCTGAAGCCGGAGGCCCTGTTGTTGAGGACTATCCCGCATTCGGGAACAAAGACTCTCGAACCGAAACGGTTGAACAGGCTCTGGATCCCCGAGACAATGTTCCCTTCGGAATCGGCAATCGAGAAGGCAGTCGTATCCCCGGAGCGAATCCTGCTCTGGGGAGGGGCGGCAGACTTCCCGCCTGACATGAACGACTCGAGGTCGATTTTGCCGAACCGAGGGTCGCCGAGCATTTCGTCACGACGTGCGTAGGCTTCGAGCGCTGCGCCCATCGTCAACTCGATTCTCTCCCTTGAAAGAGGGCCCGTTCGCGAGAGGTCGTTCTCAAGAAGGAGCTTGAGGATTAGGAGGCTGGTTGCTCCCATGCTGTTGGGAGGAACCTCGTAGACGGTTGTTCCCCTGTAGTCAAGGGTCAGAGGCTGGACCCATTCAGGCTTGTAATCTGCGAAGTCGCTGGCCTCGCATGGGACTCCAAGGGACCTGAGCGTTGCGGCTATCTTCTCCGCCGGCCAACCAGAATAGAACGCCCCAGGGCCTCCCTCAGCCACGTCTCTGATGACCCGGGATAGGGCCTCCTGTCTGATCCGTTCTCCCGGAGTGGTGGGCTTTCCGTTCGGAGCGAATATCGCTTTGGCCTCCGGTGAAAGGTCCTGGTATGCGCTTCCGACGGAGCTGCAGACTCCCTCCCCCGCGGGGAAGCCCCTAGAGGCGTATTCGACAGACGCCCTTGTGAGGTCTCTGAACTCGAGAGCCCCCAGCTTCTTGTGCATCTCGCAGACTCCGGCGACATAGCCGGGGATGACGCAGGTGAGGGGACCGGCAAGTGGAATCTGTCCTCCTCCTTTCTTCTTGACAAGGTCCAAAGTGAGACCTGAGGGAGACCAGCCACTGGCGTTTAGACAGTGGATCTTCCCTGTCCCAGCATGGTAGAACATGCCGAAGAAGTCGCCCCCGATTCCTCCGGCGGGGTGGAAGGGGTGGAAGGTGACGGCCAGCGCGAAGCTTGTGGCCACGGCCGCGTCGAAGGCATTTCCTCCCTTTCGAAGTACATCATATCCGGCAAGCGATGCGAGGGGCTGCTCGCTAGCAACAACGGCGTGCTCCGCCAATATGGTCCTGCTCAGGTTCAAGACGCGCATGCCGTCCCGTTTTCGTTCTTAAGAAATCAGCGTCGGCCTAACTCAAGTGCGTATACCCAGCTCGACTTGCCAAGCGGGCCGATTCGCTTGAAGCCAACGCCTTCGAACAGATTTGGTGTTCCCATCCAAAGGTCTCTGGCGGCCCGCTCCCCCTCGACGGGGTAAGCTTCGACAACCTTCACTTTCAGTTTCTCCATGGCCTTTACTGCTTCCTTCACCGCGAAACCTGCCAGGCCTAGCTTGCGGTGGCGTGGGGCAATGAAAAGACAGGTGACCCTCCACAGGTCATCGAAAATCGGGACATAGTTCCTCTTCCCATCGATTCGTGGGAGCTCCTCCCTCGGGCCGAATTGACACCAGCCGGCCGGGTCGCCTCCACAATAGACGATCATCCCGTGAGCTTGGCCCTTGGTCACGAGGGTTTGTTTCGCCTTTTTGTTTTGTGAGTAGGCGCCCGCGTCAAAATCGCCGGGTTTGTGGTAGAACATGCACCAGCACCCTCCCCAGACGCCGCCGTTCGCGGTGAAGAGTTTCTCGAAGTCCTGCCATGTATTTGCCGATAGTTGGGCTGAGGTGAGCTTTCCGTGCTTATGGGCACCGTCAGATTTCTGCTTCAAGGGGCCTCCCTAGTCGGGAATCTATTTATAGAACAAAGAGCACGTAAACAACCTTCGGGTGATGACCATTGAGTCAGTCTGAGCTTGACGCAGTCCTGGGGACCGTGGAGAATCCAACCCGGAGGAGGATCATAGCGAAGCTCAGCGAGGAGCCGAACTATCAGCTCCAGCTGTCGAAGGAGCTTGGGCTCAGCCAGCAGCTCGTGGCCAAGCACCTTGTGACAATGGAGGACGCAGGGCTGGTCAGCACAGTCTCTCAGGATAGTCCCCGCGGCCCTCAGAGAAAGGAGTACCTGCTAAAGAAGAGCTTCTCAATAACCATCGACCTCGCGCCCAGCCTGTTCAGGGCAAGGATGTTCTCCTTCGGAGCTGTGCCAGGGATGCAAGAGACCGATGCGGGCGCTCGGATGATAGCACCGGTGAATGAGATTCTGAAATATCCCGAAGGGGCGTCGCGGATCAGGCCTCTTACCAAAGTGGTCGCCGAGGTTGACAAAAAGCTGAAGGATATGGAGGAAGAGAGGGCGGTTCTGCTTTACCTACGGAGCTTGGCCCTGAGGGAGGCGGCAAGAATCACCACTTCCCTCGACAGCGCGGACAGGAAGAAGGTGCTGAGATACCTGATGAGGGAGGAGGACGGCCTCGGCGGGATCAGCGCTTCGTTGGGCCTGCAGAAACAGGTCGTCGGCGAGATAATCGAAGAAATAGAAAAGGAACTAACCGGAGTCGATTAAAAAAGGAAAGAGGAGCGGAGCTCCTCTACAGTCCTATGTTCGGAAAACTTGCCTGAGGAACGCCAAGTTGGCCCTGGAGGGTCTTGATTCGGGTTGCGTATTCCTTCATCCGAGGGTTGTCGCCCTGGACTTTCGCAATCCGGTAACCCTTCCATGCCTTGCGTAGGGCTCCCCAGATTTGTCCCTTTTCATATTCTGGCATTGTCTTTGGACCTCTAAGCATTTTTCAGTGTCCGGCGGGTATTTTGCGAGCGGAGTCTATTGAAATTGAGCCAGTTATCAAAGCCGACTACCCGCAGATGCTGCATTAGACGAGCGAGCGCAGGAGCAGCCAGATGTTGCTGGGGTGCTCTTTGATCCTTCGCTTGGAGTAGGCATACCAGCTGTCGCCGTATGGGAGGTATTCGTACACCTTGTATCCCGATTTCACGAGTTCCTCCTTCAATTCGTCGCGGATCCCCTTGAGGAGCTCGAAGCGGAAGTTCGTGTGGTTGGACTCTGCGAATTTCCTCGCCTGGTCGACCAAAAGACTGTCGTGTGTACCTATGGCAAAGCCTTCGCTCCTTTCGAAAAGGATTCCCATGAGCCTTCCGAAATTATCGGTGACCTCCTTTTTGGTGGAGTAGACAATGTCGTGGCTTTCCCGGTAGGCCCCCTTCACGATCCGGACCCTTCCCCCTGCGTCCAAGATCGTTTTGAGATCGGATTCGCTTCGCCTTAGGTATGCCTGGAGGGCGACCCCCATGCCCTGGTGCCTTTCCCGGGCTGCCAGGTACGTCTTGATCGTCGCGTCTGTGAACTTCGAGCCCTCCATGTCCAACCAGAGCAGTTGCTTCAGATGGTCCGCGTTGGCGGCGATCTTCTCTAAACGGCGTTCCATTCCCTCGTTGTCAGAGCCGAGGCCTAGCTGGGTCAACTTGACGGATGCGAAACCGTTGATTCCTCCGTCGGCTAGGGCCTGCTGCAGCCTGAGGTATTCGTTCGCGTGGGAGTCGGCGGTGGCAGGGTCCTTGATGTCCTCGCCCAGGAAGTTCACAACTGCCCCGATGCCCTTCGAGTTCGCTTTCTTCGCGTCCTCGACGGCGGAGTCCAAAGCGACCCCCGATATCCAACGTTTGGCGAGCGGCAGGACGACCCGCTCCTTCAGCCCCAAGATGAGGCGCCGCGGAAAACGATGACATATTAACGATGCATCCAAACGCGGAAGCGGGAATGAAGCAAGACTCTGTCTATTCGAAGAGGCTCAAGCGGCTTAGAGAAGCGACGGAACAAGAACGCCTTCGAGGTGTAATCGTGGTTCCGGGGCCGAACATGAGGTACTACACTGGGGTGGATTCCATGTTGCTCGAGAGGCCATTCATGCTCCTAGTCCCGGTCGAAGGGGAAGCGAACCTTCTCGCACCGGAGCTGGAAGCAGGACCGTATAGGGAGGGCCCGCTGTCGATGAAGGTCCACGCCTGGACGGACTCAGAAGGGCCTGGCGGCGCGCTGGGTAAGGCAGTCAAAGGGGCCGATGTGAAAGGGAAGTGGGGAGTGGAGGGAAGGGCTCCTTTCCTCTTCCTGGACAAACTGTTGAAGCGCGCATCGCCCAAGCTCAGAAATGCTGAGCCCATCCTGCAGGGTCTCAGGGAGGTGAAGGATGCGACAGAGATCGGTCTCCTCAGGAAGTCGGCAAGCATTCTCAGCAAGTCCTTCGAGAAGTTTCCCGGCCTCCTAAAGGAGGGAATCACTGAAATGGAGGTGGCGAAGGCCGCGGCTGAAGTCATCTACACGGAGGGGGCGACCAAGGTGGATGACATGCTCGTCCAGTCAGGTCCGAGGGCCGCAGACCCTCACAGTCTGCCTTCTGCAAGGAAGATAGGAAAGGGGGAAAGCGTGGTCATCGACGTCGGGTCGACGTATGGTGGATACTATGCGGACGTCACAAGGACCATCAGCATCGGCTCTTCCGCAGAGATGGAGAAGGTATATGCAAAAGTCTTGGAGGCCGAGGTCAACGGCATCAAGAAGTCGGCCGAGGGGGTCCGGGTAGGTAGCGTTGATGAGGCGGCCAGGGGAGTGCTAAAGCAAGCTGGGATGGGAAAGTACTTCATTCATAGGACGGGTCACGGCCTCGGGCTCGAGGTCCACGAAGCGCCCTACATAGTTGAGGGAGGGAAGGAGAAGCTGGGACCCAACATGTGCTTCACTGTGGAACCGGGAGTTTACCTCAGGGGGAAGCTCGGGGTGAGGATTGAGGACGACGTGCTGATAGACGGTGGGAAGGGCGTGGCCATCACGAACCCTCCGAAAGAATTCGGCTGGTGGAAATAGCTACTTCGTCTTCGAGAACTGGGACACCATTGTGTTCGTGTCCTGGACGTGCTTAATTTTCTCGATCTTGTTCATCACCAGTCTGTAGACCTTCTCGTCGCTGGGGACAACGATTTCTTTCTGCGAGCTGACAACAGCAAGGATATCCCATTCCCCAGGGACTACATGCGACTCCCGGACCTCGTCGATCTTCATGAGGTCGTCGACTACTTCCTTTTCGTGCCCGGGAACAACCTTGAGGAGGACGAATGCTTTCTGATAGACAGGCAACGCAAGGAGGCCGCTTTCGACTGCTTTTAAAAACTCTCTCCGCTGGATTGCGTCTAGTTGAAGAACGGTGAGGTCGCCGAGCTCCTTGACAGGCTAGGGGAGCTTGTCGAGGCCAACGGGGAAGACAGGTTCAAGGTGATTGCGTACCACAGGGCGGCCACAATCATCCGGAATCTGGACGAGGATATCGAGAAGGTATGGAGGGAGAAGAGGCTCCAAGACATCAAGTACGTGGGGGAGGGAATCGCGAAGAAGATCGACGAGTACCTCAGCACAGGGAAGCTCCAACTCCTAGAAAGGCTGAAGGAGAAGACGCCGCCCGGAGTTCCTCTCCTGATGAAGGTGCAGGGGGTGGGCCCGAGGACGGCATACAGGCTTTCGCACGACCTTGGAATAACAAGCGTCGAGGAGCTCAAGAAGGCCCTCGAAAGCGGGAGGCTGGACAACGAGTTCGGGCCGACGGTCCGGCAGGCGTTCCTTGTCGGGATTCAGAAGCTGCAGAGTTTCGAGAAGAGGATGCTGCTCCCCGAGGCCGAAGGGGTATTCCAAAAGATGTCGTCCTATTTCGGAGCGTTGGGGATTGCGGTTGGGATGGCCGGGAGTCTGAGGAGGGGGAAGAGCACGGTCGGGGACCTCGACCTCCTGTCGACGGATGGAAAGGTGATCGACGCCATCAAGGGATGCCCAGGCGTGGCCCAGGTTTTGGAGAGCGGGCCCAAGAGGACGAGTGTGAAGCTGGACGAAGGTGTTCAGGTGGACGTCAGGCTCTTCAGCAAACTCGAATATGGTGCGGCCCTCATCTACTTTACCGGGTCGAAGGACCACAACATCGCTCTGCGGAACCTGGCGATTGGTAAAGAATGGAAGCTCAACGAGTACGGGCTATTCGACAAGAGAGGGAAGAGGCTGGCGGGGAGGAGTGAAGAGGAGGTGTACGGGAAGCTTGGGATGAAGTACATCCCGCCCGAGCTTAGGGAGAACAGGGGAGAAGTCCAGGCGGCGCTCGAAGGGAAGCTCCCCAGACTGGTGCTATTCGACGAGATAAGGGGGGACCTCCAGATGCACACGACCTGGAGCGACGGGTCGGCGAGCCTCGAGGAAATGGCGAAGGGGGCGAAGAAAAGGGGGTACGAGTACGTTGCTGTCACAGACCATTCGGAGTCGGTGAGGGTGGCCAACGGGCTTTCGGAGGAGAGGTTCAGGAGGCAGTGGGAGGAGATTGACAAGCTCAACGAAAGGCTTTCGCCTTTCAGGATACTCAAGGCAGTGGAGTTGGAGATTAGGAACGATGGATCGCTGGACTTTCAGAAAAAGTTCCTGGACGAGTTTGACATTGTTGGGGCGTCATTGCACCAGAACTTCAGGCAGGACGCTGAGAAGCTCACGGAGAGGGCGGTGAAGGCGCTATCACATCCATCGGTGAACTTTCTTTGTCACCCGACCAACAGGCTGATTGGGAGGAGGGAAGGGAACCCAATCGACCTTGCGAGGGTGATCAGGACGGCGAAGGAGAACGGGAAGATGCTCGAGATCGACGGCGAGCCTCGGAGGTTGGATCTGGACGAGATATGGGCGAAGCGGGCGATGGAGGAAGGAGTCCCCATGGTGGTCGACTCCGATGCCCATTCTGTTGGGGAGCTGGACAACGTCGGCTATGGCGTGACAGTGGCGAGGAGGGCGTGGCTCGAGGCGAAGCACGTGGCGAATACGAGGAGCCTCAGGGCGTTCTTGAATCTAGTCTCCTGACTCGCTTCTAACTGGGGATGCGGGTGATTCTCATTAGGGGAATCGATCACCATTGGCTAGACAGGGAATCAAATAGTTTCGCGTAGGACTCCCCTCTTACCACTGGTGATTCCCGACTTTCCGTAATAACCCCGATACGACTGCCATTAAGTCGAAAACAATTGTCCGGGGTAGGAATTAATCCAAATCATGATCTTCTTGACGGAATTCGATTCCCTAATGCAACGCTCCCAACCCTGATGGAGCTTTACTCGAAAGGTGCTAGCCTTGCCAGCATTTCCTCACTTACCAGCCTCCCCAGGGAGAGAATTCGCCTAATGCTGCATGGAGCCGGAGTTCAGATGAGGCGTTCGCTTCCGATCTATCACGCGCCGATTATGGAACTCAATTATGACTCGGCAATGCTGTTAGGTCTGCATGCTGGCGATGGTTATCTCTCGGACGCTTGGGGCCTAGCAGTTTGCAACAAAGACAAAATGATGGGAGAACGAATCATCACACTAGTGAGAGACGTTTTGGGCGTCGAACCTGGAATCGATTATCGAAAGGACAATTACTTCACAGTAAGGTCGGCCAAACCGCAAGTCTTCGATTTCTTCGAGCGCTATGGGTTCAGAAGAGGAAGAAAGGCGACCACTGTAAGTGTGCCACCTTTGGTGGCGGCGAGCGCAGATATCCAAGTAATAATTGGGTTTCTGAATGGCGCCTTCAGCGCTGACGGCTGTTTTTCATATAGACGGAACTGGAACTGGGGGCAATGCAGGTTTGTTGTCTCGAGTGTCTCCTTTCGAGATGGATTTGTTGAATTAGCAAGCAAACAAACTTGGCTTCAGGTTTCGCTGCTATTCTTACCCCCACCGCACCGGCCACAACAAACTTCCCCTCAACACAGCGTACATCGGAAGCTGCAGTGAAGTTATCCGTTGGATGGAGACAGTTGGGTCAATCAGCGACACCCATCTCGAGAGATACCGCAAATGGCTTTCGAAACGCTTTTGATGAGACGCTTGTCATGAGACCCTGCGGGGGTTGCAGAGACTGGTCAAATATGCCCTAGGCATTGGAAGCATGGGACTTAAGCGGAACATCCCGAGAGATCCCATCCCTTAGGGGTTCGTGGGTTCGAATCCCACCCCCCGCACTCAGCTTGGCAGTGAGCAAGAATAATGTTAGGAGAATAGGTCAGATTCCTCCTCTGTATGTGGGCTCGGCTTTCCTTAAATTGACGCCCAACCCCTTATGAACGCTTTTGACAATTACCAAGAGGTGTGAGGTCTGTGGGGGGACCGTGTCACCCGTCGACGACCAAAGCCCCTTCGGGTATTGTGAGGCCTGCGGAATAGTCTATGCCCTCAAAGACAGATTGCAAGGGCGACGGACCTATGAAACACCTAAACTCGCCGAAGTGCAATCCAACGGAGAGCCCAGGGAGCCGGACAGTCCAAGCAGAGCAGCCTTCGTCGACACCGAAGAATCCACCAAACGCTCCGGCTCGCACTGGAGGTGCCCAGACTGCGGCATGGTCTTGGAATCTGCGGTCGACTCCGACATGGAGTTCATCAAAAGGGAACACATTCGCGAATATCACCCGAATAGGTCTAGCTAGTACACCCTCGCGGTGTTTGGACACCTCCATCGAACTTGTACGGATTGCTGAGTTCCAGGAAAGATGGGTCTCTCGCCCACACGACTGATTCTCGACTTTTCGCGGGCAGGTGGGAATAATAGGACTGAGTCGGGATCGATGCGGACATCCATGAAGGAGTGCAAGCTTGGAATATCATTCGGCCGTCAATCTCTACTATACTCGTTTCCAGCAGGAAACCCTATGAACTCCTCAAGACTCAAACTCTTTGCCCGGCATCTAGATGAGTTGGTCGGCAAGGAACGGGAATCTGGGAGGATCGAGCTTCTGAACCCTGCGTCAGGCACTGAGGAGGATCTGCTCGTGTTTCATACGAAGGAATTCGTCGATCATGTCAAGGACGCGTCGAAGAAGGGTGAGGGACAGCTAGACAGTGGAGACACGCCCGCGTTCAGTGGGATGTTCGAGGCCTCGCTCTACCCAGTCGGAAACACTCTGATGGGTCTTCGCTTAATCTTCGAAGAAAAGGTCGATCACTTCTTCAACCCGGTGGGGGGCCTCCACCATGCGAGTCCGAGTGAGGCGAGGGGATTCTGCGTCTTCAACGACAGCGCAATTGCAATCTCGAGGGCACTCAATAACTTCAAGTTGAAGAAGATCGCGTACGTGGACATCGACGCGCACCACGGAGACGGTGTATACTATGAGTTCGAGCAGGACCCGCGGGTCGTGATCGGAGACATTCACGAAGATGGCAGGTACCTGTATCCCGGGACGGGGGCCGAGACGGAGTCGGGGACCGGCTCCGGCCTTGGCACGAAAATGAACATCGCTCTTCCTCCGGGGTCCGGTGACACAGAGTTCTTCGAGGCGTTCGATAGGGTCGAGGAGTTCGTGCGCAGGTCGAAGCCTGAGATGATATTCTTCCAGTGTGGAGCGGATGGACTGTCGGGGGACCCAATCACGGATTTGCGCTACACGGGCGAGGCCCATGCGTATGCGTCGAGGAAGCTCCATCTTCTAGCGCACGAGGAGTGCGGAGGAAGGATACTGGCAATGGGGGGAGGGGGCTACGACCCTGCCAACGTCTCGGCAGCTTGGTCGGCAGTGGTAAGAGAACTATCTGGTCAATCGAGCAAATAGGGTGACCATGTACCGAGTGCAGGGGTGACTCGCGTTGCGCTGCATTTTCTGAGTTTATTCCGTTGCCATCAAGTAGCCGCCAAAGGCAACCGACCAGAGGAGGACGGGGTAGACGATCATTCTTTCCATTCCCCCGGGCCCCAAACCAAGATACACACTCCCGACGTACAGTAATAGGGCGCCGAGCGTTACAAGCCCCAAGAGTATTGAGAAGTAAAACATTGGCGCCTTCTGGAATCTGGCGGTGACCACGGCTGAAAGGCCCGCGAACAGGAAGATGATGAGGGAGAAGATGCCATGCCAAACTCCGGTTGTCTCGGGGAAAAGGCCTACGCCCATTGCTCCGATTCCTGCGAGCGCTATCATTGCTGTGGCAGGCTTCCAGTGGAAGGCTCTATGGAGAAAGAAAGCTCCCACTAAGATGGTGAGACCCAGGAGGACGATGGAGGAATTGAAGATCGTCGAAGTGGGCTGGTTGATCAAACACGGGGTCGGTGTGCAGTTGGCTCCGAGGTCGCTGACATAGTTCGTGGATACGTTATAGTTCGGGTAGTAGATCTCGGCAAGAATCAGACCGATGCTGAATTGGACTGCACCCACGAAGATGGCAACGCCCGCTTTTGAGGCGTTTGAAATCGCCAACGCATGCCGCAAGTTATCATCATCCTAAAAGTGTGAGCCTACCCCCACGGTCGGCTAAACTTTCGGGGGTCCAGGTCGTCTAGGACGCCGGGAGAATCATCAGTCCCTCTGAAGGGTCTCCGATTGCACGGTATGTCCCCCTCTTGTACTGCAGGCCTACTAGGGCTGAGGTCACGGCATCGAGCTCGTCTCCGTTCAATTCTCCCTCTGGCTTACCCAGCACGACTCCGTAGTCGATGAGGGCCCTGGCCAGAAGGGGGAGGCCGGCTTGCTTTCGCGGCATGTGGAGGATGTCCTGAATCGCGCCTGGTAAGCTTTCAATCACTTCTAGGCCATGACTTTCCAAGGCCGCCCGAAGTTTCATTCCGCGAGTCGTAAGCATGCGCATTGGACCGAGGGAGATGGGAAAGAACCTAATGTGCATCCTAAGAAGCTCCTTGTCGCATTCTCTGAAATGTGGAGGGCCCCTGTCTTCGATGCTCTTCCTCCCCTTCGGAAGGAAGAGGGGAGCGTCAATGCTCACTACCGAAGGCTTGGCCTCGAGGGTGTGCGCGAGGATTTCGTCGTCTGTGTGAAGTACCATGGTCTCGCAGCTCATGCTACGGTCCATCACACAGAAACCCGTGTTCCTCTTCTCGCTCCCGGCAAGGTCTATGCCGACGACCAACACCGCCTCCTTCTTCATCGCCAGGGCCTCGATGTTGAGAGCTTTTTATGAACGTCTCCTGTGGCGGCCGGTATGGACTTCCTCGCAGAAGCCGTTCGCATCGAGCCTGAGATAATCAAGACTAGAAGAACCGTGCACCAGCACCCTGAGCTCGCTTACCATGAAGAAGTGACGGCCAAGCTAGTCGCAGACAGGCTGGAGTCGATGGGCATAGACGTGAAGAGGAAGGTTGGAGGGACCGGCGTCCTCGGGACGCTGAGAGGTTCGAAGAAGGGGCGGGTGGTGGCTCTAAGGGCGGATATGGACGGGCTCCCTGTTCAGGAAATGTCTGACGTAGATTTCAGGTCCAGGGTCGACGGAGTGATGCATGCGTGCGGCCACGACACCCATGTGGCCATGCTCCTGGGGGCTGCCCGGATACTTGCTGAGCACAGAGGCGAGCTGAGCGGGACGGTCAAGTTCCTGTTCCAGCCTGCTGAGGAACACGGCGGAAGGGGAGGTGCGATGCCTATGATCGAGGACGGAGTGATGGATGACCCAAAGGTGGATTACGTTTTCGGTCTGCACATCGACAGCGGGAGAAAGTCAGGTGAAATCGGGTTCAGGGAAGGCGCCATAGCCGCGGCGCCTGACACATTCAAGGTGAAGATAATCGGCCGAGGAGGTCACGGGTCGGCGCCTCATGAGACTGTGGACCCGATCTACGTGGCCGCCCACGTGATTCTTGCCCTGCAGGGAGTATCGTCCAGAATGATAAATCCGGTGCGCCCGTTTGTCATCTCGGTGGGCGCGATCCACTCGGGGACCAAAGAGAACATTATCCCAGACGAAGCGGTGCTCGATGGTACGATCAGGACCCTCGACGAGGCGACGAGGAAGGTGGCCAAAAAGAAGGTGCAGGAGGTGGTCAAAGGGGTCTGCAGGTCGTTTGGCGCTAGGGCGGAGATTGTATTCGAGAAGGACGCCTATCCAGTGACCATCAACGACCCGAAGGCGACTGAGCAGGCGGTGAGGGTATTGAAGAGGATTCGAGGCATCAGGGTCAAGAGGATGGATGCGTTACTGGGAGGGGAGGACTTCTCCCGGTTCCTGCAAAAGGCGCCGGGGACGTTCTACTTCCTGGGCACGGACAATCCGGCCAAGGGTTGCATCCACCCGAACCACAGCTCGAAGTTCAAGGTGGACGAAGACGTGCTGAAATTCGGGACGGCTTCGCTCGCGATGCTCGCCTTCGAGTTCGGAAGCCCCAAGGGCCCAGCCTAGGTGTCTTGATTGTACTCGACTAAGATATCGGACCGAGTGTACCTGCTCGACACCTATGCCATCGGCCAGCCCAGCACGGTGAGCGCCTTTCTAATCAAGGGGCCGAAGCCCACCCTGGTCGACTGCGGCTACTCCTCCTCTTACGAAAACGTGCTTTCAGGTCTTGCTGAAGTGGGTGTCATGCCCACAGACATTCGATACCTAGTCCCGACGCATGTACATCTCGACCACGCTGGGGCGGCGGGACGACTGCTCAGAGAGATGCCGAACGCAGAGGTGATAGCACACGAGAGGGGCGTCCCTCACCTTATCGACCCGACGAGGCTGATCGAAAGCTCGACCAAGGTCTTCGGAAAGGCCATAATGGATCTGTATGGGGTACCGGAACCCATCCCGGCGGAGCGTATCACAGCAGTTGGGGAGGAGGCGAGTCTTGACCTTGGCGGCGGACTCACAGCGACCCTGATGTACGCACCTGGACACGCGCCCCATCAGATTTCGATGATGCTGGACGAATCCAAGGCCCTCCTGACTGCAGATGCAGTAGGTATCGTATACCCCGGTATGAAGGCGCTCATCCCCACGACCCCGCCCCCTAGCTTCGACCCCAAGCAGCTGGTTGCCACCGTAGGGTCCCTCAGACAGACGACGCCTTCTGAGCTTCTGGTGCCCCACTTCGGAATAAGGAAGGACGTCGATTGGGTTTTTGATCAGACCACACAGTTGGTGGAGCGTTGGGTCGATACTGTGCGTGGGCTGTGGAAAAAGGGGATGTCCCTCGACGAAGCATCGGAAATCATGGAGAAGGAGATTCTGGAGGAGGCGGGGGTGCAAGAACTCCCCATCTATGCCAGCATCTCCATCAGGACCTCGGTGATGGGCATAATCCATTATCTCGAAAAAACTCATGAATAGCGGTTAGAATCAGGCGACCCATGCCCCTCGTCTACGCCTGCGTAGCGCCGCATGGAGGCGAAATTATCCCAGCGCTATCGGGGGAAAAGTCTGCTCTGTATTCCCCAACGACGAAGGGGATGAGGACATTGGCCGTTCAAATGAAGGAGGCTCGGCCTGACACAATCGTGATTGCAAGCCCTCACAACCTCAGGCTTCAGAAGCACATCGGAGTAGTCATATCCGAATACTCCTCTGGTAAGTTAACCGCAGGGAGGAGGCAAATCAAACTGCGCGCCAGATGCGATGTGGAACTCGCGAAGAAGATTGTCGCGGCTGCCGAAGGCGTAGCCCTCCCCGTAGTCGCGGCCAACTTTGGAGCTCTCGAAGGTCAAATGTCGGACCTGGCCATGGACTGGGGGACGCTAGTGCCGCTCTGGTTTCTCCTCAAGGGAGCTGGCTTGAAGAGCAAGATAGTGATTGTCACACCCTCAAGGGGGATTCCACTTAAACAGAACTTCGACTTCGGGAAAGCAGTAGCGGAGGCCGCGGAGAAAGCAGAGAAGCGTGTAGCCTTCGTCGCGAGCGCTGACCAGGCTCATGCACATATGAAGAATGGACCCTATGGGTTCGACCCCAAGGCCAAAAAGTATGACCGAAGGGTGGTGAAGGCGATCCAGCAACAGAAGCTGGATTCAATCATGGGTATTGGAGCCGATTTCGTAGAGGCAGCGAAGCCCGACAGCCTATGGCAGTTGGCGATTCTCGCCGGGGCGCTGGCCGTCGTTCCCATGAAGGGAGAGCTGATCTCCTACCAGGTTCCCACGTACTACGGCATGCTCTGCGCCGGTTACCACCCAGACAAAGGGAAAGGCGGTGGCGCATCATTCAAGGTAATGATAGACTTCGTCAAGACTCTTCATTCGCGGACAGTCGAGGCTGACCTGCGAGCCTTCCCTGTCGATTAAGAGCCCCTTGATTCCTGCGTTCAGGGCCCCGATTATGTCGGCCTCGTAAAAGTCCCCGACATGCAGGGCGTCGATGGGGTTGACGCCGGCTTCCCTGAGTGCGATTCGGAAAATCTCAGGATGAGGTTTTGTATATCCGACGTCGCCGGAGATCACCACACTGCCGAGGTACTTGCGTAGGCCGAGAACTTCAACAACCCTTGCAGTGTCGGGAGGCGCGTTGGAGATAAGGCCAAGGAAGTAACCATCTTTGGTGAGTTTCGTCAGGGTAGGCTCGACGTCTGGATAGAGCTCCAGGGGGATTTCGCTTTCGAGCTCCGGCCACCTCTTCCTAACGAGTTGGGAGATCCTCACGGCCTCTCCTTGGTCTTCGTTGGGGTAGAGAGATGTGAAGGTCCTCTCATCTAACGCCCTGTAGGCCTCGTTTGTTTGCTCAGGGGTCATTACCTTGTCCCCGAAGGCCGACAGCCACCACGACTCGGCGTTCATGTAAGCAGAATGGATTCTTTCGATATTCGCTTCGCGGCCTTCTTCAGAAAGGACTCGGCGGAAGATCCTGTCTCGCCTCATGACGAGCAACGTCCCCCCAAGGTCGAAGAACACCGCCTTGATACTCAAGGCTTAGTCAGAGATTCTCGGAGCCTAAATATCTTTGAACGGCCGCTTACCCTAGGCTTGGAATCCGGGAACAAATGGCGTGACCAAGATGCTGAATAAGAGAAGGAAGAGTACCACCGCAGTCACCACCACGTAGAGCTTGTCTCCCTCTGCCGCGAAGAGGAAGACGGAGATCAGGACTCTTGAGACGGGAGTAGCGATTAGGACTATCGCCCCTAGTTCAATCAGCGCGTATGGTTGAAGGCCTACGAGTCCGATTACCAGACCCGAAAGGCTAACGTCGAAGTTCCCGTGAGGTATCTTATCCGGATTGTAAACAATGTTACCAAGGACATCGGAGTTTCCGCTGGCGGCTATCAATTCGATTGTCCCGAAGACGATGATGATGGCTGAAATCAGAACCCCATACCTCAAGACGTTGCCGACGACGGCAGTCATTGCTTCTGGGTCCTTGAGATTCAAAGTTTGATTCCTGCCGAACTGAGTATCATCTGAAGTGCAGTCACGGCCAACACCAAAGCGAAGGCCTTCCGTATCGTGGGGTTCCTTGAACGAATCAGAAGGCGCGCCCCTATCGTCGCCCCAATTAGAATGCCCAGGGCTACGGGGGCGATGATGACTGGATTGACGTCTCCTCTCGCGAAATAGATTCCTGCGCTTGCGGCCGCAGTCACACCAATCATGAAATTAGATGTTGTAGTGGATACTTTCATTGGGAGCTTCATGGCAAGGTCCATGGAAAGCACCTTGAACGCGCCTCCACCGATGCCGAGAAGACCTGACAGAACTCCTGCGACCGCCATCCCGGCAAGTCCCACTTCGGGCCTTGTGGCATTGTAATTTACGACCGTGCCGTCCGTCTCAGTATAAGAACCGCTTAGACCCAGCCTTTTGGATAGACCCTTCAGCTCGGGGCTCTTGGGGATATCCTCGCCGATCTTCATTACGGTCGGGACAAGCATGACGAGGAGGATGCTTCCGAAAATCAACTCGAGTGCCACGGAGTTGATGTAGGCGGCTATGGCGGCCCCGCAAATGGCGCCCGCCGCGGTAGCAAGCTCAAGGAACATTCCCACCCGCAGGTTGGTGAGCTTATCCTTCACGTAGGTTGTGGCCGCGCCGCTAGATGTACCTATGATTGCCACGATGCTCGCTCCTATGGCGAAGTGTATGTCCACACCCAGGAAAAGCGTGAGTACAGGGATGATGACAACCCCGCCTCCGACTCCAACGATTGAGCCTAAGATTCCAGCGAAAATCGAACTGATGAAAAGAATCAGCAAGAATTCAATTATGACCAATTGAGAAGCGCCGAATCTTCATCCATACTTAGATGTTCTCGGCAACATTGTCTTGCAATGAGTCTTCCACTATGCTGGAGCTTCCAGCGCGGCTACGATTCTCTCGTGGGCTTCCTCGATCCCAGCCACACCCGTATTGAGAATGATGCAGGGGACTCTCCAGGACTCAAACATCATTCTGAAGAAATTGGCCTGCATGACGTCGTTAAGCTCGAGGAGGTACGGATTGTACCAAGGCTCGTAAGACGTCGTCCCCCACTTTTCCTTTGGACCAGCACCCGGCAGAACCATGTACTCTCCCTTTTGCAAGACTCCAATCGCCTCTTCAGACGTTAACTTCACTTCAGCCGGGCTGTGGTCATCCCTCCGCAAGAGTACGACCAGGTTGACAGGGACTTCGTCCGCCACCTTCTCTGGCCCCAGGATGTCTTCCCTCTTGACCAGGACCCTGGAGTTTCCGAAGGAGTAGTAGCACCATCCTTTGCCGTCGTTGAACACGCACCTATGTTTCGTCACTGAGCAGAGGTCTTTTCCCATCGGGTATTCGCACTCCTCCTTGCGCATCGTCACGTTCTCGCACAACGACCTGTCGAACACCTCGCGAAGCCACTCCTGCTCCTTCTGTGACTCAGAGCGCATGTATAGCGCCCTCTCGGGCTGACGCGCCACCAGTGGAGACTCGGGGTTCCTAGGAATTTGATTGGGAATGGCCACGTACGCCCAGTCGTCACCGCAAATCTTGCCTCCCTCTTTCGTGAAGATCCGGAACGATTGGGTGGTCTTACCTGTCCCCGTCGGGGCTATGATAACGACCCCCCTTCCCTTGTACAAGGCGGTGGCGCCGTGAATCGAGAGGGTATTGGATTTCCTCTCCAGAATTGCAGCTGACATACCCAAGGCCCACGACTTGCATTGGCCGTAGTACTCAGTGTTCAGGAAAAGCGAGGAGTGGAGCTCTGCGCAGTAGTAGGCGGATGGCTCGACATCTTCGACCCCCATGGCCGAATAGATCTTTGCATCAGGAGTCGCCGAGTCGTCGGCCTTCCACCAATTGTTGGACCAGAACTCGGCCTGGTGCCCGCTGTTGGTGTTTAGCTCAACGACGACCCCATTGAGGTTGGCTTTCAGGGACTTCGCGCCCGAGGCTGTCAGTGCTTCTTTGGCTCTGCTCAGGAGAGGTAGGAACTCTGCCGTCGAGGTCTTCTTGTTTCCCTTGACCCTCGTCCTGCTTTGAGTGATGTAGTTATGTAGCTGAGCTACCACTTTTGGGACCTGTTGCCGGCCGATTTTCCAGTCCTTAAAGCCGTAGCGAGATTGCTCCAAGTTCTTCGAATGTCGAAGGTACAGCCAATGCTACTCGCCGACAGATGAGAGGAACTGTCTCTATCCCTGAGCTGCAATCTGGGCGAGGGACCGTTTCGTCCGCGCTGAGAAGTCGTAGTCGTTCGCTTCGTATCCGGACTTGCAGTATTCGTCTCTGTGCTTGATCATCAGCCAGGCCTCCTTCATACTGCCGAAGCCTCTTGTTCGAACCAAGGCGAACGAACCATGCAACTTCTTGCCGTAGAGTGTGAACTTTACGTTGCCGTCGCGCAGGCTTGCTGTCGCGACTTCTGTCGCCTCTGATAATTGAGTGACCTTTCTTCGGACACCCTTGTCCACCTCGATTTCAGGGGAGTACCTCCCTTCGTCCCAAATCATGACCGCCCCGGCCCCATAGTTGCCACCTGCGATGATGCCCTCGAAATTCCTGTAATCCATTTCATGGGGACCGGTCGGCATGGCGAGACGCTTGACGCTGGGGTCAAGCGAAGGACCCTTTGGAACCGACCACGACGGCATCTCCCCTTCTATCTCGAGCCTGAAGTCGTAGTGGAGCGCCGTTGCCTTGTGCTTCTGCACGACGAAAGCGAACAGGCCAGACGTCAACTTGGTCTCAACTTCCCCTTAGGGCCGTTCCCCTAAACGATTTCCCTTTTGGAGCGGGTGATTCGTGTCTCTACCTGAAACCCAGGCCGGACGAGTCCATTCTTCTCACACAGTCCTCACATCGTAGGCCCCTTGGCGTTCTGTAGAGGCGCACCAGAGTACCACATTCAGGGCAGACCTTGGGGAGCTTTGAGGATAGAGAGGGGGCCTGGCTCATAGATCTAGCGTCTCCTGGACCTTCTTCGGAGCATCTCTTGGTTCGTCAACTGCGCACAGACCGGGCAAATGAGGTGGCTGGAATCTCCATCGGGCTGAAGCCTGATTTGATGAGTTGCGCACAACTCGTATTGTATTTGATTCATGGTTGGTTCCATTTCTCGTCCCTATTAAGGGCGTGTCCAAACTCTATTTAGTGGGTCTCATCGGGTAATCGCCGAGTTGGAATCGAATGAGAAGGGCAATGAGGCGAGGCTAAGAGAGATACTTGTTTCATTCAACAAGGCGTGGGTGAAGTACTGGGAATCCTATGTCACGCTGCAGGACCAGCTGTATGAGAGTCTAAGGGCCGGGAGGGAGGTATCCTGGCTCGCGGCTACTGATGAAAGGAAGATGAGCGAGATAAACCAGGTGCAGCGCGAGCTCTTCTCTGGGATGCCACGTAGGCTGGACTACTCCCCGCTTGGCCAGATATCACGCGACATGAGCAGCGCAACTAGCAAGATTGCCGACCTCGAAGCGGCGCTTGCCAAAGAGGAGGAAGGGTGTAAAAGCCTGGAGGCGGCGATAACGCTCATGAAGGGAAAGGTCGAAGAGATGAAGGAAGCCATGCGCGCTGCCGGTAGCTAATCTGCGTTCGCCGGGACTGGTTTATCTCTGCATCGAGATTTTGGGGCAGGCTAAGTTAATTGGCTAGCAAGGGTCTAGATGATGACTATGATATCGAAACTCCGCTTGTCCTTTCAGGGGAAGGAAAGCTGCAACTTCCTGTCAGAGAGAAAAAGGTCAAAGGACCTCCGCTGCCGATCTTCTCAATCCTAGATTCGATCGACTTCTCAGATCATTTTGTAATCATCGGAGACGTGGGGACGGGAAAAAGCACCATAACCCCCATCCACGAATACAAACTCAGCAACGGCGAGAGACAAATCATCATTCGCGAACCTTCCAGGGCCGCCTGCAACGCCCTGTACTATTCGCTAAATGCACTCTACCCCGAACTGCAAGACGAACTGGCAGTTATCACGAAGGACACGAAAATCAATGTCGGCGGGAAAATCAGGCTGGTCACTGACGGCGTCCTGCTCAGGATGTTGGCCGAGAATTCAATTTCCGACGCCTCCATCTACTTTGACGAAAGCCACCAGATGTCGTCCCAGCTGGAATTGTGCCTGTCGCTCGCAAAGAAGGAAGAAACTACGGCAAAGAACTTGTTCCGAATCATGAGCGCGACGATCGACCCCAGGGAGTTCTTGTCGTTCCTCGGAATCTCAAACCTATACACGATGACGGGTAGGAGGTTTCCGGTGTCGATGGAGGTGGAGCTGGCGGAAGACCTCGATGACATGTTCTTGGTCCTTTCGAAGTACCTCTACAATCAGCCCCGCGATGAGTCTTGGCTCGTGTTCCTCCCCACGAGGAGACTTGTCGAAAGATACGCAGGCAACTATGGAGGAGTCTACATTCATGGAGGCCTTGATGGCTCAGAAGTAAACAAGATTCAGAAGCGGGCTGAGCTCGACAAAAATCTCAGGATCTTCGCCACCAATGTGATTGCTTCCTCGGTGAACATCTATGTGGACAATGTGCTGATTTTCAACGATGTTATCGACAGCAAGGACAGGCTTGGTCAGAAGACACTGAAGTACAAGAAGCTGGACAACAACTCTCTACTGCAAATGATGGGCAGAATCGGCCGGTTCAAGCCAGGCCGCGCGGTCATCCTGACCGACACGCCAATTCCAGCCAAGATCGACCCCATACCAGTCCGCAAATCGCTCGAGACGGAGACACCGTTTGACCTGGTGCTCCTCATGTCCAAGTACGGCCTCAAGCTCTCGTCGCTTGAGTTCATGTCTAGAGTGGACCACCGTGAGGTCGCCTTCGCCGAGGACTGGCTCAACGGGATTGGAGCGATCGACCGCGGCAGCCACAAAGCCACCTGGAAGGGGATTCTGATGAGTGAAATCCCATACGAGCCCGACTTTGCTCACTTGATTTCAAGCGCTTTAATCAAGAACGATTACGAAATGGCCAGGTTCCTGCTTGCTTGCGGCGCCTTCGGCGATTCGCTCAACCATGCCTACAAGTCTGACGCGGAAGGCATGGCATGCCATTTGTTGTATGGCTTTGATAGGACGAGCGAGCTCAACGTCAAGGCGCATCTACTGAAGAGCTACTCAGAGGATAGCGAGGGTAAGTTCCGCTTGAGGATGGCGTCGAATGGGCTCTTCATCGGGTTCGTCGAAGAAGCCTGGAAGAACTACGAAGCGGCCAGAGAAGCGGTGAACGACCTACTCCGCGCGTCGAAGCTGGAGCCTATTCCCAGAGATGTCATCGTAGATGCCGACCTGTCGAGGCTGAGGCCCTACCTAGAAGACAGCCTTTCATTCGAAAGGTTCGACTCAGATGAGGTCAATGAGCGCGACCTCACCGACATGGTCGTAGAAGGTCAATTTTACGCAAGAACCTTTACGATTAACTTCAGGCGGATATTCTTTGATATCGTTTCGGCGGTTCCTCAGCGAGGGCATCGTCGTCAAGGCGGAAGACAACACAACTATCAGGGTCGGCGTTTCCGCGACACACAGCGCAGAAACCCACGACTTCGGTGAAGCACCTTCACTTCAGTCATCTTCGATTTACTAGGGGAGCGCTTGACTTCGGAGCCTGCTTCTCGGGAACCTAGTCTCTCTAATGTAACGAAGAAGCGACCTGTAATCTTGTTTAATCTTTTTCGTCACCAGAGACGTCGTCAGATCAGCAGCCAAGGGGTCAAGGTCCCTGAGAACAGAGTCCCTCATCTCAGCCACATCTGTGTCGATGACCTCCATGAAATAATGGAAGGTGCCCAGAGTCTCGTGGGCCTTGACGATTCTGGGGTCGGTGCTGATAAGATCGTTCAGTTTTCGGGCGTACCCAATCCCACGCACGGTCGTCGATCCGACGTAGGCCTGCGCTCCGAGGCCGAGCTTCGCCCAGTCAATTTCAACGGCTTGCTTTAGCACACCCTCCTTTGATAGGGTTCTGATCCGTTTGGCAACCGTACGTTGGTCGACGTGCAACGCCTGAGCGATCTCCTTGTATTTGATTTCGGGATCCTGGACAAGCGACTCGAGCAGCAAAAGGTCTAGTTCGTCTGCCTTGAACGTCTTTTCCGAATCTGCCATCGCTGTTTCTGGCTTGATATTGTCGCGCTTAAGGATGTTCGTAGGGATAGAGTGGGGTTGGTGCTCCGGCCAAGACATATTTGATCGATGGCTTCCCATTCGCTCAACCTTAAATTAAGACTCGCTCTTGCAGAATTTCTTGGGCGGACTAAAGGAGAAACTCAGAGACGTTTCAGAAGGCAAAGCTGACCCACCTCCTATAATGATGACATTGGGGATGAAGGTTGTTCAATTCGGAGACGGGAAGGCGACCCTGAAAATGAATGTAGATAGAAAGTTCTACAACCCAATGGGAACGCTTCATGGAGGCGTAATGACAGACCTGGCAGACGCGTGCATGGGCATCGCGACAATGAGCACCCTGGGCGAGGATGAGACATTCACCACACTCGAGCTTAACATGAATTTCATCCGACCAGTCTTTGAAGACGAACTCACGGCAGAGGCCAAGGTGCTGCA
>JAPCJK010000024.1 GCA_027886975.1 Nitrososphaerota archaeon
GCGTACATTCCCGAGGGAAGCTCGAGTACCCCTGACACTACAACGTCGAGGCTCGGAGCCTCAATCGCGAACGAAGACACTGCTTGGCTTGGTCTATTGAGGGAAAGCTATCTTTCACTATTCGACGGTACGAAAGCCAGCGTTATTCGTTCCTCCAAGGGGAAGCGGCAACTGACCTACACCACTTCAAAAGGCCTCGCACAGGTTACGTATGAAGATAGAACATACAAGCTTCAGATGATGAACGAGGCTGCGGCGCTATTCTTCAAAGCTTTCGCAGGTCAAGGGAGTGAGGGAAAGAAGGTGCCTGATTTCATCTACCATGTGCCAGTTGAATACCAGAAGCTGCTCCTGGAGAACATGGTCAAAGGAGACGGCTCTCGGAAGTTCGGTGCCAGGTATACCCGCGAATATTCCGCCAAGAACTTTAGGTATGAGACAGGGTCCACGCGGCTAGCCTCCGGACTGTCCACTCTGCTCAACATGATGAGGATAAAGCACACGATGAACTACCGCCCGTCGAAGGGAACGTACAGAATCTCAACTTCCAGCGATTACAATTTACTAGCGAAAATTCCCAAAGTGACGGAGGAACTGTACAATGGCTATGTCTACGACTTGTCCGTGGAGGACTACCACACCTTCGTCGATAGTTGCGGGAGTATAGTCCTGAAGAACACCGACAGTTTGTTCTTGCATGCTCCATCAAAGGAGCAGGTCTCCACCGTAACGCGATGGGCTGACACTGACCTTGGCGTTGAGCTTGACCTTGACAAAGTGTATCGGTACGTTGCGTTCAGCAGCAGGAAGAAGAACTACTTTGGTGTCCTCCCCGACGGTACCGCTGACATACGCGGGCTGACTGGTAAGAAAAGCCAAACCCCGGAATATCTGAAGCAAACGTTCTACAAAGCTTTGACCATATTGAGCAGTGTCCAGACCGAGCCAGATTTTGACAGGGCGAAGACCGAGACCAAGGCCCTTCTGACTACAATGATTTCTCAGCTGAAGAACAAACAGGTCCCGATCCAAGACCTTGCCTTCACCGTCATGATGAGCAAGCCTACTGGAAGGTATAACGGGACGACCCCACAACACGTAAGGGCCGCGATGCAACTTGAAGAGCGGGGGAAGGAAATCAAGGCAGGGGAGATCATCGCCTACGTAAAGACAAAGAATCCACCTTATGTGAAGCCGGCGGAACTTGCGAGGCCGGATGAAATTGATGCGGACAAGTACATCGAATACGCCCACTCGATGTTCGACCAGATGCTCGACGCCCTGGACTTCAGCTTCGACGAAATAATGGGGGCCACGACCTTGGATTTCTTCTGGACGACCTAGACCTCGAGCTTCTTGCCGAGCCTCGTCTTCGCAGTGTAGTTCAATATTGGCCCTGCAGAGAGGTTGGTGTTCCCGATTACAGTTATCACCCCCTCGGGTGTTCTGATCCACGTTGTCCGGAGCGAGAGCTTCACCACTTCTCCCCTCACACCCCCTGGACCCCCGTACTGGATGTCGTCCCCCAGGCGGATTATCCCGTCGCTGAGTAGCAGAACCCCGGAGATGACATTGGAGATTGTGTTCTGGAGAGCCAGTGAGATTGCCAACCCGGCTATCCCTGAGATGGTGAGGGTAGTGAGTTGCGAAGAGATTCCGGTGAGGTAAGCGACCCCCGCTACCACGCTGATTATCATCAGGACTCCTATCCAAGACCGGACGGAATTGGCGACCGCCTTCGAAGCCCCCGCTCTCAAAGCCACAGATCCGACAAGGCTCGCCAGAAAGGTGCCGACGACCGCGACGCCGACTACGAGTCCGATTACCTCAACCGCAGTGAGCCAGAGGGGTTTCGCCTCCGCCAGG
This sequence comes from Nitrososphaerota archaeon, assembly GCA_027886975.1. GTDB lineage: Archaea > Thermoproteota > Nitrososphaeria > Nitrososphaerales > Gagatemarchaeaceae > UBA183. Next base: position 1,867 of record JAPCJK010000024.1, read on the forward strand.
GTGGTCGCAGTCGAAGTCGTATTTGTCGTTGAGACGATTTGGAGCAGGCCAGTAAGGAGGGAGATGTCCAAATTCTGCCGAAGGTCGTGGCAGAGCGCGGGAAAAACGTTTTCGAGGCCCCACTGCGTTTATTACCCTTGAGACGGGCGAGGCTCCGAGCAAAGGTTGGCGGTCATCGAGGTCAAGTTCACAACCGCGCCGAAGCTTATCGTCGCTGCCATCGAGAAGAGAGGCTCCTATTCCACTATCGGCGAATCAATGCGAGAGCTGAAGACGTGGATAGACTCGAAGGGGATCGAGCAGGCCGGTTATCCGTTCTGTCTATTCTATGACAACCCGACTGAGACTCCCGAAGCCGAGCTGAGAAGCGAGGCGTGCATTCCAGTAGCGAAGGCCTTTCAGCCCGAGGGGAATTTCGCGATGAAGGAGCTCGGTGCGTCCCTGGTAGCCGAGACGAGGCACCAAGGACCTCCGGAGGAGTTCACCAAGACATACGGGCCATTCCTGGAGGGTCTTCTGAACCAAGGGTACCAGATATTGGGCCCCGCGAGGGAATATTTCATGACCGTTTCGGATGTCAACGGGCCTGGTTCGGGATTCCTTATCCAACAGCCTGTTGCAAAAAAGTAGCGTTGCCGCGTTTAGTTTGAATAGACGCCCGGCGGGGCCCCAACAGATGGCTCAGCGCATCACAAAGATAGGGCTCGTGCAAATGGCGATGTCCAATAACGTAGACGCGAATCTTCAGAGGGCCCTATACGGGGTTGACGAAGCCGCAAAGAGTGGGGCCAAGGTGGTATGCCTGCCAGAGCTCTTCGCTTGGCGATACTTCCCATCGACTAGGAATTCTCACGAGGTCCCTCAATCAATCCCAGGGCCCGTCAGCCGGGCGCTTTCAGAATCAGCGAAGAAGAACGGCGTCGTCTTGGTAGGAGGGACGATCTTTGAGAAGGCAGGGAGCGTGAGATACAACACGTGTCTCGTTTTTGATGAAGATGGGAAGACGCTCTCAAAGTACAGGAAAGTGCACATCCCCCAGGATGAGCACTACTTCGAGCAAGATTACTTCAGGTCTGGAATTGGCTACAAAGTGGCGAAAACTAGCAGGGGAAGGGTGGGGACTCTGATTTGTTTCGACCAGTGGTATCCCGAGGCTGCAAGAGTCAACAGAATCATGGGGGCTGACATGCTGTTCTACCCCACAGCCATCGGATGGGTGAAGGGAATCGAACCCGTCGAAGGGGACTGGAGGCAGGCTTGGGAATCAGTGCAGGTGGGACACGCAATTGCGAACAGCTTGGTGGTGTGCGCCGTGAACAGGGTTGGCAAAGAGGGGGACACTGATTTTTGGGGAGGCTCATTCGTCTGCGACCAGTTCGGGAAGGTTCTCTTTAGGGCGGGACAAGAGGAAGGTGTCTTCACCGTGGACTGTGACCTGGGATTGGCCCAGACGGTGGAGGAGGGCTGGGGATTCATGCAGAATAGGAAGAAGAAGACCTACTCGGCCATCACGGAATAGCTAGACATGTCAGGGACACCGGCATCGAATGGTTACACGATGCCCGCCGAGTGGGAGAAGCACGATGCGACCTGGCTTTCTTGGCCCAAAGATCCGAACACTTTTCCTTCTGATATCTTGCCTAAAGTCGAGGCCGCGTACGCGAAGATCGTGGGAAGCCTGAGCTCCGGGGAAGAAGTGAAGATCCTTGTAGATGACCAAGAGGCAGAGGTAAGAGTGCGGCGAAAGCTCCGAGGGAGAGGCTTCGTCTCGTTCTCGAGGATCAAGACGGTCGATGTGTGGGTCAGGGACTACGGTCCGACCTACCTCAAGGGAAGGGACATCTCGCTCGTGAAGTGGGACTTCAATGCCTGGGGGAACAAGTACGACGACCTGCTCCCAGACAACGAGTCGGGGGACAAGCTGGCCGAATCCACGGGCCTGCAGGTGTTCAGGCCGGGCGTGGTATTGGAGGGAGGCTCAATCGACGTCAACGGGCAAGGGAGCGTCCTCACAACGGAGCAGTGTCTGCTTAACCCAAATAGAAACCGGGGACTTGGGAAGGCAACCATCGAGTTGGTACTCAGAGATAACCTCGGGGTGAGGAACATAATCTGGCTCAAGAGCGGGATAGAAGGAGACGACACAGACGGGCACGTCGACGATATCGCCCGTTTTGTTGGGCCAAGGAAGGTCGTTGTCGCGGCCGAGTCTGACCCTTCGGATCCGAATCGCAAGGCACTTGAGGAGGACAGGATGATTCTGGAAGGCTCGACTGACGAGGACTCGCGACCCCTCGAAATTGTCAAGCTTCCTATGCCCCGTCGAACTTCCTCCAGCGATGGGCGGCTTCCTGCCAGTCACTTGAACTTCTACATCGGGAATTCGTGCGTCCTGGTCCCGACTTTCGAAGGGGACAGCGACAGGCAAGCGCTCAAGGTCTTCGAGGGTCTATTCCCCAGAAAGGAGGTCGTCGGGATAGACTGCAGGGCCCTGGTCTACGGCCTGGGGACGATTCACTGCATCACCCAGCAAGCGCCTGCTGCGAAATAAGGAAACACAGGCCTAGTTGAACGCGGAGACTTCGGCCTTCACCCGGGAAGCGAAGTCGTCGACTGAGACCCCGAAAGTCTGCTCGCCGGCCCTTGTGCGAACGGCAACGCTCTTGGAGTCTTCTTCCTTCTTCCCTACGACGAGCATATAGGGGATCTTTAGGAGCTGGGCGTTTCTGATCTTCGCCCCAATGGTCCCGCTGGCGAAATCCCCCTCTGCCCTCAAACCGGACTTCAAGAGCGATTCGAGCACCTTGCCCCCGTACTCTCTGTGCTCATCTGAGAGCGGGATTACCCTGACTTGGACCGGAGAGAGCCAAACCGGAAGTGCTCCTTTGTAATGCTCGAGCATAACCCCTACAAATCGCTCTAGGGACCCGAGGATTGTCCTGTGAAGGACGACGGGAGTGTGGTCTTTTCCGTCTGGGCCGGTGTAGCTCAGCTTGAACCTCTTCGGCATCTGGAGGTCGAGTTGGAAAGTGCCGCACTGCCACTCCCTCCCGAGAGAGTCCTTGATGTCGACGTCGATCTTAGGGGCGTAGAAGTTCCCTTCCTTCTCCTTCACTTCGTACTTCCACCCCTTCTTCTTCACCGCCCTGACGAGCGTGTCGGTCGCCCTCTTCCACTCCTCCTCGCTCCCCATCGACTCGTCCGGCCTTGTCGAGATTTTCACTTTGTACTCGAGTTTGAAGACGCCGTAGACCTTCTCCATCAGGTCGAGCATGCCCATCAGCTCGGCCTCGGCCTGCTCTTCGGTGCAGATTATGTGGGCATCGTCCTGGGTCAGGGACTTTACCCTGAAGAGGCCGCTGGCTACTCCGCTCAGCTCGTTCCTGTAGAGCGGGTCGAATATCGAATACCTGACTGGGAGCTCGCGGAAACTCCATTTTCGCGACTTGTAAATCAGGAAAGTTGAGGGGCAGTTCATGGGCTTCAATCCCATCTCTTCGTCCCCCAGGGTCGTGAGGAACATGTTGTCCCTGTAGTGATCCGAGTGGCCGCTCACCCTCCAGAGGGCCGTGTTTGCGAGCGACGGGGTGCTTACCTCGACGTAGCCTCGTGCCGCAAGTTCGGTGCGGAGGAAATCCACCAGGATGTTCCTTAGCTTGAGCCCCTTATCGTGCCAGTAGACCATCCCGGGGGAGACCTCCTGGAAGCTGAAGAGGTCCTGCCTCTCCCCGATGATCCTATGATCCGTTTCGGGGAGGTTCGCGAAGTCGCTACGCCGGAGGCGTGACAGTGCCTCCGCGTCTGAAAGCTCGCGTTTTGTCTTGGCTTTCGCCACAACTTCGTGCTTTGCTGAATGAGTGAAGCTCCTCGACATCTCTGCCAACGGATGCCCTTTGACCTTGATTTGGAGGGCCTTGGTCCATCCGAAGGGGGCCCTTTCCACTTCGAGTCCTGCGGCCTTGGCCTCCTTCTCCATGTCCAGCAGGACGGGGAGGGCTTCGGAGGGCGCGGCGAGGTCCTGGCTCAGATGAGCGAAGGGGTAGATCATTACGCGCTTCGTCCCCAGCTTGGATAGGAACCCGCTGGTCTCGGCAACGGCCTCCTTAGCCAAGGCCTCGTCGTCCCCTTTCTCGACGGCCGTGAAAAGGACAACGATGTCGTCCTCCCGAACCGTGCGCGGCTCTATCTCCTCGGCCCCCCTGATCTCCTTCTTGATCGGCGTGTATTCTACGAAGTCGACGTGCATCTGGAGGATCTTCATTTCAGACCCTCTGCTACCATCTGGACCTTTCCATTTCCCTTGATTTCTTGGTGGCCTTCTTCCAGGCCTTGTAGTGGTCGCGGCAAAGGTAGACCCTGCGCCCTTCCCCGCCCACGTTGAGCCCGCTCCCGCCCATCTCGCCCCTGCTCAGAGAGCGCTCCGCAGGGTTCGCGCACCCCGTGACGCTACAACCTACTCCTTTGTCGACCCTTCCCAAATATACCGGCCGCAGTGCCTCTCACTGTATATAAAAATGGACAGAGGAGGGTTCGCGTGCTCGACAGGCTGAGGGCAAGACTGGAGCGGTACCTGACGGCAGTGGGGACGAAGTTCTCCAAACTAGGCCTGTCGCCAACTGCTTGGACCATGGTGGGGCTTGCAGTATCAATCCTTGCGGCTTACTCCTATTCGGCTTCGAGCTACCGTGGAGAGGCAGTAGGCGGCGTGCTGGTCCTCGTGGCTGGTTGGTTTGACGTAGTCGACGGGGCCGTTGCGAGGGTAACGGGTAAGACTTCAATGAGAGGCGCCTTCGTGGATTCGACGCTCGACAGAGTGGCCGAGGTCGCAATTTTCACCGGGATCCTCATCGGACACCACTCGTCCGCACTCATCGTCCTCCTTGCACTGTCTACAAGTCTCCTTGTGAGCTATACTCGGGCGAAGGGGGACGCGTTGGGAATTGCCCTCTCTGGCGTCGGGATAGGCGAAAGGAGCGAAAGGCTGATCATTATTGCTGTCTCGTCGATAATCGGCCTTCTCGATTGGGGAGTCATCCTTGTCCTCGTCGTAGCGGCCTTCACGTTCTTGGAGAGAATTTACAGGGCCCTGAAGGCTCTTCCATAACCAACGGAACCGAAGCGTATTTCTACGGTGCCCCGCGCCCGTCCGCCTCGCGTTTTGGTAGACAAGCCGGGGAGACGGAAGAAGAGCCAGACCCCATGGGGGAAGATCGCAGGCGTGGTCGCGGTCGTCCTAATTGTAGGAGCGGGGACGTGGTACTACTACAACACCTATCTCAACATCCCCCCACCTGAGTACGCCCGGGTAGGTACAAGTTTCGGGTACTTCGTGGTAGAGCTCTACCCGGCGTGTGCGCCTAGGACCGTTGCGAACTTCGTAAACCTGACGCAGTCAGGGTTCTACAACAACCTAGTTTGGCATCGCATAGTTGACAAGAACCCTCCCGCCTTCGTAATCCAGACGGGGGACCCCAACACGAGGAACGGCGTGAACAGCACGAGGTCTACGTGGGGCCAGGGAGGTTCGAAGCAGACCGTCCCTCTCGAATTCTGCGGCTGGCTGCACAACTACGCAGGGTACCTCGGGATGGCAAGGGGGACTAACCCCAACAGTGGCTCTTCCCAATGGTACGTCAACCTATCAAATAACACTGCAAATACCAACCTAGACCCCAATTACGCTGTCTTTGGGAAAGTGATCTCGGGGATGAGCGTCGTCTGTTCGATAGCGCACGTGCCAGTCTACACTACTGGACTTATGGATCAGCCGATCAACCCTGTGTTCTTGAAGAACGTCACCATCATAAGTGCTGCGTCGGCGCCGGTTCCTCAAACGATAAACGTGTGCACCTAGGTGCTTCTGCGAAGAAGGTAATGCGGGCTAATACATCAAACGGAAGCTATACAAACTTGAGGCAGGACTGAATGGTGATGAAAGGCTCTCACCAAATTTTTCCAACTTCGGTCGTGGGCAGCCTTCCAAGGCCCGAATGGCTGATGGACGGGATTTCGAAGTTCGAGAGAGGAGAGCTCGCAGAAGAGCAACTCAAGCAATACTACGACGAAGCGGTCATTCTCGCCATAAAACAGCAAGAGATGACTGGGGTAGACGAGGTGTCCGACGGAGAGCAGAGGCGTTTCAGCTTTCTTGCCTTCGTTGCGGAAAGGATACCGTCCTTCAAAATGATCCCGGCCTCGGAACTGATGAATGAGGACGCCGCCAGATACGCCGAGAAGATGAACCTCCCTGTCAGCATCATAAGCAACCCGGTGATAGTAGGTCCTATCAAGCGGACGGCGCCGCTCGTGGCAGACGAGGTGAAATTCGCGATGAAGCATACTCAGAAGCCGGTGATGGCCCCGATAATCGGTCCGTTCACTCTGCTCATCAACTCCTGGAACAAGGCGAAATCAAGCCGATACTACAAGACGCCCGAGGACGCTTTCCTTGACCTTACTCGCCTCCTGAGGGAGGAGGTGTTGGCTCTGCGTGACGCGGGAGCAAGCTTCGTGCAGTTGGACGAGCCGGCAATCGGCAACTTCGTCGATTTCAGATACACTAAGTGGCTTCTGGCCTTGAACGGATGGAAGGTGAACGACGTGAAGGAACTTCATCGGGTCTCGGCAGAATTGATCAACATGACGGTCAAAGGAGTCACCGGCATCAAAGTAGGAGTGCACATCTGCAGGGGGAACTGGCCCGCTGACGAGGAGCACCTGTCGCACGGCGGCTATGAGAACATGATAGAGGAGATAATTGACCTCAAGGTGGACAGGCTCGTCCTAGAATACGCGACAAAACGGGCGGGTACTTACGACGTGTTCAAAGAACACCCATGGCACGGAGAGATCGGCCTCGGCGTGATAGACGTCAAGAATCCACAGGTCGAGAGCCAAGAAGAGATAGTCGACAGGGTCGAGGAAGCTTCGAAGGTTTTCGGCTCTGAGACCATTACTCTGAACCCTGACTGTGGCTTTGCCTCAGGGAGGCCCTGGCCAGTGGTGACAAGGCAGATCGCTTACCGGAAACTCAGCGCACAGACCGAGGCGGCTAAGATCCTGAGGCGTAAACACAACTGACCCATTCCAATTGCTAAGAACTATCGATGAATCGGTGTGCTCTCTTAATTCTGCCCTCGACCCATGTCCCTGCCAGGCTTACCAATTCGTCGTCTGAGAGTTTCTTTCTCCTCCTTGCATTCCACGATCTTAGGCTGCCTATGGCAAATTCTTTCCAAACTGGAAGAAAGAGTTCATCGGTCGTATGTCTCCCTTTGACCCTACCCGATTGAGGAAAGAAAGCCAGTGCAGCCTTGGCTTCTGAGGCCTTAAGTCCCATCAGGTGCGGCAACAGGGTCTCAAGCAGGGCGTAGGCCTTTGCACCTTGAACCCTCACGGCCCCCACGGGCAGGATAGTAGTCGACGGGACCTTTGAGGAAGTAATGGGGACACCGAGAATTGAGGAGATTCTAGATAACACTGCGAAGTCATTCATGCTACCGCATACAACGAGAATGGTATAGTTAGGGCGAACGAAATAGCTCACCGTCACAGAACCTTCATCCATTAGCCACTGCGAGACTCTATTCCGGTCTTCATCGCTTGAAATCAGAAGGCGCATTTGATTCGCGAGTTTGATCTCGGGCCTTGAGGGGATGTTCAAGTCATACTTTTCTATCCAGCGTTCGACGACGGTACGACTCACCCCGAAGGCGTCCGCAACTTCGGAATAGGTACCCAGCTCATCAAAGGCTTTTGACAATACCGAACGGGGAGGATCTCGGACGGTCCTCCTCTGTCCGCTCCTGAACGTTCTTATTTTGATCGTCTTGGCAAATGCAGCGATCAAGGAATTCCTCGGTTCGAATGTGCTTACAAACCTAGGAAGCTGATAAACAGAACACCACGCCGACCTGGTTTAATGCCACCCCTCGGTGAAACTAATCCACGAGGCGACCGTTCAGTCCGCCGGTGCCTACCAGCAACGCCTTTCTGATTTCGCTCTTACTTTGACTATACCGTAGTGGACACTACAACTGATGCAATAGTAGCGGACCTGCGTAGGAGCAGCTATGTATGCCCCGGCGGCCCTAAGCTCTCTGGCGAGGGTGGGCTCTACGAGGCTCATCCTGGTCGTGACCTTCTTCGCTTTGTCTCTCGGGACTGAGGCACCGCAGTTGCTACAGTAGACGGTGCTGGCGTTCCCCTTTCCTCCCTTCGAGCGACCACGACTCTTCCTCTTCTTTGACAAAATGATTCATTACATTGCCCCCGATGCCTGTTTAAAAGGGTGGCTCTCAGTTGGAGCGAAAACAGGGCGTGTCTTGGCCCCTGTCGCATACACTCCATCGGCATTGTCAGACCGGCTCGCCCCGCAACATTCGAAATAGCATTTCCTTGAAGAGACGCTCGGAGGCTGCATAGACAACATCGAGGTTTGGCCTCATTTTCAGGACGTTCAGATGGTCGACATAGGTGGCTCCCCTCGAGAGTTCACTCTCGTTGTCGACGTCTACGAATTTACGCCTGACGTCGGTGGCAACGGCCTTGTTCAGCACTATGGCCATCGTGATACTATCGGGGCAGGGCGCGCCATCCCTCCCTTCCACCTCCTTCGTGAACTCCACCGCTCGCCGATTGACAGCCGCGAAGAACTTCGCTTCCGCGGTGGACATGATGGCGATTTCGTCAAGCTCTGATCTGTTCACTAGGCCGTGCCTCATGCAGATTTCCCATCCGACCATGGTCATTGGCATGCCAGAATGAAGGACTATCTTGGCAGCATCAGGGTCGACCCACATATTGAACTCGGCTGCAGGAGTGACGTTCCCGAGATACTGGTTCGTCCCACCCATGAAATAGAGGCGCTTCACCTTCTTCGCGATTGAAGGGTCCTTCCGAACCGCGAGGGCGATGTTGGTCAACGGCCCAGTCGCGACCAAAGTTATCTCGCCTGGGGCCGAGTTCACGAGGTCGACGATGGCGTCGACGCCGAATTTCTGCTCTGGTCTCTGATTCGCTCTGGGGAACCCCGAATCTCCCATCCCGTCATTGCCATGGACGTTCTCCGCTGTTTCCCATTCTCGGATCAAGGGGTGCCTCGCCCCCGGGTACACCGGGATCTTCCCCGACTTCCCCGCAACTTCGATGGTGTAAAGCGCATTTTCGACCTGTTGATCGAAAGCTACGTTCCCACAGTTAATCGTCACACCTTCCAGGATAGCGTTGGAAGCTTTCAGCGCCATCATCAAAGCAGTGCTGTCGTCGCCCGCGGTGTCCGTATCGTGCAGAATCCTTATCGAGGGCAGATTCTCGCCCAAGCTCGTTCGACCTTTGGCGTAGGCCCCCGTGCAGGCACGTTCTGAGGCCTCATGGATTTATTCTCTTTTGTAGGGTATCCCGACGGCTTTCGGCGGCCTGCTTCGTCCGATTGCAACGGCCACTACCACCAGGGTAGCGATGTAGGGGATGGCGCCCAGGAGGTAGTCGGCGTGAGGGATTGCGCTCCTCACTTCTGGAACTCCAGCGAGCCACGTGGCCGTCCCCTCGGAGTACCCGAACACTAGAGCGCCCAGCAGTCCGACCAGCGGATTCCAGCCTGAGAATACCACTGTAGCCAGGGCGATGAATCCCCGGCCAGCTGAGATGTCCTTGGTAATCTGCCCGACCACGTCGATGCTCAAGTACGCTCCGGCGAGACCGGCCAAGGCAGACCCAATGAGGACTGCGATGATCCTCGTCTTCTCTACATCGATGCCCACCGCATCAGCGGCCTCGGGGTTTTCCCCCGTGGCACGGATCTGGAAGCCCCACTTCGTCCTGTACAGAACATACCAAAAAAGTATTGCGATGACGACAGACATAGGGACGAAGTAGGACAACGGGGCCCAAGGCGTCGAGATTTCGGCTATCCTCCCGAAAGAGAAGGAAACAGGAGGATAGACTCCGCTCACATGCCAGACGGCGAACGTCGCAAAGGGGACGAAACCGAGTGCGAAGAGGTTGATGCCGACCCCGCTTATTATTTGGTCCCCTTTGAGCCAGACCGAAATTACCGAATGGAGGGCACCGAAGGCGACGCCCATCGCCATCCCTCCGATCAGCCCCAGGTAGGGGTCGTTCACCGTCCAAGCGATAAGGACGGCGAACCATGCGCTGGTCAGCATCACCCCTTCAAGGCCTATGTTGACGACGCCCGCCTTCTCGGCGAAAATCTCCCCCACGGCGGTCATCGCGATTGGGACCATGAAGTCGAGGGAGATGACCGAGATGGCGCCGACTGAAGTTACGTCGAAGCTCACTTTAGCCTTCTCCTGAACATTCGGTAGAGTTGAGGGGCGGCTATCGCGAAAACGATCATCCCCTCTATGACCTCGACGATCTCGAAAGATATCCCTGCTATCTGGACCGAGGAGGCCCCTGCCTGGAGTGCCCCTAGGAAGATTCCTGCAAGGACAATGGCCATCGGATGATTCCTTCCTATGAGGGCGACGCCGATGCCGTTGAACCCGAAGTTGACCAAATTGCTGAGGCCGGTGTAGATTGCGAAGGGGGTGAAGGTCCCGGCGACCTCCACGGCGCCAGCGAGCCCGGCGGTGATGCCGCCAAGTAGGAAGGCGTACAGCATCGGCCTTCGCGGACTTATCCCGCTGAACTTTGCGGCTTCCGGGTTGAGGCCCACCGCGCGGAGTTCGTACCCGCCTGGAGTCTGCCAGAGATAGTAGTAGACCCCGAAGCAGACGAGCGCGGAGAAGAATATCGCGACTGTCAGGTTGGGGGGCAGCAGTGTTGGAAACCTTGAGTCCACGGGGATGCTGGCGCTCTTATCGCTCCTGGCGGGGTCGAGAAGGTAGTTGAGGACCACAAACTGCATCGCGAAGAGGGCGATATTGTTCATCATAATGGTGGAGATCACCTCGTTGACCCCCCTGTAGGACTTCAACAGGTAAGCTGGAATCGACCACGCCGCGCCCGCTGCTCCGGCTGCAATGAGCACGAAGAGAAGGCCTATTCCGAACGGCAGATGGATAAGGCCCGCGGCGACGGCGGCCGTGGCTCCGACGTAGAGGGTCCCCTCCGCGCCTATGTTGAAGAGGCCCGCTCTGACTCCCACGGCGAAGGTGAGCGCCGTCAGAATCAGGGGAGCAGCGTAGGCGAGGGTTATTGTGAAGTTATTCGCGCTTCCGAAAGAACCCTCAAAGAGGTAGTAGAACGCTTTGATGGGGTCTTTTCCGAGCACCGCCAGGAGTATGCCGCTGGCCAAGAACCCCACCCCTGCCGCGAAAGCCGATTCGGCCACCGACGAAAGTAGTCCTGATGTGCCAGTCGGGATGCTCGCCTTCACTCTTTGACCCCACCCATCAGCATTCCGACCTTGTGCCGTGTCATCTTCTCTGTCGGACCGACCTCCAGCAGCTTCCCTTCATACATCACCCCGATGACGTCTGAGAGCTGGAGGACTTCGTCAAGGTCCGCCGAGATCACCAGGACGCCCTTCCCCGAGTCCCTGGTCTTCAAAAGAAGTCTACGGATATAGTCCGAGGCCGCGACGTCTAGTCCCCGCGTCGGCTGGGCGGCGAGGACGAAGTCCGGGTCGTCGGTCAGCTCCCTCGAGACCACGACCTTCTGTTGGTTTCCTCCGCTCATGCTCTTTGCGGGCGAATCGGGTCCCTTCACGAGGATTTCGAAGCTCCTTATCAACCTGGAAGCGTGGTCCTTTACCTTCGCCCAGGCCAGGGCGATCCCCTGCCCCCTGAATCTTCTTTCCCACTCCCTCCCCAGGATTGAATTTTCCGCAACGGACATGTCGAGGATTAGCCCCATTTGGCGCCTGTCCTCGGGAATCAACCCGACGCTGTGCTTCCTGATTTCGTTGTTGCTAAGCGAAGATATCTCCAAGCCCCCAAGCTTGATTTTCCCGCGGCTAGGTCTCCTTACACCGCTGAGCGCTTCCTCGAGCTCCGTCTGGCCGTTCCCCTCGACACCTGCGATCCCAAAGATCTCCCCTCTTCGGACCGCGAATGACACTCCTTTCACAGCGTCCTCTCCTCGGTTTCCCCTCACGACCAAGTCACTGACTTCGAGTATCGGATCGCCGGCATGCGATGGCTCTTTGACGAGGTCGAAGACCACGTCTCTCCCGACCATCATTCGAGCAAGCGTCTTCGTGTCAGCATTGGCAGCCTCGATCCTTCCTGAGACCTCCCCGTGCCTCAAGACTGTGATCCTATCGCAGATTTCGAGGACCTCGTTGAGTTTGTGCGTGATGAAGATGGCGCTCTTCCCTTCCTCCTTGAGACGCCTGACTGCCTTGAACAGATCTACCGTTTCCGGGGCCGTCAGGGATGACGTCGGTTCGTCGAGGATGAGGATCTGCACTTTCCGGTAAAGCATCTTGAGCAGCTCCACCCTCTGCTGCGCGCCGAGGGCAAGGTCCTCCACCTTGGCGTCGAGCTCGACCCCCAATCCGACGTCCTTCGATAATGCGAGGATCTCCTGGCGCGCTTTGGAAGCCCCTGCACCCTTGGGGTTGACGTCGGTCCCGAGTAGGATGTTTTCGAAGGCTGTGAAGTTCCTGACGAGCGTGAAGTGCTGATGTACCATGCCTACTCCGAGCTTCAGCGCTTCTTTGGGGTGTCTGACCTCAGCCTTCTTGCCATTCACGAACACATCCCCTGAGGTGGGCCTGAGAATACCAGAAAGAATCTTCGAAAGCGTCGTCTTTCCTGCGCCGTTTTCTCCGAGTAACCCGTGAACCTCCCCCCTTGCGAGGTCGAAGTCCACTCCTCTGAGAGCCTGAGTTCCGTCAGGGTAAATCTTTGTTATCGCCGCGGTCTTGAGAACTTCTTCCCCCCGCGACTGCAATCAATCACCAAAAAAGAGAAGAGCGGAGCTATCCGTATCTGCCCCGCCAGTAGTTTACTGCAGTTTGTGTCAGCACATACGGCACGGTGACTTGGCCTGATTTGATCATGGTCGCGAGTGTGTTGGCTGTTGAATAGATATCTCCGCACTTTGCTGTGACCGCGTTTCTCATGGCTTGTATTTGGCCCGTGATCTTGGTCGCGTTCACGCTCTTGCCCGAGCTTGCGGCAATCTGCAGGAACGTCTTGACGTCGTTCACGGTGCTAATGGCTACTGCGCCCGACGACATCCCGAGGGTCAGGACCCCACCGTTCTTCGAGACGACGGATCTGAAGGACCCATTGAGAGAGAGCTGCGCAGATTGGAAGACCGCTGTGTCAACGCGCTTCATTTGGCTGGCAAGGACGAACCCCGGAGCTACCCAGTCTTGGTCAGAATCGACCCCAATGCCGAATGGGGGACCCATGATTGCGCCAGATGGAGCCAGCTTTTGTGCAGCTGTGAATATCCCGTTTCCAGTTGAGCCTGCTACGTTGTAGGAGACTACGGCTCCTTGGTTGAATTGGGCCGTTGCAGCGGCCTCACCCTTCGCGGGGTCGCTGAATGACCCTGTATACTGGTAGACTACCGGTTTCGACCCAGGCGCGCCAACATTGATGGCAGTGCCGTGAGTCTGCGAGTAATTGTATGCCCAGCTGACTCCCCACTTGTACCCGACCTCGAAGGTCCAGAGTACTGGGATCTCGATGCCTAGAACAAGCCCAACTTTCGAACCGCCGTAACAGCTCGTGGCATAGGCAGCAAGAGCTCCGGCCACGGCTGCGCCCTGGTCAGTCCTGAACTGGATGCTCAGGACGTTCGCGTGTCCGGGGACGAAGCCGTCGATGATAGCGAAGTTCTGATTAGGATACTGTTTGGATGTCTGGTTGACGGCGTCCGTCATCAGAAAGCCTACAGCCACAATCAGAACGGGCGGGTTTGTCTCTGAAGCGAGCTTCTGGAGATTGGTCACGTAGTCGTTGGAGTTCGAACTTGTCAAGAACTGCTCACAGGGGGCGGGATTGGACGAGGCACAGCCCAATTGCTGCGTCGCCACGTTGTCGGCACCCAGGGCCGCCATGTCGTTGAAGCTGAGGTCTCCCCTGCCTCCCACGTCGAAGACCACGCCTATGGTTTTCTGAGGCCCGACGGCCACCTGTGTGAAGTAGTAGTAGGAACCTCCGGCGACGACTACGAGGACTATGATGACAATTGCGATAACAGTTGTGCTGACTGCATTTCTGTTTTTCAAGAGCAAATAGATTTGCCCGAGCGGTGCCTCCGGTTTGTTCTATATAACTCGTCCTCGGGGTTTGCGACGAACGCGCTAAACTGCGGCCGATGAACGGATTTTAAGTTCCGATTGCGGGGCCGGGTGGCCGTTGAAAGTTCTGGTCGGGGGATTCATCACAATTGATTCGATAAACCTACCCATACGCCAGGTGACTTCGGTGGGAGGCCCTCCATGCTACGCGGGCCTTGTCTGCGCCAGGTTCGGGCTCGAAGTCACACCCCTCACGAAAGTGGGGAATGACTTCCCGGATGAGCAGGCGGTGTGGCTGGCGAGGAACGGGGTCGTCCTCAGAGCGACGGACAGGAGTCAGACGAAACCGACGACGAGGTTCAAGATTGCTGACAGTGCAGGGAACAGGACACTCACCCTAGTAAGCAGATGCGAGGACCTAACGGCCTCTCAGATCCCTCCCGACACTCGATACAATGGGGCTCTGATAAGCCCGCTAGCTGGGGAGATCTCATCTTCTCTCCTGACGGAAATTTCTGCCCGCAGCGACTTCACGTTCCTGGACCCCCAGGGTTTCGTCCGCAGTTTCGACCACGACGGGAAAGTAACTTCCAAGCCACCTCAAGACAAAGAAATTCTGACGAAGGTCGACGCCGTTAAGATGGACAGAGTCGAAGCCGAAATGATGACGGGGAAGGCAGACCCAAGAGAAGCCCTGCAGAAGATTGCTTCCATCGGGCTAAGGAAAGCGATCGTAACGCAAGGTGGGGAGAGCTGTTTTGTGCTGGACGGATCACGAATCTACGAGGTCGAAGTCCCTCGGTCGCCGGTGGTTGACACGACCGGGGCTGGGGACATTCTTGGAGGGGCGACGATTTCCTGGTACCTCAAGACAAGAGATTTCCTAAGGAGTGCCTGCTTCGGCATTGCGGCGTCTTCGCTCTCCCTGCACATGATTGCCCTGGCCAAGATCGACTTACCTATGAGCGTCGACGAGAGTGCGATGAGGCTCTACTCGATGGCGAGCCCTGTCGCGGCCGTTTGACCCTGCTGAGGGCCTCCATCGTCCTTTCCAATTCGACCCTGGAGGGGCTCCCTCTTGTCTCGGACTTCGTCGCCTTTAGCGCACCCGCCAAATTGGCGAACCCAGCGGCATCCAAGTTTGATCGCCCGAGAATTCTGTAGCTTGTGAAGACTCCGAGGAACGCGTCACCAGAACCGGTGCTGTTGACAGCCTTGAGTCCAAGGTCTCGCAGGTCAACGCCAGGAACGACAGCTTGGGACCCTCGTGAAACAACAGCGCATCCGAGTGGCCCAAGGGTGGCGACGACGGTCAGCCCTGTGAAAATGCCCTGCAGTTTCGAGGCAGCCTCGAATGGGTCTTGCAGCCCAGACAGATTCGACAATTCACTCCTGTCGATGACGAGCACATCCGCAAACCGAATCACATCCTCGACCGCTTGCACCCCGAGGGCACTGTGGACTCCCGGGCTGTAGACCACAAAAGCCCCTGTCTCCTTCGCCTTCTTCGCGACCGCGAGGGCAACCGGGACCGGGACGTCCATGATGAGGACCGTACGAGCTATGCTCAAGACCCTTTTCGCGCCCGATGAATGTAGGTGGTCGGGTTTCAGGGTCTCGTTGGCTCCAAAGAATGTGTGGATGGCTTTGCCTCCGAGTCCGTCCACCACGATGTAGGCTCTCCCTGAGGGAGTCCCCCGGACGACGACTACACTGGCGTCCGCGACCCCTTCGGCCCTCAGGCCCCGACGAAGAATGGCGCCTGTCTCGTCGTCTCCCAGGGCTCCGATGATTGACACATTTGGCCCGAGGATCCTAGCGGCCGCCACCGCGGCATTCGCCCCCTTCCCGCCTGGTGACTCCTCAATTGAACGGACAGGGACCTCCTCGCCCGGATTCGCGAACCTTCGGACAAACACCGTGGTGTCCCAGTTGATTGCGCCCAGGACGACGAGCGTACCCGGAGCCTTGAGGGTCATCTCCGGGACTCCGCCCCCGCTAGTAGGACCTGCCGAAGTTCACGAGGAATCTGGCTTCGGACCCGCAGACGATGCATTTGGCCTTGGATGGTTTTTGGTCTATCGGGATGTTGAGTATCTTCCCACCGGCTTCCTCCTTCAGCTTGGTTTCGCACTCCTCTTTTCCGCACCAGTGAAATCTTACTATGCCTCCTTTCTCGGCCATTGTCTTCTTCAGGTCTTCGAGGGTGTTGGCCTCGTGAGTGTTTTTCGACAGCACCTCTTTTGCACTGCGCAGGAGGTTTTCCTGAATGGCGTCCAGCTCTTTTCCTGCCTCGACGGCAAGGTCAGCTACCTTCACGGTCCTCTTGCCTCCCGTGTCTCTTCTTACGAGAACGGCCTGATTGTCCTTCATGTCCCTGGGGCCAAACTCAACCCTCAGCGGGATTCCTTTGAGCTCCCATTCGTTGAACTTGCGTCCCGGAGTAAGATGGTCGCGGTCGTCGAGCTTCGCCCTGAATTCCGTGAGCTTTTCCATGAGTTTCTTCGCTTCGCCCAGGACTGCTTGTTTGCTCTCGTCGTTGAGGATGGGGACCAGGACAATTTGGACTGCCGCCAGTCTTGGAGGGACCACGGCTCCCTTGTCGTCGCTGTGGACCGCCAGCATGACGCCTATCTCCCTTGTGGAGATCGCCCACGTGTTCTGCCAGACGAACTGTTTGTTCCCATCTTGGTCGACGAAGACTATCTCGAAGGCTTTCGAGAAGTTCTGGCCATCGGAATGCCAGTCTGGTCCCTGGATTGCCTTTCCGTCGGGGAGCAGGTGCTCTATGCTGTATGTGGCCTCGGCTCCGGCAAAAGTTTCCGATTGGGTCTTCTTGCCCGTGTAGCCAGGCAGCGCCATGCACTCCTCGGTAATCATCCTGTAGATTCCGAGGATCTCGTCCCTTTCCGCGTCGGCTTCCGCCCTGGTTGCGAACATGGTGTGCCCCTCGTTCCATAGGAACTCCCTAGACCTCAGGAATAGGGTAGGATGCTTGAACTCCCATCTCACGACGTTGTTCCACTGGTTGAGCCTGAGAGGGAGGTCGCGCCAAGACCTAATCCATCGCGAAGCAACATCGTACATCAGCGTCTCCGAAGTCGGCCTTATTGCGAGCCTTTCGTCCAGCTTCGAGCCTCCCGCCTCTGTGACCCAGGCGACTTCGGGGGCGAACCCCTTGACGTGCTCCGCCTCCTTCTTCAGGAGGCGCTCGGGAATGAAGATAGGGAAGTATGTGTTGCTTATCCCAGCCTTCTTGAACTCCGCGTCAGTCAGCCTTTGGATGTTCTCCCAGATGGCGTAGCCCGAAGGCCTGAAGACCATGCATCCGGAGACTGGGCTGTAGTCGGCAATTTCGGCTTTCAGGATGACCTGCGTATACCAGGAGTCGAAGTCTTGCGACTTTTTGGCGGTCATACCCTCCTGGCTGACGTTCGACATGCAGGCTTTGGGCACCATGAAATGCGCTTTATGAACGTGCCCCCGAGGGAGGGACTTTCGGTGTCACTGGAAATAGGTTGAGAGGATTATCGCCACGCCGAGGACCAGGAATACGACCATTGAACCGTAGCGGATTCTGCTGGGGGTGAGTATCCGGCCCAGCCTGTTCCCAAGAGCCGTTTCCACAGCGGTTGCAGCGACGAGGCCTACGCACGCTGCGGAGAAGACGAGTAGGGCGCTGGCGTATTGGGCCACGAATACGATTGTCAGAATTTCGGTGGCGTCACCGGCGAGGTCCAACACGATTAGGGATCCCATTAGGGTTAGGAAGAGCTTCCACTTGCTCCCGGACCCCTTGATTTTCGTTTCCTCCCTCTCCACCACTCCTTTGCCTACAAGGCCTCTGGCCTCCCATAGGCCGTAGGCCAGCATGGCGGCACCTCCAGCCACGCGGACCCAGAAAATGGGAACGACACTCAACAGCAGTGAGCCCAATGCGACGATGATTGCGCTGTCGAGGACGAACGCGGCCGCGCCGGCCAGGAAGACGACCGGCGCCCTGACCCTGGTGGCGACTGCGAGGATGAGGAGCGCGTCCTTGTCCGTAAGTTCAGTGACGAAGAGAGCAGCCGCGATGGTCCCGAACGCGGTCAGAATTGGGTCCAACACTTCCTACACCCACGGCTACCCCTGAATTGAGTCTATACTATTCCGCACTTGGAGCGGACTTCTTTCTCTCCGGAATTATGAATAGAGCGACACCTACTATGAGCAAGATTAGCGCCCCTCCGAGGCCCAGGGCTGGTTGGCGTTTTCCAAGCTCGTAGATCGAGGCAGGTACCAAGAGCAGAGCGATAACCGCATAGACCTTGCGATTCATGAGTGAAACCCACTTGAACCGGGCTGTGAGGAGGTAGCTTAGGAGTACGAGCATCGCCGGGAAGACAAGTCCATACCTTCCAACGATGAAGTCGGTCGCGGCCCCGGACAAATCGAGGAAGCCGTTCGCGTAGAGCGCGGAGACGACAACAAGTATCAGGCTTGCTATTGCGATCGATTGGAGGTTGTTGCCCAGAGAAGCGAGTTTTGCTTGGCGGGTAGAAGGGTCCGCGGAGGTCACCTCGATCATGACGCCAAGCATTATGGAAAGGGAGCCAATGATGAAGAGTACGGGGTCCCTTGTCACGGTCAGGTAGACGCTTGACGGTAGGACGACCGAAATTCCTGACTGAACCCAGAGGACAAGTCCATAGATGCCGCTCGCGAGGAACGGGACAAGAAATAGGAGAGTTGAGACATCTTCAGCATAGCCTCTTGTGGCCATTGGATTGCCTGCGAGACCGAATTGCGCTTAAAACTGTTATGATGATTGGCGGGGTCCGACGGTGGTCCGACCGAAGGTAAGGTAGGCCGTGTGTCCGACCATGATGTTGGAAGGCCTGGTCATCCCGACCCTAGCCTCAAGGTGTCTCAACAAAATCTCCATGGTCTCGACGTTCACGAATCCCTCCTCCTTCATCTTTGCGACCAGTTTCTCCGCTTGATTTGTGGTCGGCGTAACCGCGGCCATCGGAGCCGATGACTTGAGGCTCTTCCTCATGCTCTCGACGACCTCCCAGGGGTCACCGACGTCAAGTATCCCGGCGTCCATTCCCGATTCTGCGAAGCCGGACTTCGCGTCTCCCACTTTGAAAGTCACGAAGTCCGAGAGGCCGAGCCTCTCGATGTTCTTCTTTGCGACTTCTTGGAACTCAGGGTTAATGTCGTATGTGTAGACCATGCCTGAGGGTTGGACAAGATATGCCATCAAGGCTGTGGTGGCGCCGCTTCCGGTACCTGTTTCGACGACGCGGGAGCCGGCGTGGACCCCGAGCTTCAAGGCGATCAGTCCAAGGTCCTTGGGGTAGATCACCTGCGTCTTTCTGGCCAGCTTCATTACGAGGTCCTCGATGGTGGGTCTGAGAATCGTCAACTCGTCCCCCAATGTGGTAGTGGCGGTGATTCCGTATTCTTTGCCTACGATGTTCGACACATCAAGGATGCCCAGGTGTGTGTGGAGTTTTGGAGTGTCCTTGGGTCTGACCAGCCACCTTCGCCTCCTGTCTCGGTACACAAGCACCCATGCGTCTGATGTGATGAACTCGCCGCCGAACGCGTTGAGCCTTGGTTCCTCCTCCAGCATTTTGTCCCCTAAGCCCGCCACCAGTCGTACCTGAGGAATTCAATCGACTTGCCTTCGGTGCTTGGGATGGCGATGATGAACTGCTTCCTTACTGTCGTGGCCAGCCTCCCGGACCTTACCATTGACGTCGCAGTCATCTTCGAGTCTGGGGCCATTACCTCGACGATGTATGGGGCATGGTCGATCCCCGGCCCGTGCTCATAGACGGCGAAGTCTGATCCGAATTTTATCCCAGGTGTCACGACGTATCCCGCTTCTCTGAGCTTCTTGTAGACGAGGAACTTCGCGGCGAAGTCGGTGTAAGAGGCCTCGCAGATGTTGTGAAGCTGTTTCAAAGAGAGTTCTTTTCCAGCGTGGTCTTCGACGTCCACCACCTTCTTTGTCATGAGATAATACCCCTCCATCAGGTCGAGGATCAATGGGGCGTCGAACTCGAAGTCTTTGGGCTTCGGGATCCCCAGGGGCTTCCCGTAGTAGCCTTCCTTGAAGAGCCGCCTCGACGCTTCGATGTCCCAAACAACGATTCTGTTTTCGAAGAGCCTCCCCTTCGCCTTCTTCGGCATGATTACATTCCTAGCGCAAGGATTGTGCCTGCATCGGCCGCGGCGAGCATGGCGTCAGCGCAGTTCTCGATCGATTCCACCAGTTCCTTTTCCGCGAGTAGCTCTTTGACGTTGGTCGCAGACTTCATGACCATGGCCAGAGCCTCGCGATATGCGTTGTCGATGGAGGCCTCGATCCGCAGGACCTGGGCCGCCATCTGAATCGACTGGTCCGGATTGAGGGAAAGCGCGCGGATGCTTTCGTTCAACTTCGAAACCCCGTCGATCAGGAGGCCTAGGAGCTCGACGACCGCCTCTCTGTACTTCTTGTCCTTCGCCGACGTCCGAGGAAGCTGCGACATTCTGAAGGCCACACCGCCGAGGTGTCCGAAGATTCCTTCAACGGCAAAAGAAGTTCGGAGGATGTCCTCTCTGTTAACGAGCAATGTGCCGACCTGAGACAGCTCCCTGATGAGTGCGGTTCGTAGAGTCGCTACGTCTTCTTCGGCCTGCTTCACTCTCTCCATTGCGGCGCCCACTTGCGGCTTGTCGCCTTTGGTCAGGCCGTTGAACTCCTCAAGTAGAACTCTAGTGGCATCAAGGACCCGCCTCATTTCATCCTGTAGGACCACAACTGTCCGCCTCCTGGCTTGGGTTTCTCCCTCTTGACCCGACACTAGAAACTCTCGCTCCAACCCATGAAATTTTACGAATATAAGACTGGGCCCCTAGGTGAGAATTACAACAAAACGTGCAATATTATGCCATTCTGAGGTGCCAGGCTCTACTTATCGTCGCTTTGCTTGGCGTACTCTCTGAGCGGAGCCAGGAGGTTTGTGAACTCCATGGGGAAGATGTACTTCGTCGAAGGCGACGCCCCCAGGGCCTTTAGAGTGTCAAGATATTGGAGGGTCATTGTCTTTGAATCGATGCCCTTCGCCGCCGAGAAGATTTGGTTCAGTGCCCCGGCGTAGCCCTCTGCCCTCAGGACTGCGGCCTGCTTGTCCCCTTCGGCCCGCAGGATGTTCGATTTCTTCTCCCCTTCTGCGACGAGGATGGATGCCTCGCGTTTGCCGTCGGCTTCGGTGACGGTCGCCCTTCTCGTTCGTTCTGCCGACATCTGTCGGACCATGGCTTCCTGGACGTCCTGAGGAGGCCGGATTTCCCGGATCTCGACGTTGGTTACTTTGATCCCCCAGCGCTCGGTGACTTCGTCCAGCTTGGTCCTAAGCACTTGGTTGATCTGTTCCCTCTTTGCAAGAAGCTCGTCCAAGGGGATGTCCCCGACGACCGCCCTGAGCGTGGTGGTGGCGATGCCTATTGACGCGCCCTCGAAGTTCTGCACCTGGACTACGCTCTGTGTCGCCTCTGTGACCTTGTAATAGATCAGGAAGTCGATGTCGGTGGGGGCGTTGTCTTTCGTGATGCATGTCTGATGCGGGACCTCCAGGTATCTTTCCCTGAGATCGATCTTGTTGAACCTGTTGACGAGCGGGAAGATGAACACGACCCCGGGGCCCTTGGCCCCGATCAGACGCCCGAGTCTGAAGACGACGAGTCTCTCGTATTCCCTGATTATCTTGATAATCGACGCGATGAAGGCTATGACAAAGATGACGACTATTCCATATATGGCGTAGTTGATGAGGTCCCCAGTAGTCTGCAAGACGACCGGCCCCAGGAGGCTCATGCGTACACCTTCTCTACCGCGAGAGTTTGGCCGGTTACTCCTTTAACTCTTATCGGGTCCCCTCTTCGCAGTTCCTGGTTGGAGGTCACACTCCACTCCTCCGATGAGAC
>JAPCJK010000025.1 GCA_027886975.1 Nitrososphaerota archaeon
AATAGCTTCCATGCTCCTTTCTCCTGGAAAGGCGCCTAGCGCGTTCGCGGACTCAGATCCTCTTCGCCCTCCCTCCGGCTGAGCCCATACACTGCGATTATGAACCCGACAATGAAGAGAAGAATTCCCGGCCCCACGGACGGAGTGGTTGCAGATACGTTCATGCATCCGTTTGCTCCACACTATTTCCTTCATTTACGAAAGTTGGCGTGGTAATCACCCAAAGACCGGCTGCAGCGAATGCTACCCCTATGGCCAGCAGCAAGAGCTTGCTCCGCACTGACAAGGGGGAGACTTCGGCCCCAGATAAGTCAAGTCAGCACGTGGGAGCCCTTCAAAACATCTTTTCCAGGATTAGCATGTCGAAAAACCTACGGCCGACCTTCAATTCCTTCTTTATCTTTCCCCTGACGACAAAACCCGCTTTCTTGTACAGGTTAACTGCGGCGCGTTGCTCGGTATTCACGTAGAGCCTTGCCTTGACAATCCCCTTTTTCTTCCGAATCAGGGACAGCGCTTGCTCCAGAAGTCTCGTGCCGACGCCTTCGCCTCGATGGGCAGCGCTGACGTAGAAACCGTAGATCTCGGCAATGTGCCTGGTTTTGAGCCCCGTATCAAAGACGTAAGCAATCATTCCGACAGGTCGATCATCTGATAGAGCAACAGCACATTCTGGATTCTTCTTTTCCATTTGCCCTCTGTGAATTTTTCTTCTTCCTCGAAGGAGCTGCCGAATGCCGGCGGGTCGCTCTTCAGGGCTTTCAGTCGTAGATCTCTGTATTCTCTCCATCGGATAGATGGGAGTTTCTTTAACTCAACTAAACGAATAGATGATGTCGCATTTGAGCCATTAATCTGCATGCCCTGGTTGCGACCCAAGCCTATTTCGGAACAGTTTCCTTTGCCCCGATTATCGCAAGAAGATTCTGGAAACGAAGATCAGAACGTAGTCCGTCGAATTGTGGCTCGTTCATATTGACCCATAATTGGTTTGACCTCTCTTCAGCCGCCCTCTGAAGGAATTCAAGCGCCCTCTCTTTGCGGCCTGCACCAGCGTTTGCCAATGCCATGATGACGTTCGGAACATACGTTTCTTTAGCCTTCAATTCCAAATTTGCCAGTAGTCTATCTGCGTCGGACTCCCGTCCCGCCAGAGAATATGCGTAAATGAGGTCGGCCATCCCATCGATGGGTCTCTGTTCCAGAGATTTCTGAATCTCCGAGATTCCTTCTTCGAAGCGAGATTGCCTTAGGAGCAAAAGCCCCAATCGGGAGTGAGCATAAGCAACGATGCTTGGTCCGCTTTCCAGGACGCTCCTGTACTGCTCTTGGGCCTCCTCATACCTGCCGGCCGTGAGAAGATTGTCACCAAGGTTGGCCGTGACCATTGGTGAAAGGGGGTCGAGTCGCTTCGCTTCCCTCAGTTCAAGTATCGCCTCGTCAAGGCGTCCCAGAGGAGACAATATGCCGTTGGCGAGAAAATGGTGTGCACTGGCCAGATTTGGATTAAGTTCAATTGCCCGCCTGAACTCCCGTTCCGCTCCTTCAAAATTCCATTCCTTTGAACCGAGAATCTCAGCCAATGCCATGTGAGATTCAGCCAGGGATTCGTCTAGTTCAAGGGCTTTGGTAGCAAGCATCTTACGTTTCGGAGTGGCCTCTGCCGGCGTTATGTATCCCCAGTTTTCCTGGATCATGTAGCATTCCGCAAGGCCCGCATATGCCTTGGCATACGTTGGATCTATTTTTGTTGCCTCGGCAAAATATTGGATGGCCTTTTCGATTCCCTCTTTTGTTCGTTCGTTCCAGTAGTATTTGCCCTTGAGATACATGACGTACGCGCCCGTATCGGCCGTAGGCGTTTTGCCTAATTTTGCGCCTTCGTTGGGGAGAATCCTGACCTTGAGCGCTTCAGCGACCTGCTTTGCGATGTCGCTTTGGATTGCAAAAACATCTTGCAGTTCCCTATCGTAACTCTCGGCCCACAGGTGCCGATCCCTTGCCGCATCAATCATCTGTACGGTCACTCTGATCTTCTCCCCCGCCTTTCGAACGCTACCCTCGAGCACTGTGCCGGCATTCAGTTCTCTGGATACTTCTCTGATTGGCTTGGGATTCCTCTTAAACTGCATTACCGAAGTTCTTGAGATGACTTCCAAGTGCTCAATCTTGGACATGGTGGAAATCAATTCCTCTGTCATCCCGTCAGCGAAGTACTCGTCGTTAGGGTCCGGACTCATGTTCGCGAAGGGGAGGACCGCGATTCTTCTCGCGTTGAGTTGACCGGATGGACCTGCAATATCTTTTTCCCATGGCATCACTATCTTGTAGACCTCAATGGGCTCCGTGACATTCTTCAAAGTCTTGGGACCAAGGCTTGAAAGGTGGAAGTCCACCTTGTTGTGGACGTGGTCGTAGGCCTGTTGAGTAAGGCAAACGCCCCCATCCTCGGCTATGGCCTCTATCCTTGATGCCAAATTGACCGCGTCCCCGACGATATCTCCCTTTGACCCTACAACCTCACCAACGTGGATACCAATCCTGAGACGGATTCTCTCCTCGGCAGCCAACGAGAGGTTGAATTCTCTTACCACCCTCTGGATGTCATAAGCGCATCTCACGGCGTCCACAGCGTTGGGGAACTCGACCAAGAACGCGTCTCCCATGGTCTTCACTTCCCGGCCGTTGTGTTTGTTGAGGATGGGTCTAATCAGTTTCCTCTGTTCATCGACAAGTGCCAGAGAAAGAGACTCGTTTCTTTGTCCCAAGGCCGTGTAACCTACCATATCCGTGAACATTATGGCGGCCAGCCTACGCTGCCCCTGAGACAAACTCTAACTCTGAAGTTCCTTTCTTGTCGGCGATAAATCCCTTATGGAACGCTTTACTCCCTGAGGGATTTCCGCGCTGGCCTCGTTATACTCTTAAATTCGGTGAGGCGCGCTCAGCGCATATGACGGGATTGAAAGCCTCAACTCAGAACCCGGAGAGCCTCAAGCTTCTGGCCGGTGGGCGTTGGCTGGATTCGAGCTCACAAGATACTCATCCGACGTTCAACCCAGGGACAGGCGAAGCGATCGCAATGGTGCCCTTCGCCACTCGTGAAGAAGTTTCGATGGCCATCGATACCGCCCAGGAGGCCTTCGATAGTTGGAGGAAGGTTCCCATTACAGAGCGCGTCAGGTTCATCTTCAAGATGAAGGAGGTCATGGAAAAGCACGCCGAGGAACTCGCCACTATTAACACCCAGAACCATGGGAAGACGCTGGAGGAGAGCAGAGGGGACGACATGCGGGCCCTAGAGAACGTCGACACTGCCATCGCAGCTGCCTACACCCTCGCCAAGGGAGAAACCCTCGACGAAGTCTCGCGGGAAGTCGACGTGCAATTGGAGAAGGAACCTCTAGGCGTATTTTCGATTGTCTGTCCTTTCAACTTCCCACTCATGATTCCGTTCTGGTTCATCCCGTATGCGATAGTCCTGGGCGATACCATCGTAGTCAAGCCCAGCGAGCTCACACCGGTTCCGATGCAGGTTGCAGCGAAGTTCATACAAGACGAGGTCGGTCTCCCGCCCGGAGTCCTAAACATCGTCCACGGCGGCAAGGATGTCGTGGAGGCGCTCATAGCACACAGGAACACCAAGGGCGTCACCTTCGTTGGGTCAACCCCAGTGGCCAAAGAAGTCTACAGGCTCGCCGGTCAGCATGGGAAGAGAGCGATCGTAAACGGCGGCGCAAAGAACAGCGTCGTCGTGCAGCCCGACGCCGACCTGGGCAGGTTCATGCCCAGCATCGTCTCCTCATTCTTCGGCAACACGGGTCAGCGATGCCTCGCCGGTTCGAACCTGCTCACTATCGGGAAGGCACACGCGATGACGCTCCCGAAATTCGTTGAGTCGGCGAAAGGATTGAAAATCGGGTACGGCCTTGAGGAGGGAATCCAGATGGGCCCCCTTGTCTCCCAATCGGCCCGGGCGAGGGTCCAGCGTCACATGGAAACTGCGGCTCACGAGGGAGCAAAAATCGTCTCAGACGGCAGGACGCTCAGGGTCGCAGAGCACCCTGATGGGTTCTACCTCGGGGTCTCGGTCCTGGATGCAGTAGATCCTTCGATGACGGTTGCAAAGGAGGAAGTCTTCGGCCCTCTCGCCAGCGTCATCCAAACCGAGAGCCTCGACGATGCGCTTGATGTCATAAACAAGGGGACCGGCTTTGGGAACATGGCATGCATCTACACAAGCAGCGGACGAAGTGCCAGGGAGTTCAGGAGGGGAGCAAACGTGGGAAACGTCGGGGTAAACATTGGCATCGCGGCTCCGCCCGCGTACTTCCCGTTCGGAGGGAGAGGCGATTCATTCTATGGAACACTGCACGCCCAGGTGGACACCGTCGACTTCTTCACAGACAAGAAAGTCACCATCTACCGATGGTAGTTGCAGGGACTAATTCCCGTTTTTGCGAATGAATTTCGCAGCTTCCCCATAGGAAGGCATCGATTCGGAACACGCATGCCCCATGACGACTATGGCCCCGACGGCGTTCCCGAACTTCGCGGCCTTCGCGAGGGTCCACTTCTTTGAAAGTCCATAGACGAAGCCGGCGATGAAACCGTCCCCTCCCCCAAGCCCCTTGACCAGCTTGACCTTGAACCCAGGTACAAAGATTCTCCTGCCTTGAGTGTAGACGGTCGAACCCTTCTCTCCGCTGGTGACAACCAGCACCCTATCGGAATCTCTGATCTGTTCGATTGCTGCCTCCAGCGTTTTGGCGCCCGTCGCAGCGATGTACTCCCCTTCGTTCCCAATCAGTACATTTGCCATGGAGATGGCTTTCTTGTACCTCGAAACTCTTTCTTCCGCTGGAAGGCTCCAAAGCGAGGGCCTCCAGTCGAGGTTTAGGATCCGCGTCAGGCCTTCTCGTTCGGCGACCGCCATCGCGTTGTAAATGGTCCTTGCTGAAGGATTGGCAGAAAGGCCAGTCCCTGTCACAAGTAGGGCCCTAGTGCGTTTGATGAGGCTAGCCGGAATGTCTACGTCGGTAACGAGGAGGTCGGCGGCTTTTTCCCTGTAGAAGACGAACTTACCATCGCGACCCGGCAGAATCTCCGCGAAGACAATGCCTGTCCTCCCGGCGGGGTCCTTGCGGACATGCCCAACGTCGACCCTTTCCTTCTCCAGATAGCCGATGATATAGTCCCCCAATTCGTCGTCCCCTACTCTGGTCGCTAGGGCTGTCCGCAGCCCAAGCCTCGCAGCGCCAACCGCGACGTTCGCTGCTGTTCCTCCTACGTACTTCGCGAACCTCTCCGATTCCTTGATTGTCCGGCCGTAATCCAGAGAGTAGAGGTCAACCCCTGCTCTGCCTACTAGCACGAGGTCGAAGGGGCCATTAGTCATCGAAGAGTTCACACTTCTTCCAGCTTTCCCTTTCCATGACCTGCTTCGCCTCATTCACTCCTGCTCCGCGCCTTACCAAAGCGTCGATTGCAAAGGCCATACCCCTGGGGTCGCCCTCGTCGGGATAGAGTATGTTCCGCCCCATCAGGACGCCTCTGACATTCGGCCCGGCCCCCATCGCCGCGAGGATTTGTGAAAACAGCACATCAACTTCTTTGGCGTCACCTCCGAGCACGAGAATCGGACACGTCGTCGCCTTCGCCACGGTCGCAAAATCCTCTACGTATGGGAGCTTGAGCCAGAGCCGCGATGAACTGCTTCCTAGGGCCGTCGCCACACCGACGAGCTTGGCGAGCGTGCTGGCGTCGCGCACAAGCGTCAATCGCCCGTCTCTCCGGGCGACAGGCAATGCCTCAAGGAACACTGGGATGCCGAACTCCTGACACTCCCTCACGAAGGCGGCGCAGTATTCCAGCGTCTTCAGTGATGCCTCGTCCTCTGGGTCGATTCGCAGCAGGAA
Source organism: Nitrososphaerota archaeon (assembly GCA_027886975.1). Taxonomy (GTDB): domain Archaea; phylum Thermoproteota; class Nitrososphaeria; order Nitrososphaerales; family Gagatemarchaeaceae; genus UBA183. The sequence continues at coordinate 5,919 of JAPCJK010000025.1, forward strand.
TTTGCCCCCGTCGAGCCCCATGCCCGCGATGCCCTTTGCGTCGTAACCAGTGATCCTGTCGTCCATCTCGAATGTGGCGCCGCTCAACCCACCCCGGTTGGCGCTTCCGATGAGGACCTTGCGGTCCAGGAAATTTTTCGAGGCCTGCCTCTGTAGCAAGAATAGTTCGTCGATGACGTCAGGGGAGCCGAGGAGCCCGTCGAAGGACGAGCATGCCATGACACGTAGCGTCCTCGCAAGGAGGTCCCGCCTGTCTGCCATCCTCAGTGGATTGTCTCCAATAGAGGTGACCAACCTGGCGGTGTGGTCGACAGCCAAGAGTGTCAGCTTCCCGTCCTTGGTGAGCGCCTCTCTCCTGACCCGCTTTTTCGCGAGCCTTGTCGGAAGCTCAGGGTCTTTGACGCGTAAATCTGTTATCGCAGAGTAAACGGATTGTGGGACTGTTTCGACGAGGTCTCTTGGTACGGGCACAATCGTCGGTCCCGGCTTGACTGGTTTAAGGTTGATTCCAATGAAGCGTTCTATTGTCCCTCGACCGCTGAGGCGGGGCTTGCGTTAAAATAACGCTCGGAGCAGCGATGGTGGAAAGATTATTGCTCAACGGCGCCCAGTTCACCGTCGAGTTCCTGAAGAAAGCTGGCGTTAAGCACGCGTTTGGGATTCCCGGGCACGGCAACATTTCCATCTTTGACGCTCTGAAAGATTCTGGGATCAGAACAATCCCGGTCAAGCACGAGCAATGGGGAGGGCACATGGCCGACGGCTACTTCAGGGCCAACGGGCGAGTCCCTGCGGTCGTCACGACCTCGGTTGGACCCGGGGCCACCAACCTCACTACGGCTTTGACGACGGCTTTCGTAGATTCCTCCACCATGGTGGCATTGACCGGCGACATCCAGACCTACCTGTTCGGGATGGGAATCTTCCAAGAAATCGATAGGAAGAATTCAGTCGACTACGTCAACGGAATGGCCCACTTCGTCAAGAGGGCCTGGCAGGTCACCAGCGTCAGGCAGTTACCTCGGGTCCTCCCCAACGCTATGAAGACTGCTCTTACGGGGCGACCGGGGCCTGTACTGGTCGACCTCCCGATGGACGTGCAGGTGGAGAAGGTCCGCTCCGAGGTCCCAGACCTCAAGAATTTCATGCCCCACGGACGAATCTACCCAGACCCTGTCGCGATTGGAAAAGCTGCCAAGCTTCTGCTCCACGCGAAGAGACCTTTGGTCCTCCTTGGCGGAGGAGTGAACATCTCAGGGGCAGGGGAAGCGGCCGTCGCGGTGGCGGAGTACCTGGGCGCACCCGCGGTGTCATCCTTCAGAGGAGAGTCGAAGGGTGGCTTCCCGGCCGACAACAAGCTCTGGGGTTTTCACCCCGGGAACGTCGGAAGCTCCGTGGCCAATTCGCTCGCCAAGGAGGCCGACGTGATACTCGCCGTGGGGACGACCTTCAGCGACGAGACGACGAGTTCGTACGAGCACGGCATAACGTTCCAGATCCCTCCGACGAAGCTGGTCCACATCGACGTCGACCCCCATGAGATAGGAAAGAACTATCCTGTCGCCGTCGGCATCGTATCAGACGCCAAGGCGGGACTCGAAGTCCTGCTCGCGGCCCTCCGCGAGCATGGGCGAAAATCTGCAAAAGCAACGCCTTGGCTCAAACGGTTCAACGATCTCCGCAATGCATGGGACCTCGAACTGAAGAAACTCTGGACCAGGGCCCCCATGGGGATGCCGAACGTTGTCAAGATGCTGCGCGAGGCGCTTCCGAGGGGCGCCATCGTCTCGGTGAGCGCGGGCCTTCCTCAGGAGGTGCTGTCCCAACAGTGGGCAAGCTACATGCCCAGGACATTCCTGAGTTCTGGGGGATTCTCGACGATGGGCTTCGCTCTCCCAGCGGCGATGGGTGCAAAACTCGCTCAACCGAAGAAGGCGGCTGTCGCCGTAGAAGGGGACGGATCCTTTCTGATGAACAGCGTGGAGCTGTCAACGGCAGTTGAAAACGAGATTCCGATAGTCGTTGTGATCCTCAACAACTATGGCTGGGTCTCCATACGTGACCTTCAGGTCCGGGGGCTTAAGAAACGCGTCTTTGGGACCGAGTTCGCAAACCCGGTTGACTTCGAGAAGCTGACCAAGGCCTACGGTGCCGAGTACCGGAGGGTTGAGAAGCCAGACGAGCTGAAATCTGCGGTGAGGCAGGCCATCTCCTCTGAGTCCGTCTCTGTCGTCGAGACAATCGTCGAAAGGCGCTTCCCCAACAGTGGGACGTTCATGTACGGATACTGGGACATACCGACACCCTACAACTAGTCGTTGGCCAAGGAGCTTGTCTTGAGATGCGTCGGTCCAGACTGCATCCCTTCGAAGTCCGGGTGGAATTCGACAGAAAGGTCACGCTTTTCAGGAGGCGCGCTGATGACCCAGAGGAAGTTCATTCCGGTGCCAGGTGCCGCGACGTTGGGGTGGTAACCCTTCTCGAAGAATACAGCGTCCCCATCCCTAACGACGAACGAGGTGTCCTTGCCGTCCATGAGCACAATTTGGACCCCGAACTTTGCGCCCATCCCGTAGTAGACGTAGACTTCCGGCTTCCCGTCGTGCCTATGTGGAGGGAAGCTTGTCCAGTTTCCGGATTCGCCTTCGACGAAGCCACAGAGGAACCGGTCTGCCTTGTCTGTCTCTCGGACCATGTTGTAGATTTTCCTCTTATAGGGCGGGCTCCCCGATTCTATCGGATCGGTTTCAGCGAACCGCTTGACGAAGGGCTCATGCTTCGAGTTCGCCGGGGCTGAAAGGATGACGATTTCGTTCGGGCTGGAATTCTTTTTCGCTATGGAAAATGTTTCGCCTTTCGGGACGTAGCAGAGGTCCTTCTCTCCCAAGATGAACGATTTCGGACCGACGCTGACAACGGCACCTCCTTTCATAACCACCACCAGGACTTCTTTCGGACCTGAGTAAAGATTCTTCAAATCTTGGGTGGAATCCATCCTGAAGCGTTTCACCGTCATCGATTCTTTGGAGACTACTTCCTCCTCTCTGTCTCTAACTCCGCTGTTCCTATGCATCATCGGCGTGACCAATTTTTTCGGGGCATGTTAAGCTTCGCGAAGGAGACTCTGGATTCTGTCATACCCTTCCTTAGCGACCACGGCGGGCCTCCTTCCCACTATGACCTCAGTTTCAAGCATCAGGTTCCTGTCGTAGCCCGCGTCCTGGAGCGCTCCGAAGATTTTCCTGAAGTTCAGGATTCCATCGCCCGCGTTGACGAAGTCCTTGGTGAAAGACACCTTGCCCTTTGGGACCTTCACCCTCAGGTCCTTGACATGAACCAGTGCTATTCTCTCGCGCCAGTCTCTGATGAACCTGGGCGTGTCGAAGCCTGCGGCTTCGGCGTGGGCTGTATCGAAGCAGACCTGCAGACCCTTCACGTCTGCCAGTGCTTTTCTCATCTGGACCTCGGTCTCGAAGCGGGTTCCCAGGTGATTGTGAAGCGCAATTACAATCCCCGACTTCGCCGCGCGCGAATTGAGCTCTCGGACGACCCCCAAGGCCTCCTGGTATGTCTTGTCGCCTCTAGCCACGACCCAAAGCACAGGAGTCCCAGCCTGCAAAGCCCAGTCCACGTCATCGAGTTTCATCGTCGAGTATGATCCTGCATTCTCCACTCCGGCCTCCTTGAGGGTCTTCTTGACGAGCTTGGGATCCTTGATCGCTTCGTGAGGAAGAAGCCTTGTCTCCAGTCCGATCCCATCATACCCAATCCTACGGACTTCGGCTAGGACCTTCCTGAACTCAACGAGGGTGTGAATCTTTCCCCAGAGAATCGTCGTGATAGAGGTCTTCAACGCGATGCGCCTAGGCCGTCAAACGTGACATTTCAACGTCCGCGTGACACCCTTGAACATTCCCGCGAAGTCCGGGTATTCACCTTCGACCTTCACTTGGGAGTAGACGACATAGTACCTTGACCTCTGAGGGCAGTAGAAGTGGACAGACCAGATACGATGCGTAGGCTCGGACCTTGAAATGAGCCCACTCCTCTTCTTTGCGACGACCTCCGATAGGATACCGTCGTGCCCTGACATCGTTTCTTTGACCGAACTCACGATTTCGACACTCTTCATGTTCGGGTCGCCTCTGATCCTCTTGATTGTGGCGTCCCTGTGTTCCTCCAGGCTCTTGAACCGCCGTTGGGCCTCTGCTAAATTGCCCCAGGAGACGAAGAAGACGTTGTTCTTGGGGGAGTGAAATGCGAAATCTCCTTTCTCTCGCGTGCTCTTCGCGTTGAATTCGATCCTCCAGTCTTCGGGGATGTCAACCTCAACGCCATAGGCCGCGAACTTTTCTGGCAGGATTGGTCAGCGCCCCTGCAAGATATTTAGTGGTTGCCCATCGAGGACCCAGTCCCCGGCATCCTTCTGCTAGGTCGTTTCCGGCTAAACTCATTACAGTAGGGCTTCGGCGACCTTCGTAATCCCCGCTGTGATGTCATCCAAGTCCTCGTTAGTGTCCATTGGACTGATGTCCAAGTGGACCGCCCTTCCCATCAGCTCCAAGCTTTTCCTGTATTCTGGCGCGACTGCTTCCAATCCTCCGATCAGATGCCCCCAGTGGGTATAGACGTGCCCGTCATTCTTCCCGGGCTCGTAGACTAGCCCGGGGTACGCCCCGCTGGGCCTCCTGACGTTCTCAACCATGAGCGCGTCCCTGAAGAGCCTCGCTTTCTCAGGCGTCTCGACGAAGAAGATCAGCGCCACTCCAACCTCCCCCGCCGGGTCGTTCTCCCTCCTCAGCTTGATCCCCTTGACCTTCGAGATGCCTTTCACCACCCTCTGCTTGTTCTTCCTCGTCTTGGCGACTATCGAATTCATCTTCCTCAACTGAACGCGGAGGATCGCTGACGCCAGTTCGTTGGCTCTGTAGTTGACTCCCGGGGACGGCCTAACCTTCAGCTTCAGGCCCTCCTCGGAGAGCCCCCGGTACGGCGTTCCTGCGTCGTGGAACATCAGCGCCCGCTGGTAGAAGCCTTCGTCGTCGGTAGTGATGGCGCCTCCCTCCCCTGCGGTGATCATCTTGTTGAGCTGGAAACTGAATGTGGCAACATTCCCGATTGACCCTAGTTTCCTCCCGTGGTAGGAGCCGCCTCCGCACTGGGCCGCGTCCTCTAGAAGCGCTACCCCGCTCTCCTTTGCCACCCTGGATAGACCGTCCAAGTCGCAGACTGAACCTCTAATGTGTACTGCCATTATCGCCTTTGTCCCACTCGTAATCCTCTTCTTCACGTCCGCGGGGTCCAGGGTAAGCGAGTCGTCCACGTTGGCTAGGACAGGCGTCCCACCTGCGGCCACGATGGCGGCGGGGCACGAGACCCAGCCGTAGGTCGGGAGGATGACCTCCGTCCCCTGGCCGACGCCGAGGCTGATGAGTGCCGTGTGGAGTGCCGCCGTCCCGGACGACACCGCTAGGGCATATCTGGTACCGACGTAGGAGGCGAACTCCCGCTCGAACTTCGCAGTTATGCCCAGGAACCTGGGGCCGTAGAAGCGGTACGGGGACTTGTATCTGAGGACCTCCGTCACCGCCTTGATCTCCTCGTTGTCGTAGTAGGTCGCGCCAGGGTGCATCACCGAGAGGGGCTGCGTTCTGACAGGCCTCCCGCCATAAAGCGCGAGCGAGCTCTTACCCTTCAACCTCGACTCTCCTCCCCTTCTTCGCCGACTCGACCATCGAGTCCATTATCAGACAGTTCCTGTAGCCATCCAGGAATGTCGCCCCTTGCGGGGAGACTGACCTCCGGTCTACAAGACATTCGAGGTAGTGGTTCAACTCGTTGGTGAAGCTGTTCTCCCAGGAAAATCCCCCCGCTTGGTTTGCCCAGTAGCGGGTCATAAACGGGTGTTCCCTTCCGAGGACGAGCACGTTCCTTGGACCCTCGAGCTTAGGGTCTTCTCCAGGGAGATACACTTCCAGCTCGTTTAGCCTCTCGAGGTTGAACATCAAAGAGCCCTTGGACCCGTGGGCCTCGAATGCCAGGAAGTCCCTCCTTCCAGGAGTCATCCAGGAGGCCTCAAGAAGGCCCACGGCCCCGTTCTTCAAAGAGAGCACCGAGACTGTGAGGTCATCGACGTCGACCTTGACCTTCTCGCTCGACCTCTTCTTCTTCGGACGAGAATTGACGAAGTTTCTTGACATTGACTGGACCGATTTCACCTCGCCGACAAGGAACCTTGCCATGTCGATGGCGTGGGTGCCGAGGTCTCCCAGGGCCCCATACCCAGACATTTCTGACGAGTGGTGCCAGTCGAATGGAGTCTCGGGGTTCTCATAGTGGGCGTAAGCGTTTAGGTACGAACCCTTGTAGTAGTATAATCGCCCTAGTCTCCCTTCGTCAATGATTTGTTTCGCGAGCGCGACCGCGGGAACGAACCGATAATTGTAGCCCACCATGTGTGCGACCCCGGCCTTCTCCGCTGCTCGGAGCATCTGACGCGCCTCAGTTGCGTTTCTGGCCATGGGCTTCTCGCAGATCAGGTCCTTGCCCTTCTCGGCGGCTGCGATGGTCGCCTCCGCGTGCAGGTAGGGGGGCGCGCAATTGTCTACGATATCTACATCGTCGTCGGCCACCAGCCTCCTCCAATCAGCGTAGGTCCTCTCGAACCCGTACCTCTGTGCCTCGAGCTGGACCCTTTCCTTTGTCCTCCCCGAAAGCGCGACTAGTCTTGCCTTCGCCTTCGCTGGGTGGAACACCTCGCCTACGCCCTGCCACCCATGGGCATGCACCCTTCCAATCGAGTAACCTATGATTCCTACTCCGAACTCTTTCTGTTTGGGCTTAGCCAATTTTTTCGGCCTGAAGAGTGGCCCACGTTCACGGTGTCGATTTAAGAGTTCGACAGAATTTTACGGACTCTCGGTTTTTTTGAATCAGTCTCGCAACGAGGAAGACCACAACAGAAATTGTGAGCGGCTTCACGCTCACGGACGCCAGCTTGCTGAGCACTGGGGATGAGGCCGGCGGTAACCGCAGACGCTATGCCAAAGAAATAGCCGCCCCTGGAAGAAGCCCTACTGAAGTCTGAGACATGGACGGTCGTGTCAGGAGCCGTTTGTCCTGAGGCTCTCCATGTCTATCACGAACCTGTAGCGGACTTCGCTTCGCATGGTGCGCTCGAAGGCCTCGTTGGCCTTCTGAATCGGAGTCATTTCGACGTCGGCAGCGATTCGATGACGTGCGCTGAAGTCGAGCATCTCCTGTGTTTCCCGGATGCCTCCGGCCTGGGAACCGACCAGCCGTCTTCTCTCGTCGACCAGCGACTGCGGCCTTATGCTACCGGGTTCGGGGATACCCACGAGCGCCATGGTGCCGTCCATCTTCAGGAGACGGAGGTAGGCGTCGTAATCATGCTTCGCAGAAACAGTGTCCAAAATGAAGTCGAACTTTTTCGCGTTGTCCTTGAAGGCGTCGGCGGAATTCATCGTCAGGAACTCCGCGCCAAAGCGCTTCGCGTCCTCCTTCTTACCAGGTGAGTGGCTGAGCACGGTCACATGCGCTCCCATCGCCTTCGCGAACTTGACCCCCAGGTGGCCAAGCCCCCCGAGGCCCAGGACCGCTACGTCCTGCCCCTCCTTGACCCCAAAATGGCGGAGCGGCGAGTATGTGGTTATCCCTGCGCACATTAGAGGTCCAGCGCGATTCAGCGGGATTCCCTTGGGTATCCGCAACAGATAGTCCTGGTCGACTGTGATCCTGGTTGAGTAGCCACCATAGGTTGGAGTCCTGTGATCCTGCTCGTGACTGTTGTAGGTATAGCTCGCCACCTTCTCACAGTACACCTCCTCACCGGCCTTGCATGGACCGCACTCCCGGCAGGAATCCACGATGACGCCGACCCCGACGGTGTCACCGACCTCCCATTTCGTGACCGCAGACCCCTTGGCAGCCACGTGTCCAACAATCTCGTGTCCCGGGACCATCGGAAAGATTGCGCCGCCCCATTCGTCGCGCGTCTGATGGATGTCGCTGTGGCAGATGCCGCAGAAGGCGATGTCGATGAGCAAGTCCCGGTCGCCCGGCTCGCGCCGCTCTATGGTAAGAGGTTCCAAGGGAGAGGTGGGAGAACGGACTCCGTAGGCGGGAGTGGTAAGGGTCATTTTGAAAACGAGTTCTATTCGACCCGACGCCTCATAAAGATTTGATAATATGGCCGAGTTGATCCTTACGGCTGAAAATGGCTGAGCCCAAAATCCTCGTTCGAGAGTTGAAACCGGAGAGCGTCACGAATTATCTTCAACTTTTTGACGACGTCTACGACAACGACCCTTGGCTGAAATTCAGCGAAAACCCTTGGTGGGGAGGCTGTTACTGCACTTTCTACGATGACCCAAGAGAAGAGGATGCAATCAACGCCTCGGCGGACAAAAGGGGTGAGAACAGGGCCGCCAGGCGGAGCAACATCGAGAGTGGAAAGGCGTCGGGCATGCTGGCGTTTGTCGATGGTAAGGTAGCCGGCTGGTGCAATGTCTCCCCGCGAGCTAGCTACGTGAACCCGCGCTACCTGAAGCAGGTAATCGAGGACCCCCGCGAGGAAGTGGGCTCGGTAACTTGTTTTGTCGTCTCATCCAGGTACCGCAAGTCCGGTGTCGCAACACAGCTGCTGCATTCCGCCTGCGACCTGATTCACCAATGGGGGTTCCCGGTTGCAGAAGGATACCCTCGGGACCCTGAAGCCAAAAGCAGCAACCAGTACCAGATTCCGCCAGAGAACCTCGGTTTCCGCGGCTCGCTCAACATGTTTCTTCGTTCGGGGTTTCAAGTCCATCGGAAATTGGAGCGATTCCTGGTCGTTAGGAAAAGGCTCTGAAGGGTTGCCAGGAGTTGCGGCTCGACGGCTGGCAGCACAGCAAAACCACCTTTAATATCAAATGAAGCGTGTGGCTTCTGCGGGTTTGAGAGCGGTTCGCTTCCATTCACCGGGAGGCCCCGAGGTGCTGGTCGAAGAGGAAGTCCCCATGCCCGAGCTCCGACCAGGAGAAGTGCTGGTGAAGGTCGCAGCCTGCGGGGTCAACAGGATAGACATCTGGATTCGCAATGGGAGATACGAGAGCAACCTCCCGCACATTCTTGGGGCGGACATCGCAGGTGAGGTCGATTCCGTAGGAGTGGGTACGAAATTCGAGATTGGCAAGAGCGTCGTCGTGTACCCCGCGCTATCAGACGGCACGTGCAGGTTCTGTCTGGAAAGTTTCCCGAACAGATGCGTTTCTGGGGGTCTGGTGGGTAGGGCCTCTGACGGCGGCTACGCAGAATACGTCAGGGTCCCGGCCGCCAACCTCGTGGATGCGGGCGACCTTGACCTTCGCATCGCGGCCGCAGTTCCAGTGAACTTCGCGACGGCATGGAACGCGTTGGTTGAGCGCGCAACCGTTCGTCCGGACGACAGCGTGCTGGTCTGGGGTGCCGCGGGCGGATTGGGGCACGCAGCAGTTCAGGTTGCGAAGATGCTCGGGGCCCAGGTCATCGGGGTGGCCGGCGGCGAAGAGAAGAGGAAGTTCGTGATGGAAAACGGCGCCGATTACTTCATCGACCATACGGCCGAAGACGTGGCCGCTAGAGCGAAGGAGATCACTGGAGGCTTCGGGGTCGACTTGGTGTTCGATGACGTGGGTGGTGACACATGGGAGCAAAGCTTGGCCTCTCTCGCAAAGGGAGGGACGGTCCTCTCCGTCGCCTTAACCTCGGGCGCATCCTCCAGTGTCGACGTGGGAAGGCTGTACAGGAACGAATTGAGCATAGTGGGTGTATTCAGTTTCCGGAAGGAGACTCTAACCAGAGTAATTCAGTTGGCTTCCGCAGGGAGCATCAAACCTCGGATATTCCGCGAGCTCCCTCTCGGGTCCGCGCGAGAGGCCCACGAGATCCTCGAATCGAGGAAGGTAGAGGGCAAGATGCTTTTGATCCCGTAGCGGCCAAAGCTTAATCTCAGCTGGGAGGCTCCTTCTGGTGCGTGCAACTAAAACCTCTGTATGCCGTGCGTTTCTTCTACCCGGATGATTTGGAAGTCAGGCTGAAGGATTCCTCGGATAACAGTGGCATGGTGACGGAGGAGGAACACTTCGCCTTCGCGGAGGGGAGGTGCGAAGGTGCGGTGACCGGCGAGTTCCGGGGAGCAAACCACCCGCACAGGCGCGTGGACAAGACCTTCGCCATGAATCTGCAGGGATTCATCAAGACAGATGACGGGGCTCTGATCATGACAGATTACAGAGGTTACGGGCGGTCCTATCCAAAGGGCCGCAGGCAGGTTGTCGGAGCCGTATGGCACGTCACTGATTCTGAGAAATACCGCTGGCTCAACGACGTGGTCTGTACAATTTCAGGAGAAGTCAGGGCGCCGGTTGGCGTTCCACCTGACCAGATAAAACAGCCCGACGTCAAACTAGTTTTCGACGTGGCTGAAATAATCTGGGAAGTACCGCCGGAGTAGTAGTGTCACTACTTGTACAATTCGAGAAATTCTGTCTCCACCTGTCCTCCACACCTCAGATAGAGCGCAGCTCCTGGGGCAAGGTGGTCCAGGAAGGCGACCGTTCGAACATTCATCTTCTTTTGACCTAGTTCCTTGGCTTTTCCGATGGCCGCCTGCATCAGGGCCCTCCCCGTTCCCTTGTTTCTCATCTCCGGAAGAACGTAGACTCCGTTGAACCTCGCCTCGCCCTCGCCATAGGCATTGGGCCAGAGTAATGTTGTACCTACCAGCCTGCCATCGACGAAGGCACCAATCCAAGGGTCACCGTCCATCACCGACTCTTCGACCCATTCGCCGGCCGAATCTGGCCCTCCACGTTCCTCAATCCACCAGTCCCAGTATGGACGCAAGCTTGCTACCCATACACGCCGTGCCTCCGCCGCCATATCCTCCGCAAATTCCTTGGTTTGGACTGAACTCACGGGAGTTTCGCGTTCCTTGGTCAGGTCCCAGCCTACCTGGAGCTGTCTTCTCGCAGGTTCGAACCCTTTTTTCCTGTACAGGTCGATGTAAGTCTGGACGGCAGGTGTGGAGGCCTTGAGCCGTTCGGCCCCCTTCGAGGCGGCGAACTGCATTGCCATCTCGAGAAGCTTGTCAGCAACAGTCAGTGAAGGTTGGTCAGGTGTGACACCGAGGTACCTTAGCTCAAACCAGTAAGCGCGGGGGAGACTAACAATGCCGATGCAACCGACGGCCGCACCATTCTTCTCAGCTACGAACGAGCCCTCCGGGTTGAAAAATGGGCCCGCAAGCCCCAGTTTCACCCTTGGGATGAGTTCGAGACTGCCGAAACATTCTTTCATGATTGTTAGAAAAACAGCCTCGTCGCCCGCCCGGAAGCTCCTGAAGACAACTCCAGGAGACCCAACGTCTCCGACAGAAGCCAATATGCTCGGCCGAACGCTCGAGGATTCTTAAGGATGCGCGCACATCTACGTCCTTTTAGAGTCTAACCAACTTTGGTTGGATTTCCGCCCGGCGTGCCGGTCTTTCCGACGGGACGACTCGGACTAGTCCGCTCCAGCATGCGATTGGTGAGCTGGCGCAGCCCATCACCTCGAACCGCTGAGACCTTAACCGCGCTGTAATCGCTGAAAATTGGGTCGGTCTCGATTTTGAGGCTTCCTCTGTCTTTCAGCAAGTCAATTTTGTTAAGCACCAGAAGGATCTTCCCGGGGTCTACCTCGAGCTCGTTCAGCGTCTGTCGGCAGCTCGCGACCTTCGTGCTGACGCTTTCCATGTCCTCGCCGACGTCGACCATAAGGAGGACAAGGTCAGCGTAGCGAAGTTCATCGAGGGTTGACTTGAATGATTCGACAAGGTAGGTGGGGAGTCTTGAGATGAAGCCCACGGTGTCCGAGAGCAGAACCTTCCTCTTCGAGTTCGGGAAGTTGACCACCCGGGTCGTGGTGGCCAGCGTTGTGAAGAGTTTGGGCGATTCTTCCTTCGACTCCGAAGTGAGCCTGTTGAAGAGTGTGGTCTTGCCGCTGCTCGTGTATCCTGCGAGTGACACGAACGGCATGCCAAGTTTACGTCGTTCCGTCGTGTGCAGGTCTCTTGCTGTCCTGCTCTTATCGAGCTTCGCCTGGATGAATCCCATTTGGCGTTTGAGCGCCCGGAACTTCACGTCCACGGCGGACTCCCCCATGCCGGAGAAGCCTGCACGCTCTCCCTTGACCGAATAGCGTACGGCGTCCCTAGCCCTTGGCATTTCGTAGCGGAGCTCCGCGAGCTGGACCTGGAGCTTCGCTTCGGTGGTGATCGCCCTCCTCGCGAAGATGTTCAGGATGAGCCTCTCCCGGTCGACGATCTCGGTGTGAGTAAAGCTGGAAAGCTTGTTCGCCTGGGAAGAGGTGACAGTTTCGTCGATGATTATGGTGTTGCAGTCGTTCTCTGCCACCATCTCTTGCAGCTCCTGGGCCTTGCCGACCCCGACCCCGTACTCCGACCTTATGATGTTCTTCTGCGTCATCACTGCGGCGACTTCGTATCCAGCCGCCTTGGCGAGTTCGACGATTTCGTTCTTCGCGAACTCGTCAGGGTACGTGACTACGACTGCCTTGCTGCCAGTTGATGAGCTCAAGGATCGATTCTCCGCCATGAGCGAATATGAGTCCGTAAAACACTTCTTGTTCTACGACTCGTCACTTAGAACGCCGTGGCTAGGTATGAACTACCTTCGTCCCCATCATGCTGTCGCTGTACTTCTGCTGGTACCCATGGGACAAAGCCAAGCCGATGATGACGTCCAAGAGCAGGAGGAGCCAGTAAATCTTGCTCACGTTGCGGACGAAGGCCTCGACGAAGTTGGGGTAGGAACCTGTCTTCGTGACTACCTTCAGGTTGAAGACTCTCTTCCCTATGCTTGCGCCGGAGGTCGACTCGGCCACAGTAAAGTACAGGACGAAAATCAGACCCCATAGTACCGTGAAGATCCCGCCAAAGAAGAACCCGGCTGTTACGAAGGCCCCTGTGAAGACGAATGGGATTGCGATTACTAGGGTAATAACCAGCAGCACGAAGTATACGATGGCAGCGTCGATTATGAAAGCCACGAACCTCTGAACCCAATACTCCTGGGCCTTCTGGTCTTTCGTCAGGGTTTCGAAGCCGCTCAACGCGCCGGTCGCCGGGGCAGCCTCACCACCCGCCACTGGGGTGCCGCAACTGGGACAGAATGTTGCGCTTGGAGGGAGCTCCTTTCCGCAGTGTGAGCAGAATGCCATTTCCCTGTCTCGAATGGGCAGACCATACTTGGAGTATTTCAGGCGTTCTCTCGTCGTTTGTCAGCGGGGAGCACTTGGCTGACTTCCCGCGTTCGAGACTGTTGGCTGAGTTACCTTCTTTAGGCCCATGTTTTCCTGGACCCATATCCCTGTCAAAGTTAGAGCGGCCGCGACGACAACCGACAATGTCGAACCTGCGCCGTAAGCTGTTAGGACGTCGAAGAGGAGGAATCCTCCTGCGAGAGCTGTAACTACGCCAAGTATTTTGTTAGGTCAATCCCAGAATCGGCAAACAAAATCTATGTCTTGCGTAGTTCCCGAAGCCTTTCCTCACGGAGGGGCCTCAGTGAACGGAGGTCAAGGTCGACCACAATGGACCTCTTGCCTTTAGGCACCCTGTGCTCGATGAGCTCCATCACGTGCGCTTTCTTGTCGTAGCTTAGGTTCATGACGCGACTCTGGCCTGGGAGCCTAGCAGACGCATAGAGGTTTGGGGCGACCACAGGTACCCGGTTCTCGAGGGCGCGGGCCTTCAGGTAGATCAGCCAGGGTTCGATCCCTTTTGCAGTGATGAGGGACGGGACGAGCAACAGTTCTGCTCCTTTGAGCGTTGCCTCTCTGGCGGTCTCGGGAAAGACTACATCGTGACAGACCAAAACGCCGACTTTGAAGCCGTCTATTGTCATTACGCCGAATTGCGAACCTGGGATTGCTCTGCGGTTCTCGCTGCGGTAAAGGTGGACCTTGTCTTGTTCGGAGATGGTTTTTCCATCTGGCGCCAAAGTTGTGCTTGTCATGTAGGTGTGTGAGCCCCTCACTTGGAAATTGGCCCCCAAGTTGATGTACGCGTCGATCTCCCTGGCAAGCTTGGAGAATCGTCTGGTTATCTGGTCGTCTTCAGCGAGGACCCGCGAAAGGAGCCAGTGTTCCGGAAGGCAGATGAGCCTCGCGCCCTTTGATGCGGCCTGTCTGACCTGGCGTTCGGCTGCTGCTACTGCTTTGTCCGGCCGGCCCCTGTACACCCCGAGCTGAACTGCGGCGACCCTTAATCCGCGCAAGGTACCTGCCGGCATTTGCGAGACTATTCTGCGTTTTCTCTCGGGAGGACTTCAGTAAGGATATTACGATGACGGTTTGACGAAGTGGTTTGTTGAGAAAGCAAGGCAAAGGAAGGGACCCACTGAAGGACATCAGGTCCTCACGCGGTAAGGAGCTCGAGGGAAAGATGGTGGTCCTGTGCGTGACCGGGAGCGTCGCGTCCATAGAAGTCCCCTCGCTGGCGAGAGAGCTGATGCGCCACGGCGCCGAGGTCAACGCCGTGATGTCTGATTCTGCTGAGAAGCTTGTGAGACCGGAGACGCTTGAGTGGGCGACGGGGAACCCGGTCGTGAGGAAACTGACCGGAAAGACGGAGCACGTCAGGCTGGCGGGAGAGTGGGAGGGGAGAGCAGACTTGATCCTTGTGGCGCCATGTACCGCGAACACGATATCGAAGATGGCCCTGGGTATCGACGACACCCCGGTCACCACGCTTGCCTCCATGGCGCTCGGAGGAGGGATACCTCTCTTGGTCTGCCCAGCGGCGCATGAGCCAATGTATAGGAACCCTGCAGTGGAGGCGAACATCCAACGCCTGAAAGAACGCGGGGTTGAGTTCGTCGGGCCCAAGTTCGAAGAAGGGAAGGCGAAGATGGCGACGGTCGCAGAAATCGTAGACGCGGCCATAAGGCGACTGTCAAAGAAGGACCTCGAGGGCAGAAAGATAATCGTCACCGGAGGCCCTACCGCGGAGTTCATCGACCCCGTAAGAGTGATCACGAATTTCAGCTCGGGGAAGATGGGAGTCGCTCTGGCAAGAGAGGCGTGGCTCAGGGGGGCCGACGTGACCTACATCTTTGGCGGTAGGTTGAATCCCATCGAGGAAGTCAGGTCGAAGAGAGTGGTCACAACCAAAGAGATGAGGGATGCCGCGCTGGAGGAGCTGGAGAAGGGAAAATGCGACGCCTTCATCATGGCAGCGGCACCTGCGGATTTCGGCCCTGAAAAGGAAGCGAAGGCGAAGATTAGAACTCGGGACGGCGCTCTGTCGCTTAGGCTAACGCCAACTCCGAAGATAATTGACGAAGTCCGGAAAGGATGGCCGAAGGTCTACCTGGTCGCATTCAAAGCCGAAACGGCCCCCGCTAGAGACGATTTGATTGAGGCTGCTAAGAGATTCAGGAAGGAATCGGGAGCGGACATAGTTGTGGCGAACGACGTGAGCGGCGGGAAGGCCTTTGCAGCAGAGACCAACAGCGTGCTAATCGTCCAGGACAGCGGTTTGAAGAGCATTAGCGAACGTTCTAAGAACGAAATTGCAGGTATTGTCTTGGACGAAGTCAGCAGGTCACTGAAGCGGACAACCCTTCGAAAGGCTTAAGCGAGAACCGTCATCCTCGAGCCTCGGTCCACGGTAGCTTAGTAGCTCAGCCCCTACCTGTGTTGTTATAGGCAAAAGTAAGTTATTCGACCATTGACCACTGGAGTAAGGATCCAGGGAAATCCGCCGCTCCTAAACGACGAATGTTTGGCTTATTACTCAACAGGACTCTTCAATGAGGAAGGATACAGTTACTGCAAGAGACGGACGGGGCGACGGGCTGGCGGGCCCTCGCGAACAATCGCAATCACAATTTGCGACAAAGACGCATTGAAGCCTGTTGCAAAGTGGTGGGGACTGCCAGTGAGGCCACGAGGAGGGAAAGCAACTGTTTGCCCAGATGGTCCGGCATACCGTATCGAGGCATCTGGATTAAGAGCAGAATTGATTGTAAACGCCATGACGAATTGTGGTTTGAGCTCTAGGAAACGCGAGCAGTGGAGAGGAGTCGTAAGTCGGTGCGAACCAATTTGCTAAATCCACCACCTACCAACTCAACTCAAGATATTGCAGGCATAGAAAAGGCAACTTTGGCCCTGGCAAGGGGCAGAATCATAGGATAGCCACCTCTCTTCGAAGACGTCTTGCTGGCCTGCTACTCGACCGGACTTTTCAATGGAGGAGGCTGCAGCTTTAGCTCGAAATCGGGCAAGAAGGGGTATCCAAGGATTGAAGTCGCAATGTGTGACAGGGATGCTCTAGAACCTGTTGGAAGATGGTGGGGTGTACAAGTAATTTCTAGGAATGATAAGGTCAAGGTTTGCAGGGATGGCCCGGCTTACCAAATCGCAGCATCGGGCGCCAGGGCTGAGATAATCATGAGTGAAATGAGGAAGTATGGCCTAAGCAACAGAAAAGTCGAACAATGGCGCAAAGTCTTAAGGCTGTGCCGCGAGGGCGCCCAAACTGTGCCGCGGTAGCTCAGCCTGCTAAACGAGGCTAAGGAGACTAAACGAGCTCGTAAGCATCCGGCTGATCGACTAGTGATAGTCGGGCTAAAGACCGGAGTGTCGTCGGCTCAAATCCGACCCGCGGCACCTCATTTCATTGACCTGGAAATCTGTCTCTTATCGCGGTGACCTATTTCCCCGTCTCGAATCAACGACCAGACGTAGGATGGAGAGAGCGGCAACTCCTTAATCGTTTTGTTGAATGAAGAAATCGCGTCTTGTACAGCATTGACTATTGCCGGGGTGGCAGCTATGGTGCCTACCTCCCCAGCCCCCTTGAGTCCTAGCGGGTTGAGCGGGGACGGAGTTTCTGTTCTGTAGCATTCTATCATGGGGGACGAGTCGGATGTCGGGATGAGGTAGTCCGACAGTGTAGCTGTGGTCAGCGTCCCGTTATCATCGTAGACTACCTGCTCGAACAATGCTTGGGAGATTCCCTGGAGCACGCCCCCCTGAACCTGACCTTCGACGATCAAGGGGTTGAGCACACTCCCTACGTCGTCCACGGCTACATACTTCAGAATCTTCACCTTCCCCGTTTCCCGGTCGACTTCCACCATCGCCACGTGGGTGCCGAACGGAACGACGTTCCCGGGCGGGGCATAGGCGCAATATTCGTACAAGGATGGTTCCATGCCTCGCGGGAGCTCCTCTGGCTGGTATGCCATGTCAGCCACATCCACGAATGAAACGCTCCTGTCGAGCGAGGTCTCGAGGAAGACTTTACCGCCCCTGAAGACGATTCTTTCCCCACGTGAGCCAAGCATCTTCGTGGCGATGGTGCTCATCTTCTCCTTCACTTTTCTGGCAGCTAGAAGGACTGCAGTTCCGCCGACGACTGCCGACCTGCTGCCCGCGGTCACCGTCGACCATGGGAGATAGGCCGTGTCCCCGAACCTGACAGTTATGTCCTCGACGTCAATCCCTAACTCATCGGAGACTATTTGCGCGAAGGAAGTCCGGTGGCCCTGTCCATGGGGAATCGTACCACTGTCGACGATCACCCTGCCGTTGCGGGTGACCGTCACCGCAGCGGTCTGGGGATCGTTAGGTCCGAAGCCGCAGACTTCTACGTAGGTTATCAATCCGATGCCAACAAGACGTCCGTGTGTCCTCGCATCCGTCTGGTATCTCCTTAGTTCGTCGAACTTCGAGAGCTCCAGGGCTTGCTTCAGTTTGCCCTCGTAGTCTCCGCTGTCATAGGTCAATCCCCCTGACGATTCGTAGGGGAACCTATCCTTG
>JAPCJK010000026.1 GCA_027886975.1 Nitrososphaerota archaeon
ACGAGGTCATAAACCTCTCTTCGCCTGAGGCATCAAGCGTGGGGTCGACGGGACTTCCGCCCGGGTTCTCATCAAAGAATGGAAAAAAGGCTCGAGTCTACCCAGATGACTCAAAGAAGCGTGAATTTGCCCCGGCCGGGATTCGAACCCGGGTCGCCGACTCGAAAGGCCAGCATACTCTCGATACCATAGGTTTGACCGGGCTGTACGTCAGCGCGGACTCTATACTACCGGGGCTGGGTAGGGCCACCCAAGTCTGCAATTAGAGCTTTCGCGCTAAGTAGGCTGGAAGAAGCACCATTCGCCGAGGTCCTGGAAGAGGTGGGCGAGCTCCTCCCCTGACGAGAGGTCCAAGGATTCGAAAGTCAAGGCCCCGTTTCGGGGGACATACGAGTTCCTGAATGCTCTTTGGCCAGCCGAGCGCAAGGTCGAAACAACTTCAGGTGGTCCGAGTTCCGACTCGTAGTATCGCCTCCTGCCGTAGATTCTCAAGGTGGAGCCGTCAGTCGGGTAGTCGGTAAGTAACCTGCACATTCCCTTGGCCTTCTTGAAGAGAAACGAAACTACAGCGTGCTCATCTGGGGTGAGTCCGCATTCGCCGGATGCCCTGAGGGCCTTCCAAAGAGTCGATGATTCAACACGTGTGGACACCTTCACCACTGTCTTGGCCTTGGACTTTGCGAACATGAAGTATGAGCCCATCAGCTCCTGCAGAGGTTCTCTTTCCTTCGGTATCTCCAGCACATTAGGTATTACTGGGAGGATTTCGTCGCTGGGGTCGAAGGCTGACCAACAGAATCCTCGCGGGTCGACGTGAATCACACCTCTCGCCGAGGTCGCCAAAATCACCTTCGAACGACTGACAAGGAACCCGCTCTCGGTCAGCCTCTTCGCGAGGGCCTCCATCTGGGTGTGGTTTAGCTTCGGGAGGAGTATGTAATGACGTCCAACAACGGCTAATTCGTGGACCATGAAAGCGTCCAACGACGCTTACAGTCCGACGAACTTATTATATACAAACCCAAAATTCGAATTCGAGTCTGACGAGATGAAAGAAGACAGGGTTGTCTCTCTAGAGGCGCTTGAAGCGCGGATGAAGGCCTACGCGGTTAGGGTGGACGCTGCGCTCTCACGCGAGCTCAAGCTCTATGCCCACTCCAGGTTCCACGACCCCCTCGTCTACGCAATCGAGGGAGGAAAGCGCGTGAGGCCAGTGATGCTCATGCTCTCGGCTGAGGCGCTCGGGTGCAAGGACGACTCGGTCCTCGGTGCTGCGGTCGCCGTTGAGCTACTCCACACCGAGTCGATAATCCACGACGATGTAATCGACGAGGAGAAGGTTAGGAGGTCGAAGCTGCCCTTCCACGTCAAGTATGGGTACAGCGCCTCCTTGCTGAGCGCCGACTTCGTCTTCGCCATGATACTTGCCATAGCGGCGAGGTACGACGACAGGAGGATAGCGGAGGAAGTTAGCAATGCTGCGCTCCAGATGTCAGAGGGAGAATACTCGGAGTTGACCATCGACCCGCAGATCTACAAGCTGACCTGGGACGAGTACCTTAGGATAGTTGCTGACAAGACCGCGTCGCTCTTCGAGACTTCAGCGAAGCTAGGAGGCCTCCTCGCCGCAGGGGACGAAAAGGAGGTCCAGGCCCTAGCCGAATACGGGAGATGCATAGGCATCGCCTACCAATTGAAGGACGACCTTCTCGACTGGAGGTCGCACGACAAGGTGTCCGTGGGCCTTCTAAAGACGCACGGCGAAAGCGAAGTGGTGGGCAAAATGAAGGCCCAAGCTGAATCGTTCGCTGAAGAGGCCAAGCGGCAGCTGATGCACCTACCTCGGAATGAAGCGACAATCCTCCTCGAGGACCTGTCTGACTTCACGGTCTTGCGGGAATTCTAGGATAGCTCAGTGTGGCCGGAAGACTAACCTGATTGTCCTAGTATCACGAAAGCGATGGCGAAACCGTAGATTGCGATTGCTTCCGCGAGTACGACGAAAATCAGAGCTGTGGTTCTGACCTCTGCCTTCTCGGTCACCGCGGCGATGGCAGCCGAACCCGAAGTCCCCACTCCTATGCCTGCGCCCAGGGCAGCAAGCCCGAAGGCAATGCCCGCGGCTATGAACTTGTTTCCGTTTGAGGGGGTCGTCCCCTGGGCAGCCACTGGTGCCGACAGAGCGGCCGCGAGGAAGATTAGGAACATTGCGGAAAGAAAGACGAGGAAAAGCCTGCGCATTACTCGACGAAACAGCGCCTTCGAAAACCGCTTATAAAGATTAGGAGGCCTGAGAGGAAAACGTCCAAGACCTAGAGCCTAAGCTTCGAGATTATCTTTTTCGAATCGATTCCTGCTTCGACCCCGACAGCAATGGCGGCCAAGTTGCTGACCTCGAATTCGAGCAGCTTGATGAGTGCAAGTATCGTGCCCGGGCTCAGCCCCTGCCATACAAAGGAAAGAGTGGCCGTCTCCCGCAGCTGCTTTGAGAACCCGTCCTCAACAAGGTCAATGAGCTCCTCGTCATTCTGAGCTCCTTGGAGCTGGAAACGGTATGAGGATTCGATTAGCTTTACTGCCTCGGCCACCGAATCTGCCCCTGCCATGCTCATCAAGGCAGATAGTTGGACGCGTCTTGCTGGCGTGATAATCAATTCCTGAATCTCCGTTTCTGACAGACCCCATAGCTTGGATCGGAGCACGCTCAGGACGTTGTAGGCGTCCACATCTAGGGCAACAATCTCGCGTACTCCGTTGACGTCTGCAGACTTTCCGGCATACAAACGGGGGTTAAGCGCGTACTCCTTTGAAATCGCAGACAGGACTGCGCGATCGATAAAGACGTCAAAGAATCTTATCTCTCCCTTCGCAGTGTAACTGGCCAATGCCTTCTCAACGTCTGAGAAGAACTCCGTCCCAGACAGCATGGTTACGGCTTCGTTGATGTCCCTTGCTGACAGGACTTTGATTATGAGGTCCCGCCTACCCACAAGCTCTTCAGCCTTCATGTCGATGTACTCAAGCATAGTTTCGTAGGGCCGGTTGAGGGCCTTCGCTTTCAGGGCGAGCTTGAGGTCCCAAGCTATGTTCTTCAGATAATACAGCTCAAGGATCCCGTACCTTCCGGCTCCCTGGGTGATCGAGTGGTGCACCACTGCGAGACGCTCGCGAAGGGCGAGCTCTATTCTTCTTCCGTTGTACGGAGGGGATAGGCCAGATAGCACGTCGGTGTAGGGAGTCCCGCGGAGCCTGTTCACGAGCTCGTCCATGGACGTAGTCTCGGCCAGCTTTTGCACCGTTGCCGTGTCGAGGAGCGACCCTCTCAGGGCGAATGCCTTGGTTCCGACATAGGTTCTGCTTGACAACTAAAAATCCGCTGCGTTCGTTGGAGCCGATTCCAGACTGCTTATAATTATTGGTTCAATCGCAAAGTGAATGAAGCTTCCGAGCTTCAGTCTCTGGAATCTTAACATCACCACGCTTAATAACGGAACTGGCACGCGGCTGAAAAAGTAAGTGTAGCTCTTGGGGGTCGCCCGTCTCACCAAGGTCAGTGTCATCTCAGCCCGCAGCGAGTACGTTGACGTTGCCAAGACGCTGGCCAAATTCATGGACTTTCATCCCCTCGAGAACGCGCAACCAAACTTCGACCCGAAGGTCCAGGAGCTTACGGTCAAGGCAGTGCGGCTCTTCTCTCAGGCTGACCAAGCGGTCAAGGACCTGGGGCTGAAGGTCGAGCCCGGGTGGATGGACCAGGTGTTCAAGGGCATCAAGATTGAGAGGAAGAGCTTCGATGCCGCAGAGTGGGACGAGCTTCTTCGCAGGGTCGAACGCGAACTCGAACCAGTAGTCCAAGAAGTGAGGGTTCAGAAAGGTACCCTCCAGAAGGTCGTGAAGGATGAAGTCGATTCGCAGACTCTGAGGGACGCTCTGCAACTGCTCTCCGACTTCTCCGTCGAAATTGGAGGCCTTAGAGACCTTCACAGGTTCAAGGCCGCCCTTTGCACAGTTCCGAAGACGACGGTCCAAGAACTGAAGAACTCTTTGCCTGAAGGGATTTTCGTTTCCCAGTCTCTGAACCAGCAAGATGACATCATCTTCGTCGCAGTCAGGGTGGAAGATGCCATCAAGCTCGACAGGGCACTGAAGGCTCTAGAGGTCAAACCGGTTTCGATTCCTCCGAGTCTCTCTCAGAATCCGGCGGAAGCCTACAAACAACTGACCAAAGACCTGGAGGCACTGAGAGCGAGAAAGGCGGAAGTGGAAGCCGCACTTGCCAAAATCAGTGCGGCCTCGGGGGACAACTTGCTCGCGATGAGAGAGCTGTCAGAGGTCGCTAGGGACATGCTGGACGAAGCGAGAGTATCGGGTGGAATGAAAAGACTGGCCACGATCTCAGGGTACATACCGGCGAAGAAAGAAGAGGAGTTTCGGAGCGCTTTCAGCAGGTGGATGGTATACTCGGAGCAGATGACGCACGAGAAGGAAACCGAGGTGCCAGTCTTGTTCGAAAACAAGAAGGGCGTTCGACTTTGGCAGCTGGTAACCGCGGAGCAGGGCATACCTGGGAACGAGGAAGTCGACCCGACTCCTCTGGTTTCCTTTGTCTTCCCCATATTCTTCGGCTTGATGTTCGGAGACTTCGGCCATGGGCTGATCTTCACGCTTTTCGTCCTCTTCGTGCGCCAGAGGGTTACTGGAACCAAGAGGCAATGGGCGAACATATTCTTAATCACGGGTGTATCTTCGATGGTGTTCGGTGCGATTTTCGGGGAATTCTTCGGTTACTCCCTCTACTCTGCTCTTCCAGTTCCACCAATAGCACAGTATCTCAATCTGGACATTATCAACCGATCATCGTCTCCTCCGACTCCAGACATCAGTAACTTTGTGAAACTAATGGTGATATCAATGATGATAGGAATTCTCCACTTGGTCACGGGACTGGGACTCAGCCTCTATGAAGCCCTCCGGGCGGGTGAAAAGGTCGAAGTGCTCGTCGAAAAACTGCCTGCATTGACGATGTACATTTCGGGCGTCGGTTACGGCATCGCATTTATCGTCGCCGGATTCAAGTTCGATGTGCTGTCAAGTACTGCTCCCGTTCCCACGCTGGGAATTCCGAACAACGTTCTCGGAGAAGTCTCTTTGGCTGTCTTAATTCCCTCCATGCTTGTTCTGTTCGTAGGGAAAGCCGTGGCCGTAAAGCTCGGGAAGTTGGAGGGGACCACCGTCGCCGGCGAGCTCTCGAATGGTGGCCTTGAAGTATTCGAGAGGATTCTCCAATTCCTATCGAACACAATCAGCTACGTCAGGCTTGCAGTTATGTTGCTGGTCCATGCCGTCCTTCTTCTGATCATAATCGGGTTCTTCCCGTTAAGCGACCTCGCCTTGGTACCCGCGTGGGTCATCTTCAATCTGATGGTGTTAGCCCTCGAGGGGCTCATCGTATATGTCCAAGACCTCAGGTTACACGTTTACGAGTTCTTCACGAAGTTCTACTTTGGGAATGGGAAGCCGTTCCGGAGAATACTCCCAGAAAGACCAAGAATCAGAATAAACTGGCTCTAGCCGAAAGCGTTGGCCGCGGCCGCGGAGGCAAGGTTGATCACTTCTTGGGGGAAGAGGCCAATCCCGATTATCAGGCCCACCAAGATTGCGAAAATGACCACGTACCAGATGGGCTCCTTGACCCTCTCGGTGCTCTCCCCTTCGTCGATGTACATCCGTTTTACGATCCAGGCGTAGTACCCGAGGCTGAAGGCAGAGTTGAGGATGCCTGCAAGTGCGAGCCATGCGAAAGGCCCGTACGCCACTGAAAGGAAGAGCAGGAGCTTGCTCCAGAACCCGCTGAGGGGTGGGACCCCGGCAAGGCCGAGGAAGGCGACCGCAAGGGTGAAGGCGGTGATGGGCATGCGGCGCCCCAGCCCGCTGTAGGCGCCCAGGTCCGCCCTCCTCAGCTGGAACAAGACGAGTGCGGCGGCGAGGAACGCCGCCCCCTTCATTATCGCGTGGTTGATGACGTGGAAGATTGTCCCCGTGAGGCCCAAGGACGCCGCGGCCGAAGCAGGGGCGTTGGCGAACGCGACGAAACCGATGAGCATGTATCCTGCCTGAGCTATACTCGAATACGCGAGCAGCCTGGTCATGCTCTTCTGGGTAAGGGCCGAGATGTTTCCCACGGTCATCGTGAGGAGGGCAAGCACCGCGAACACGTTTGCCAGCGTGAAGAACGGACTCTTCGTGAGTGTGTAGAGGGTCGTGATTGCGAGGAGGACCCTTATCGCGGCGATGAAACCCGCCTTCTTGGTCGCCGCAGCCAGAAGGGTGCTGATGGTGGTTGGGGCCCCCTCGTAGGCATCAGGGATCCACATATGGAAGGGGACGATGGACATCTTGAACCCAAAGCCGGCCACGAAGAGCAGGACCGCCACGCTCGCCAGCGCGGTGGACGGTGACGGCGTCGATAGAAGCCTGGCGAACCCTTGGGCGACGACCGAGATTTGCGTCGACCCGGTCAGGCCGTAGGCGAGGCTGATGGCGTAGAGGATGACGGCTGACGACATCGCGCCGATGACCGCGTACTTCACGGAGGCTTCATTCGACCGGACCTTCTTGTCGAACCCCGCAAGGACGTAGGTGGGGAGGCTCATCAGTTCCCACGAGACGAATAGCATCAGTAGGTCTTGGGAGTAGGCGAGGAGGACCATCCCAAGGGCGGTGAACGCCAGCAGGCTGTAGTAGACCGGGTTGCTTGCACCCTTCTGGAAGTCGAAGGATGCCACGGTGACCGCGAGGGTGACCCCGACTGTGACCAGGGCGAAGACGCCCCCGAGCTGGTCGGAGATGAGCAGCGTGCCGGCCCACGAGACCGGCGAGGGGGATAGGGTGGACAAGCCTATCAGAATCAGCGCGGCCGCCAGGACCAACGCGAGGACGTAGCCCGATATGTTCGCTCCCCTGCTTCTGAGGAGCTGGAGGAGAGGAAGGAAGAGGGCGGATGCCCCCAGGAGCACTACGGTCGCTGTCAGGTATTCGACCATCTTAGGTCAACCCCTTGAGGAACTGTGCAACCGGCAAAGCGGGAGTCAGTATCAGGTAGGACGCGATGATCAGGACGACCAGGGGGATGAGGTAAACGGCGAAGGCAGCTACATCAGACCAGCCCATGTCGTGGAACTCTTGCCCGCCTTCGGCTTGGGATAG
Organism: Nitrososphaerota archaeon; assembly: GCA_027886975.1. GTDB lineage: Archaea > Thermoproteota > Nitrososphaeria > Nitrososphaerales > Gagatemarchaeaceae > UBA183. Next base: position 7,207 of record JAPCJK010000026.1, read on the forward strand.
GACTGTCCGCTTAATCATCCAGAGGAAGTAACCAGCGGTGATGACAGGGACCAGAACCGAAATGGCTGTGTAGGCTGAAGCAGAGATGCCTGCGACGATGACCATGAACTCGGCCAGGAAACTCGAGAACGGGGGCAACCCCATCGCAGCTGCAGAAGCCAGGACGAGTATGACGGCCGTCCTGGGCATGGTTGTCCCTAGGCCCTTGAGGAGGGGGATCTCCCTTGTCCCGGCTTGGTGCTGGATGTAGCCGGAGAGCATGAAGAGGCTCCCGACGGCGAGCGCGTGGGTGAACATCTGGAAGATCGCTCCTTGGATCCCAAGGTACGCCACCGTCGGGTTGGCTATCACGAGGGAGGCATAGGCCCCAAAGAGGACGAAGCCCATGTGGTTGATGCTTGTGAACGCTATCATCTTCTTCAGGTCCTTTTGCAGGACGGCGGCCGCGGCCCCATAGAACATCGAGAACAATCCCAGGGCGAGGATGACCCAGGCGTACTGCGTTGAGGCCGTTGGGAAGAGGCCGATGCTTATCCTCAGGAACCCATACCCTCCCATCTTCAGGAGGACCCCGGCCAGCAGGACCGAGATCGGGGAAGGGGCCTCGACGTGGGCGTCGGGGAGCCAAGTGTGGAACGGGACAAGCGGAAGCTTGACCGCGAAGCCGATGAACGAGGCGAGGAGGGGGAGGTACTGGAGGGCTGCGGGGATCTTTCCGGCGAGGTCTGGGATGTCGAAGGATGGAGTCGGCATCATCCCCAGGTAGACGTACAGGAAGCCGAGGAGCATTATGGTGCTCCCTGCGTAGGTGAAGATGATGAACTTCAGCGCGGCGTATTTCCTTCTCGGACCTCCCCAGACCCCGATGAAGAAGAACATGGGGATGAGGACGACTTCCCAGAAGATGTAGAAGAGAATCAGGTTGAGGGATGTGAAGACCCCTATGATCGCGCCCTCGAAGAGGAAGATGAGCGCATAGTACTCGGCCTCGTGGTGTTCGATCAGCTTCCTGGAGCCGAAGATTGCCAGGACCGTCAAGAGGGCGGAGACGAAGAGGAGGGGAGAACTAAGGCCATCTGCGCCGAAGAATATGTTGAGGCCGAAGTTGCTGAAACTTATCCAACTGTACTTCTCCTGCAGCAGGTATTGGCCCGGAGCTGGAGGGGTCGCGTAGACCTGCCAGAAAACGTAAGCTGCGACGGCGAAGACAACGGCTGAGATGGCGAGAGAGGCGTAGACGCCCATCCGCTTGTTCACCTTGATGACGGCGTAGACAAGGGGCGCAGCCAACAGGGGGAGGACTATCAGAAGGGAGAGGACGAAGCTCAAGGCAGAACGACCCCCTGCCCCGACTGCCACAGGGCGATTAGCAACAGGACGATTAGCAGAATCATCCCCAGGGCGAAGACCTGGATGTACTGCTCAACTATCCCTGTCTGAATCTTCCTTACGGCTCTTGACAGCGCCTGGCCCGCAGCTGAGAAGCCATTGGCCGTCCCGTCGACGATGTTGACATCGACCCAGTTGCCCGCGCTCGACACAAACACTCCGAGGACCGAGGCTGCGTCGTTTACCCTGAAAAGGCCGCGGTAGTCGAAGGTGTCGCTCAGCCACTTTGAGGCAGCCAGGGGCGCATCGACGAAGACCTTGTAGTACAGGGCGTTGATGTACCATCTCTTCTCAAGGAAGGTGTAGAGGGCATGCATTGGCCCCGTCTGTCCCACGAACCTAGTCGGGCTCATCCTTCTGAGGACATAGAAGACAGAAGCGGCCAGGAAGCCGAGGGCCACAAAGAGACCCGTCAGGGCGGAGGGGGCCAGGTCAAGCGCCCCAGAGGGGGCGGTGAATGTCTGTGCGGGGAAGAATGTGCCGAGATAGCTCGACGCCGCCGACTGCAGTCCTGCCTCGACATTGAGGGCGGGGACGACTTCTCCAGCCAGAGCGGTCAGGCCAATGATCACCGTCATCCCGGCGAGGATCGAGTAGGGGACCCACATTATCGGGCTGGGTTCGTGGATGAGGTGTCCCTGGCTTTCGACCTGTTCCAGCCGCTTGCTCCTGTCGCCCAGGAACACAAGGCCCAGCATCCTGAATGAGTAGAATGCAGTCAGTCCCGCCGTCAGTGCGCCCACCGCAAAGAGGGCGTACTGTCCAGCTCCCCATGCTGCCCCCAGAACAGCGTCTTTGCTCCAGAACCCACTGAACGGAGGAATGCCAGAAAGCGAGGCGACCGCGATCAGGAAGGCTGCGAACGTGATTTTCATTTTGTTTCTCATCCCGCCCATTTCGTTGATGTACTTCGAGTCGGAGGCATGTATCAGGGCGCCAGCGGCCAGGAACAGACAGGCCTTGAAGATGGCGTGGCTCGTCAAGTGGTAGAGGGCCGAGGAAAGCCCCTGGGAAAAGTCGAAGGAGAGTCCGGCCACGCCGACCGCGAGCATCATGTACCCGATCTGAGAGATCGTCGAATAGGCGAGGATTTTCTTCAGCTCAAAGCCGACAAGCGCCTGGCTTGCTGCGAGGATGGCGGTGAAGGCCCCAATCCATGCCACTGTCATGAAGAAGGGCTGGACGGAGCCAGGCCCCAACGAATTGCTACTCAGGGCAATGAAGTAGAAGATCGGAGCGATCCTGGCGACTAGGACTACCCCCGCCTTGACCATGGTCGCTGCGTGGATCAGCGCGGAGACCGGGGCCGGGCCTGCCATGGCGTCTGGGAGCCATTCGTGCAGAGGGAACTGTGCAGACTTCCCCACCGCTCCTCCGAAGATCAGCAGGGCGACCGGGAAAAGGAGGCCCGCACTGTTCAGATGCTGGAACCACGAGTTCTGGTTGTTCGCGAGCTGGTAGTAGTTGAAGGTCCCCGAGTAGTAAAATAGTATTAGGATCCCGGCGAGCATGGCGACGTCCCCGACTCTTGTCATGACGAAGGCCTTCATCCCTGCGTGGGAAGGCGAGTACGCCTGCTCCTCCCCCAGGGCCTTCTCCCCGGGCGTCCCGACCCAATCCTTGGTCTCGTCCTTCCAATAGTGTCCGATCAGGGCGTAGCTGCAGAGCCCGACCATCTCCCAGCCGACGAAGAGGGAGAGGAGGTTGTCGGAAAGGACGATGAGCTGCATGCTCCCGATGAACAGGGCGATGAAGAAGAAGTACCGGTTGTGCCCGTCGTCGCCCTTCATGTATTCGAGACTGTAGAAAACAATCAGGAAACTCACCCAGGCCACAACGTTGGCGAGGATGGCAGTGAACGGGTCGGCGAGGACGCCGACGGTCAGGCCGAGGCCTGAGATCCACGGGACGCTCGTGGTGAGCGGAGGAACGCTGACCACCCTCAGGGTCTGTCCTTCAAGAAGGGGGAGGAGCATCGTGAACGCGAACGAGGCGGACAGGAAAGAGAAGAGGGCAGCGGCATAGTCGCCGAGCCTCCCCGCTTTCCTCAATGCGATTGTGACAAGCGCCCCGATGTAGGGGAGGATGAACACCAGCCAGACAAAATACGACGGGATTTCGAAAGCCATGTCAGTGAGCGACTCCTGTGAAGGCATTTGCGAAACCGAGCAAGAATTTGGTGACAAGGTCAGGGTAGATCCCTATCAGAATCGAAGCGACTACGAGGGCAAGCACGGGCAGAGTCATCGTCAATGGAGCTTCCTTCACCTCTTCCAGACCTGAGTTCAGAGTGCCAAAGAAAATCCTCTTGACGGGCCAGAAAGTGTAGGCAACAGTCAGCAGGGTTGCGATGAGGCCCAGTATCGCCACAAGGAGGTAGGTCGATGAGCCCTGGGCTCCCTGCGAAAATATGCCGGCGAACATTATCCATTCAGCCTGGAATCCGCTGGTCGGAGGGACGGCCGACAGGATGAGCGCCCCGAGTACGAAGAGAGATGCGGTGAGCGGCATCTTGGCTGCGAGGCCCCCCATCTTCTTGACGTCACGGAACCCAGTCTGGGTGAGGAGTATCCCTGCGACCGCGAACATCACGAACTTCCCGAGGATGTGGCTCCCGAAGTAGAAGACTCCGCCCGTCGCGCCGAGGGCCGAGGCGCTCGCCAAGCCGAGGACTGAGTAGGCGTTCTGGCTCATCGTCGACCAAGCGAAGAGGTACTTGACATCATTTTGAGCAAGCGTGACAGCGCCACCGTAGAACATCGTGAGGACCGCCCAGGCCATCAGCGGGAGGCTGAAGGCGTGGAAGGTGGTGGGCATCCCGAAGAACAAGAGTCGGGCTATGACATAGGCCCCAATCCCTGAAACTACGGCCATGGTCGGAGCGAAGGAGGTCGGAGGCTCTGCCTCTGTTATCGGGAGCCACATGTGCAGGCCGAAGACAGCCATCTTGAGGAGCCACCCGACGAGTATTAGCCCGGCAACCCAGTAGGCCAGGTTGCTGGTTTGGGCGCTTCCCAGGGAGGAGATGTCAAAGCTCCCGGTCGCCACATAGGACATGGCGATGCCCGCGAGAAAGACGAAGGCGCCGAGCTGGTTCCAGATGATGTATATGATCCCAACCTTTTCTTTCTCGACGTAGCCGAACAGAGTGATGATTACGAACGTGGGAATGAGCACGAGCTCAAGGAAAAGGTAGAGCTCGATCAGGTTCGTCGAGAGGACGATGCCGATGAGGCCCGCGGAGACAAGCAGGAAGTTCATGTAGTAGATACCGTACCTGCCTGGCCTGTCCGCGCCGTACAGTCCCTTGATCCTGTTCTGCATGTACGGCATCGAGTACACGGCCGTGGCCGCAAGGACGAGGTTGACCAAGATCGCGACAGGGAAGCTGAGTCCGTCGGCTAGGAACCCGAAGGTCAGGCCAGCGCTCGGCGCCCAGGTGTAGCTCTCCGAGATGGAAGGTCCCCCTGAGAAAAGTTGGGACCAACTGGTGCCCACGAGGACCAGGGTAGTGAAGAACAGGGACGCGAATGCCAGCCATCCGACTCGTTTGCCGACCCTAGGCGCCGCGAGGTAGCACAATGCGGCTGCGACGATGGGGACGACTACGGATTGCAGAAGAAAATATTGGACCAATTGTAGTTACACCAGAACGCGGGCAGAGGATTCATAGAAGGGAGATGTTCGATTTGCCATTCCTATCCCTCCAGGGACTTCAGCTCGCTTACGTCGACGTCGTGGTGCAGCCTGTAAGCGACGACCACTATCGCAAGGATCACAGCCGCCTCCGCGGCCGCGAGGGCTATCGAGAAGAGGACAAAGGTCTGTCCCAGCGCGTTCGGGGCCGAGGCTTGGGCTCCTGTGGCGAAGGGAAGGTATTGGCCGAAGGCGATGAAGTTCAGGTTGGCGGCATTGATCATTATCTCGACCGCGAAGAGAAGACGGAGGGCGTTCCTCTTCGTCACTAGGCCGTAGATTCCAATCCCAAAGAGCATCGCGGAAACGATGACGAAGTCTGCGAGGGAGTTCACTGGGTCTTGTCCTCCCTTTCGACTTTGGAGAGCGTCAGGGCCCCGACGACGGCCGCGGCGAGGACGAGCGCCAGCACCTCGAGGACCGGGGAGTCTCCTGTGGAGATCAACCGGCCTATGTCGACGAAGGTCGCGCTGTTCGTCAGATTGGTAAACTGGGAGAGGTTGGTCGCCAGGACGGCCAGGCTCAGAGCCAGGACCACTGCCAGACCCGTCACGGCCCCGGCGAGTCTGGTGAACGAGGTCGAGCGGACCTCTTTGGCCCATTTCTCCTGCCTCACAAGCATCACAGTGAATAGTATCAGGACGGCGACGGCGCCGATATAGACCGCGATCTGGAAGACCGCGACATAGGGGGCGTTGAGCAGGAAGAACAGCGTGGCGACCCCGAAGAGAGAACCGGCCAGCCCAATGGCTCCGTAAACGATCTCTTTCGCCTCCAGCGCGATGATGGCGCTCCCCACGGTGACGACCATCAATGCGAGGAAGACGATGTCAGCCGTGCTTGACGACCCCCTTCTCGGTGTCGAATTCCACCTTGTACTTCTTCCCCTCAAGCTTCGGAGGGACTGCGAGCATGTCCGGAGTGTACTTCAGGCTCATCTTGTCGTAGGAAGAAAGCTCGTATTCGTTGGTCATGAAGAGGGCGTCAAAAGGACAAGCGTCCACACAATTGTGCTGGACCACACCATTTCCAACGAAAGTGTGGTCCCCTTCCACGGTCACGTCCATTACCGTTCGCCCGTTCACGTTTTGTGCGCCTATCCTTTCGATGGGTGAAAACACGTAATCCGAAGTCATCAGAAATTTGTCGGTAGACTTGGACGGCGAATATTCGAAGGGAAATTCCAACATTTGAGCTAGTTTGATGGCCCATCTTCCAAAGATATTGATTCGGTAGCAAGGTAGTTTGCCTACAGGCATCTCCTTAGCAATTGTCGAGACAACCCCCATTCGCGCAAGGACTAGCTGGACTTGGTTCGCGAGAACCTTTGAGACAGTTGTTATGTTCAAGTATTTCTGTCTCTTCTGGTTCACGACGCACCCGTCACCTAGAAACAGACCTTTGACCAGCTGTGTTTGCTTCTCCCGGCTGGCAAAGAAAACCCAGTCCGGTAATATTTTGTTTGGCGCTCCCCGACCAAACTGGGAGAAGAATTTCAACGCCAAAGACGAGCCTAACCTTACGTTTGTCGCATGTTGGTGAAGTACTGCCACCACGGGCTTCTTGGAGAAATACCCAGCCAGAAGACTTGATGCGTCATCGATTAGGCTCCTCTCGTCGCTCCCGAAGCTGAAGGTTACTGACCTTCCTCTCAAATCGGTGGACCCTTCTGAGAGGTAGTAGCCGATTAGCCTGAAGAGGGTCGGCTCGGTTCGCAGAGCCAGTCTTTTGGTTTCGTATCGGCCGTTGAATTCGATTCTGACTATCTCTTGATCGACAGTCTTTTTCGGAATTGGAGTTAGTAGGTAGTCCCCAACTTTCAGGTTTTGAGGTAGCGTCATTTCGGTTGGTCCAATTTTGCGGAGTAGCCTCCCGTCAAGGCGCGTGGAGACGGGCCTTCTCACGGCAAGAATCTTGTGATCCGCAGTACAAATCAACGGGTTCGGCTTCCCCATAACCTTGATTTCGTACAGAACTCCAGTGTAGGCGAACTCCCAGATTCTCGTTACTGGTTTGTACTCCCCGCTGTGGGTTAGAATGTGCTCACCAACTACAATTTCTCTGATCGGCTTGATCCCGGGATTCGTCGCAACTTCGGTTTCTGGATCGACGCAAAGTCCGCAAAAGACGCATCTTCCGTAGTCAACCGCCGGCCAGATGTCCTTCTTGTTCTGCACCTTTCCCTTCTGGACCTTCTGCATGTCGATGGCCACGGCCACGCCGTCGCAGGCGATGGCGCAGAGCTGGCACCCAGTGCATTTCTCAAAGTAGAGGATGTGCCTTCCCTTGAACCCAGGTAGACCCACCCCCTTCTTCGCGTCGAACTGATAGCCAGGCCCCTCGAGGTCGAGCTTCTGCTCGGGGTAGCGCAGGGTCATCCTCGGGCGGAAAAGGTGCTTGAGGCCGCTCCAGGTGGCGATGAAGACTCCCTTGATGTACGCCCAGTCACCCAATTACTTCACCACTCCGAGCGCGACTATCACCATTGTGAGGAATATGTTGGCGAAAGAGAGGGCAAGGAGCTTCACCCAGCCCGCCCTTAGGAGCATGTCAATCCTCAGCCTCGGCATTATGCTGCGCGGGAGCATCATCACAAGCATCACGATTGTCACCTTTAGTATGAACCAAACCTCTGGAGGGAGCGGGGGAGGGCCGAGCCAGCCGCCCAAGAAGAAAGTTGTGAAGAGTCCGGCCATTATGTACATCCTGGAGAAATTAGCAAGCTGGAAGGTCCCGAAGAGCATGCTGGTGTATTCAGTCTGCCACCCGGCGACGATCTCGCTGTCGGCTTCGGGGATGTCGAAGGGGATGCGTTCGAGCTCAGCCAGGGCCCCGATGAAGAAGACGATCGCTCCCAGGGGCTGGAGGACGATGTACCAGAGCCCGGTCTGGGCTTGGACTACACCAATCAGGTTTAGGGAACCAGAGAGGACGACGGCTCCAACCAGAGACAGGATAAGAGGAATTTCGTAAGCAACTAACTGGTGCAGGGCCCTGAGCCCGCCGAGGAACGGGTACTTGCTGTTGCTCGCCCATCCTGCGAGGAGCACCACCAGGGGTGTAAACCCGAGGATCGCGAAGACCATCACAGCTCCGACTGACGGGTTTGCAATGAAGGTGGTCGGGGAAAGCGGGACGAGTGCGATCAGGGCCCCTGCGACTGCCATCAATGCGAAGGGGATGGCGATGAAAGTCGCCCGGTCGACGCCGGTCGGTATTACGATCTCTTTGAAGGCGAGTTTGAAGAAATCAGCGATGTTCTGGAGGATCCCCTCGTACTTCCCGGCGTACATGGGGCCTGTCCTGAGCTGGATCTTCGCCGTGAACTTCCTCTCCACCCACCCCATCAGGATGGTCGAGTAGACGGCGACGAAGGTAAAGCCCGGGAAGACCGTCAATGCGAAAAGGGTCCTGAATGGCTCGGTTGAAATCAGGTTGAGCTGGAAGGCGAGGAACTCAAACGGTTTGACCGTTGCGAGGGCGAAGATATCGACCGGGAAATGGAATATGGAGTCGAGGAGGTAATAGATCGGGACGATGACGACGACTGAAAGGAGCGTGACCCAGAATATGACTATGAGCAACCGTCTGACGAAGTCCTCGAAGGTGATTATCGGCTTCGACATGATGACTTCTCTTACTGCTTGCGCCCCGTTTTACCCTTTAAAAGTTTGAAGCGGACGCGGGCCATGAGACAAGATGAGAGGAAGGTCAGATTACTTCGATTGCGCTCTCTGAGAAGCCGCTCTCCTTGAGCATCCTGGCTGCGTTCTCTCTGTGGTCTCCCTGAAGAATCATGATCCCGTCCTTTACCGTACCCCCCGTGGCGAGGGCCCGCTTCATCTTGGAGTTGAGCTCGTGCATGTCCTTGTCGCTCATCTTGATCCCTTCGATGACCGTGGTCGGTTTTCCAAAACGCCGCATCTCCATTCTAATTTTGACGCGTGCTTCCTCGCGATCCAGCTCAGCTAGGATGTCTTCAAAACCCTCGTCTTGGTCCTTGCTCACTGCTACTGAGTTTGTTGTCGGTTTGGAGGGTTATTTAGGTTTGGGTAGTTCTGCTTAAAGGCGGGAATTTAGGAGCCAGCGAAAGGTGGGCCCGTAGCTCAGAGTCTCAAAGACGGGCAGTTCGGTCAGAGCGACCGGCTCATACGCTCGAACGGAGACACCGGTACCAGCACCCGCTGGCGGGAACGGTCCCCAGTTCAAATCCGGGCGGGCCCACCAGTCTTGTTCGCAAGTTCCTTCATGCTTAAGTGAGGAAGGCGCACCGAGGGACCGACTTTGGTGCAGGCTGAGGCACCGCCTAGATGGTTTAGGGCGTTGGAGGTGGTGCTTGGACTCGCCTCGGTGGTCGTCGCTGTGGTGATCCTTGCCAACCCCAACTACCAGACAGAGGAACTGGTCATTCTTCTCTCGGTTGCGCTTCTGTTCAGCGCTGTTAGAACTATCGCGTCTGGTGGACTGAGAAAAAGGCTGGCCAGGCTCGAGCGGCTAGGGCTTGTGGGGGTGGGGGTTTTGGCCGCGCTGGTGCTTCTGCTTGTAATCTTCCAGCCTGGGCTGAGCTATCAGTCCCTCGTATTTCTTTTCGCGATCAGCCTCACAGCCCAGGGACTGGGGAGGATTATCCCCTCGACCAGGCGCTTCGAACCGAGATGGCTAAGGAGTTCGGCGTTTGCCACGGGGGCGCTCGCCATAGTATTGGCTGCAGTGGCTGTGCTGGTCCCGAACATCGCAGCCCTGACCCTGGTGCCCCTGTTTTCGATGGTGGTCTTGGTCAGCGGCATAGAGATGATTGTCTGGGGGCTGAGGCCCACGGACCCCAGGCAGCTGACTCTGCTCAAGCTGATATTTTTCTCCGCATTCTATGGTTTAGTACTTGTAAATTGGATTGACCTGTTCGCTACAAGCGCACCTGCTTACCACATATGGTTGATACTAACCTACATGGCGCCCTTCGGAGTCCTAATTGTATTCCAGGGTTTGAAGGACTGGCAGCTCGCTTTGAGCCTAGGACTGCTGGTCTCGCTTATGAACGATGTCGGGTATTATTTCGTCGGAGATCTACTCTTTGGATTCCACCAGGCCCTAGTCCCCTGGGTCGAGGGCCAACTAGGTTTTCTAGGCTCGCAACTCCTGTTCACATTTCAGGGAGGCGCCTTCACCATCCCCGTCACATCGACTTTGATGGGAATCTCCATCTATACCAGAATTGTGGTTGTGGCTGTGATCTTGTATCACTGGTGGCGGCAGCCGTCTAAGCTCTGAACATCGGTCCTCAGTCCTTCTTCTCTACTTTAGGCCCTGACCAGTCTGGGAATCTGCTAAGGTGTTCATGGGCAATCCTCCACCCTTTGTTGGTTCGCGCCAAGACCATGGTGACCCTAACCCTGGATCCGACTGGGGAGCCTTCGAAGGAGTAGTCGTTGACGAACATTCCGCCGTAGGTTAGGTAGAATGTAGCGACGGCCGCGTCGCCCAGCAAGTCTATCCGCAAGTCGTCAATCTTGTAATTGTAGTCAGAGATGTTGGCAAAGGAAGCCTGCTCGTAGACGAACGCCTCTTCTGAGTTCTGGCGGGTGTAGGGGGGATTCTCGTCGAACTTGGAGAAAATGCCAAACGGAGCGTGGAAATCCGGGAGAGAGGGGAGATCCTTGTTCTTCCCTGCTTCGAAGAATGCGCGGATCACGCCCTCGACCTCATTCCTGTCTTTGTCCGAGGGGTTGGAGTCCAACTAAGCCGGAGGGCAGAATTGTAGATTTAAACAAACCAACAACGTTTTTCAGCCCAACTCTTTGCCCATCGATTTGCGGCGACGTAGCTCAGAAGTTGGGAAACAACTGGGGAGCGTGGTAGAGCAATAGGCTGTTAACCTATTGGTCGTCGGTTCGAGTCCGACCGTCGCCGTTCGCGATTAACTCAGAATGAACTCCGTTTGGTCGAATGAGCTAGATTCAGGATATTTCGTCCCCAATCGGTGTTCCAGCATTACCTTCTGACAGCTATTGGTTCCCGGTGCTTTGTACAGTGAATTGCATTGCCACAGTTTGTCCCCACTGGTCAAACGCAACCACGGTGTAGGTGCCGGCGGGGAAGGCGTCGAATTGGGTCGGGCCTGTCCAGAAACCTGAGATTGACTCAGTGAAGTTGATCAGCATGGTGGGGCTTCCGTTGTATCCGAACATGCTTCCTGGAGACATGGTCGCATTGTCGCCGTTAGGTTGGAATGAGTAGTAACCTGGCGGAGAGCATGGCGTGCACCGGAAACTTGAGCCTGGCTCCATCAGCGCTAGAGGCGTTCCTGCCGTGAAATTGTTCTCACCGTAGGTGCCGCGATAGACCGCGTATCCCACCATCGTTGTTTGATAGGCTCCTCGCAGACTACTAGTCGAGACACGCCAGCCGTTCGCCGACGAGACGTTGTTCACTCGGCCTAGGCTGTTGTGCACCACGACGGTGACGACTAAGCTGCCGCTGTTGACTCTGTCCGACGCCAATCTCAGAACGAGGCTTAGTCCTAACGATGGACTCGTAGCTCCAGTCGAACTCCTTGATGGAACCAAAACGGATTGCTGCGCGGGCCTAGTAGGACAGGTACCATAGCCCGACCGCATAGGGCTCATGCAGAAAACCGTCGAATTTGTGAACCAGATGGTGCGAGTCACCGGCTGCCCATTCGAGTAGTAAGTGAAATTCACATCATAGTAGTGATTCCCCTGGTAGAGGATCAGATCCACATTTCTGAGGAAAGGAGAATGTGACGCCGTGTCCATTGTCGGACAACTAAGGTAAGACGATTCGATGACAACACATGCAGTGTTGTAGTACACGGTAAGGTTCGTGCGAATGATCGTCCATCCGAATGCCAAGGAATGGCTGGTCGTTACCGAATTCGAGGTGTGCTGAATGGTACTCCAGGCGACGTATGCTGTACTTGCCCCTCCCATGATGATAACGGCGATTACTACGACAACGAGCCTGCTCTTCATCTTGCATCGTGCAAGCGGATGCCCGGCTATTTACTGCTAGTGTCGAGAACACCGCCAAAACTGCTAGGCCATATCCGGCGGACACCATCGCTCAGCGAACGTTTCGATTTCCGAAGTCGGAGGACTGACCGGACGAAATACCCTAGTCCGAACCAGAAGGCGTAATTCAACACGAGGAACGAGGCATAAAATGTGTTGCCGGCGGACTGCACGAAGTCAGTGAAAGGAAAACCGTAGTAGATGGTTAAGCCACCTATACCAAAGATGCTGGTGGGAATCATCCCGTATAAAACGGCCAACACCGACCCATCTATTGATGGGATGGAGATGTTCCTTATGGCAGCGCGCCTGCCCGCCCCACTGAGTGCTACCCCACCTCCAGCGAGCGCTATCGCCGCGACCGAAAAGCCAATCACCAAGAGATCGAAAACCCAATAGAAAGTGTCAGAGCATGACGATGCCTTCTGCGCACACTCAACATAGAAGGCCTCGGAGGCCAAGAAGAACAGAAGAAAGCCAAGCCCCGCGGTAATGAGTAACGTTGCTAGCGTGTCTACAGCGAAGCCTCGTCTGCTATTTGCTGCTGGGACTTGATTCTTCAAACTCGTTGTCCCCAATGAGACTAACTTAGCGGATTACGAGAACGTAGGCGAGCACAGCAACTATCAGCGTGACTAGGATAGGAAGTCCTTGAATCCACCTGAGTCTTATCCCCATCAAAGGCTAGCCACTTCCGTCAGGCGCCTTCGCCCCTTTTATTCTTCTCACAAGCAATCCATAGGCAAGCAGGACAATCCCGACTGCGAGCAAGAAATCACCCCATAGCCCCGAAGAAGCTCCGCTCAGCCAAACTACCCGTTGATTGAGGCAGGCCTGTGGATACGGGTTCTCATAGCAAGTTGCGCATTCATGCCTTGGCTAACCTCCACAATACCGAGAACGAGAAACACGATTCCTGCGAGCAGGGCAATCCTGTTCATCGGCCTCTGTTTGTTTTGCTCGCTTTCTGTATTAATGTTAGCTGTTTTGATCGATGAGGAGGACTCGAAGCAATGATAGGCTAGTTCGTTAGGTCGGGGCGCTTACCATACATGGCTTAAGCTCGGCCAGGGCACTGCGCCGATTTTGAACCGAAGATGTCAATCCCGTCCCTGGACTCAAACCCTATTTCGGGTTCATTTTCAGCCTGGTACACCTAACGGCTACGACCGTCGCCGTTCGCGATTAGCCAAGAATGAACTCCGTTTGGGAGAATAAGCCTCTTTCAAGCTTTTTCGGACACCCTCTTAGAGCATCGGTGTCCCGCTCCCGCTATTTCCAACGTCACCAAAACTGCCTAGGCTGTTCTAGCGGGCAAAAACGCGACCGAAGTCAAGGAGAATCAGAGCGCTTGAAGGGCCTCGATATCAGTGTAGCGATTACGCCGAAGGCCAAGAAGGAGATTCCCTCAGCGAAAAGTAAGGAAGTGGACATGGTCGTAACGCACGACCCACCTAGATCGCAACCGGTATGTGGGAAGAGAATATACCAGCCCGCCACCGTGAGGAATGTTCCTAGGACTGTGAACACCAATCCAAGGGTGAGAAGAGTCTTTGGCACGGATTCCGACCCTCCCTTTTCCTCCTAAAGGTTGTAGGAGGTCAGTGCCACCAAACTGCCAACGCAGGCCTGTTCCAATGTGTGGGATTATCAATGGGAGGGTGCCCAAACGAGAGGTTTGAGGTCGCAAATCCTAGCAGCACTGCTAGTAGTCACGCTCGTAAGCAACGCTGGCGGTAGTATCTCTGTAGGTGCGATGAACGAACGAACGGCCATGAAATCATCCCCAATGGTCATTGCGTTCGGCTTCTATTTTCTATCTGTAGGCGACGCGTCATGCTCCCTCAACACCGGAGTCTGCACGGTGGCGATAGCGAACGAGGGAAAGAATTCAAGTTATGACCTTGTTCTCGCAGCAAACTACTGCAACATGGATTTGATTTACGCCAAGAACGACACAACCACATGGTACACCTTGGCCAACGGCACTGCCGGAGGTCAAATCATGAACGGGCTACCACACCTAACTAACGTGATTGCAACATGCACCGTTCCCACCTCGCAGCTCGCCTACGAATCCAATGGCGCGAATGCAGATATTTTTTTGCTATGAAGCTTGTCAATAGCCTCGGCACGATCCCGGCCGGCAGGACTGCAAGGGTTAGTTCTTCTGGCACTTGGACAGCGTCGTCAGCGACGAACACCAGCACAACGACATCGACGGTGAGTGTCACCACGACCATCGTCTTGACTTCGACCGTTACCGTTGCTTCCACAACGACCGTGGTCTCTGAGAAGACCACACAGACCACCGTGACGACAGCACTGTCAACTGGTTCTGTCCCATATGATATTTCAACGGTCGTCCTCGGAGGTCTGCTTGCTGTTGCGCTTGCGGCATTGCTGCTCTCTAGAAGAAAACCAATCTAAGGGCATTTTCTTCGCCCAACCCCCATCAAAACTGCTTGGGTCATATCCGGCTGACCGCAGCAGATCTGAACTGAGCTTCCGCTAGACGGATTCGAACATTGAATCAGTCCCCTTTCTGGTCACGTAAACGTGACGATTCGCATCGGAATCGAACAACAAGTTCGAGGCGAATCCTGGCATGGTCCACCCAACGGCTACGACCGTCGCGGGTTCTATACCGAGCACGAACATCCAACGGTGTGTCTTCAAGGGAAGATTCTAGCAGTCTTCCAGTATTTTCCTTGTCTTCGAGCCGATTTCTGGAACTGCCGAAATCCTAATTATCAGCGGTGACGTACTCTCTGCCCGATTCTACTCCCATGGCACTCTCTGGGTCGGCCATCGAGGCTGTCGGCCTGACCAAGAAATTCGGCAGTATTACAGCTGTCGACGCGGTTACGTTCAGCGTCAGCGAGGGCGAGGTCTTCGGCTTCCTAGGGCCGAACGGTGCGGGGAAGACCACCACCGTTCGGATGCTCTGTTGCCTGATTTCAAAGACCGGCGGCGAGGCGAGGATAGCAGACTATGATGTCGGCAGGGAAGCTGACGCGCTCAAGATCAGGAAGCTCATCGGATTGGTACCGGACAACGTGGGCCTCTACGACGACCTGAGCGCCTATGACAACTTGGACTTTTACGGCAAGCTGTACGACTGCTCAGATGCCAAGCGGAAAGACAATATCCAAGGATTCCTGACGATGTTGGGTCTTTGGGAGAAGAGGGACATCATGGCCGGGACCTTCTCCAAAGGGATGAAGCAGAAGCTCGCGATCGCGCGTGCCCTGATACACGAGCCAAAGCTCCTCTTCATGGACGAACCCACGGCTAACCTGGACCCGGAGTCCGCCAAGACGGTCAGGGATTTCATCCTCGAGCTGAAGAAAGAGAAGAGGACCATCTTCCTCAACACACACAACCTGGACGAAGCGCAGAGGATATGCGACAGGATTGGAATCTTGAGCACCAAGCTCATCGCGACGGGTACTCCCCAGGAACTCGAGAGAGCGCTGAACAGCAGGGGAGGCACCAGAAGGACAGTCGTGCTGCTTCAGGAGCAAGCGACTGACGCGGTGCTGGCTGGGCTGAGACAGCTATCGGGGAACGTCACGACGGAAGGGAACAAGCTGACAATTGATCTGAAGGACCCTGAGAAGGAGAACGCCGCTGTCATCGAGGCGATAGCCAAGGCCGGAGGACACATCCAGTCCGTAACAATCGCCGGCGCCTCGCTCGAAGATGTCTATCTGAAGCTGGTAAGAGAAGGGGAGAGCTGAACGTGCGGCTCTCCA
>JAPCJK010000027.1 GCA_027886975.1 Nitrososphaerota archaeon
CCTGAACGGTTCCGGAGGGCCTTCAAGCTAGCCTCAGATGCGGGATTGAAGTCGACGGTGCACGCCGGCGAGGGAGCTGGATCGATAGAACAGAACCTCGGGAACATCAGGACCGCCGTAGACCTGCTCGGGGCAAACAGGGTGGGCCATGCCATTCACTTGGTCCGGTCGGACTCCCTGGTGCAGTCGGTGAAGGCGAAGTCCGTCGCTGTCGAGATGAACCCGATTTCGAACCTGGTCCTTCAAAAGATAGCCACGCTGAACGAGCTTGGACTGGACGTCCTCCTTCGAAAGCAGGTCATGGTGTCTGTGAACTCGGACGACCCGGCTCTCTGGCCCCGAGGGAAGCTCTCGCAGGTCTACGCCGCAGTTTGCCAGGCCTACGGTTTCCGAGGCCCGGAGCTTGGCCGCCTCGTGGAGAACTCCATCGAGAGCTCCTTCGCGTCTGACCACGAAAAGGCTGAGCTGCGCGAGGACTTTCGCTCCGCGTTTAAATAACAAAAGTGACGCTCCCCGCCCGATGAGTCGCTCGGCCGATGGCTCGACGAAATGGCGGTACAAGTGCGAAATCATCACAGCGTGCAACTGCGACTGGGGGTGCCCCTGCAATTTCGACGCCCGGCCTACGCCTGGGTACTGCGAGGGTGGATGGGCCATGAAGATAAGAGAGGGAAGCTACGGCGAGGTCAAGCTCGGCGGGCTGGCCTTCGCGCTTGTCGCTGCCTGGCCCAGGGCGATACATGAGGGAGGAGGGACGGCAAAGCTCTACCTTGACGAAACGGCGAACCCCCGGCAAAGGAAGGGGTTGGAAAGAATCGTGAAGGGAGAAGCTGGAGGAATGCCCTGGCCGATCTTCGCCAACACGTTCGACAAATGGCTGGATACCTCGTACGTCAAGTTCGATTGGACGTTCGACGGGCCGAACAGCAGGTACAAGGCTGGAGACGGCGTCCTTGCCGTGCTCGAGCCCATGAGGAACCCGGTCACCGGCGCGGATTACGAAGCAAGCATAGTGATACCCAAGGGCCTGACGTGCAAGGAGCTCAATGTGACTTCGACAAAATCGTTTTCTGTCTTCGCGCCGGGGATGAAGTACGCCCACCCCGGAAAGAACGCGTGGTTCGGCACGTCGGTCCACGGAAACTAAAAATCCAACTCGACGCCAAAATAGATATTTCGATCTTGAAACGCTCTCAGTACGAAGGAGAGCCGAAGGATGTCCCCAAGATATCTCTTATATCTCTCCGGGAGCGGCTCCATTCATCTTCATGAGCAACCAAAACATCGAAATTATCCTAGCTCAAGAACAAGGGGCCAAGATGCGCGACGGTGGCGTTGAAAAAGAGGTAGAAGCAGATTTCGGATTCGGCATCAAAGAAGGCACGCTTGTTCTCACAAACAAGAGGTTGATTTTCGTCTGTACGAACCAACAAGAGGAAGACCTGCAGGGAGAAAACGCTTTGAACCCAACGGGAAAGATTCGTCTTGTCTATTCGGAAGTCGAAGACCTGAGCAAGATACCAACTGGGAGCCCGAACATATTCGTTCCGATAGGGTCGATCTCGTCCATCAAAGGGCATGGGATGGCCCTCGGGCGGCCGAGCCTCGAGGTAACTTGGGGTGACGAGTCGGGTGAACATAGATCGGTGTTTGCGGAGACACTAATGGGACGCAGGAAGTGGAACCTGAATGACTGGGCACCCATAATTGAGAATCTGAAGGCCGGGACGCAGAAGTTGATTTCTCTACCAAGGCCTCCGTCGACCGACAGCCTCGAAGGCAGGATAGTCTATGTCCTCTCAGACATGCAGGAGAAGGGAGTATTCGAGATCGAGGAAGCGGTTGAAACTCAATTCAAAGTGGATTTGGACCCCGACGAGGTCCAGGCCGCCTGCGACAAGCTCGCGAATCAGCACCTCCTGGTCAGGTATCCTGACTCAACGGGGGACGTCTCCTACAGGAGGGCCTCTCCACTGGGCGAGGACAACCCTTCGAGCTGAGACCGAGTTTCAGTATCTGCTCTTCCAATCAGACTTCAATGCGTTCAAATCAAGTCGGAGCCGGCAATACCCCATCCTAGCGTTGGGACAAAGTTAGTAGATGGACAGTGACTTTCAAGCGCGGATGAATGCGAGTAACTCTGTGTTGACTTGGTTCTTGAGGGTAGAGCACATGCCGTGCGGGGCACCAGGAATCACCTTCAGTGTGGCTCCCTTGACAATTTTCGCTGAAAGCAAGGCCGAGTCTGCTATGGGAACTATCTGGTCGTCGTCTCCGTGGAGGATGAGAGTGGGCACGTCCATCTTCTTGAGGTCCTCGGTGAAGTCCGTCTCCGAAAATTGCTTGATGCAATCGTAGACCGCTTTGTGACCGGCCATCATTCCCTGGTGCCAGAAGGAGTCGCGAAGGCCCTGCGACACCTTCGAGTCAGGCCTATTCGCCCCGTAGAATGGAATTGACAGATCCTTGAAGAACTGTGACCTGTCTGCAAGCACACCAGCCCGTATCTGGTCGAAGGCCTCCATCGGTAAGCCGCCAGGATTGGCCGGGGTCTTCACCATTATGGGAGGGACCGCCCCAATAAGGACTGCCTTCGCTACATTCTTCGAGCCGTGGCGGCCGATGAAGCGAGCTACCTCGCCCCCTCCCGTGGAGTGTCCGACGTGGACTGCGTTCTTGAGATTAAGATGATTCGTCAGTTCAGCTAGGTCGTCGGCGTAGGTGTTCATGTCGTTGCCGTTCCAAGGCTGGCCTGACCGCCCGTGCCCACGCCGGTCGTGCGCGATGCAGCGGTACCCGTGCTCCGCGAGGAAGAGCATCTGGTCCTCCCAGGCATCTGAGCTAAGCGGCCATCCGTGGCTGAAGACAACCGGCTGGCCGGTTCCCCAGTCTTTGTAGTAAAGTTGGGTCCCATCCTTAACGGTAACTGAGGGCATGATAGCTGATGTCAAGACGTCGCGTTATTTAATCGTCGAGCTATCGGATGTAATGCCTGCTCACGAACTGCTTGACTAGACGACCGGCCTCTTCGAGCCTATTCACCGGCTCGTTGGTGAAGATAAATCGCACGTGGTCGTACCCGAAGTTGTCGCTCCCCCAAGCCACCATTGGCGTCGTCGCAACTTTCGTTTCTTTGAGGAGTCCGACACAGAACGCCGGCGACTTCACCCCGAGTTTCCGTATGTTTGCTAGGAAGTAATACCCGCCTTCAGGTTTGGTTGCTTTGATCTTCTTGATCTCCCTTAGGCTAGCCAGAAGGACGTCCCGTCTTCTTTGGTATTCCCGTATGGCATCTTTCACCCAGCCTTGAGGGCCCTCAAGTGCCGCGGTCGCGCCTGCTTGAGTAATGCCGCTTGGCATGATGCCGTTGAAGATGTGCACGTTCTCGATGGGGCGGACGAGGTCCGCAGGGCCGGCTGCCCACCCCACTCTCCAGCCCATCATGTTGTAGTTCTTCGAGACGGAACCGATCGTTACCGTCCTGTCTCTCATTCCAGGCAGAGTCGCCGGGTTAGTCACCTTGGCCCCGTCGAAGACTATCTTGTCGATGGAGGCATTGAACACAACGACCGCGTCGTTCTTCTCGGCGAGTTCGGCTATGACCTTGGTTTCTTCGAGAGTGAAGATAGCGCCGGTGGGCATGCTCGGCGACATGATGAAGAAGACTTTGCATCCCTTGGCGGCGGCCTCAAGGTGATTCAGGTCCAGGTGCCAGCCGTTCTTCTCAACCAGATTGGTGAAACTCTGTACTCCATCGGCGAGTCTGACCCGTTGGGCCATCCCTGAATAGGTCGGGTTGGTCAGCAAGACCCTGTCTCCTGGATTGACGAACGCGAGGAGGGAGCTGAGCATTGCCTCTCCTGCTCCGGATGTTACAACGACTTCGCACTCTGGATCGTAGCTGAGGCTGTGATCCGCATGATAGCGGTGGGCGATTGCCTTTCGAAGTTCGGGCAGCCCATGGAGAGGAAGGTAGCTGTTGTACCTGTCGACGCCTACGGCTTGCCTAGTCGCCCGGAGTACGTGGAGAGGTGGGACGAGGTCGCTGTCCGCATTTTCAAGACGGAAAGCGCCGCGGCGCTTGTCAGCCAGATTGGCCATGTCGGCCATCGTCATCCGTACGATTTTGGAAATTCTCTGGGAGTGACGAACCACTGCGGTGGAAAAGCTCCCTCAAATAATTAAGACTTGTTACCTAAAGATTGCCATACATAGGATTCATCGCGCCATCGACTCCCCCAATGTGCTTAAGTTCGCCCGTTCCCATCAGGAGTCAAAGTAGTTTGGCCTCAACGGGAATTTCGGAGCTTGACACAATCCTCGGAGGAAACGGATACCCGGACCGCTCTGGAATCCTGACCATAGGGGCCCCGGGAATAGGCAAGGAAGCCCTGGGGTATCACTTTACTCAGTCAGGACTAGCCCAAGGCGATTTTTGCGTCTATTTGACCCGTCTCGCTGCCAGGGAGGTTGTAAAAGATGCGAAGGCCTACGGCGTAGACTACCAGCAAAGAGTTCCTCTGTGGATCGCGAGTGATGGCGGTTTGATCAAGTATGAAAGTGGGGATTTGGCCGGCCTTTCTTTCAACATAAAGGAAGTAATGAGAAAGAACAGCGACAGGAGGTTCAGAATCGTTACCGACGTCCTCTCCCCTTTGCTGATGCTCAATGCGTCCGATGTTGTGTACAAGTTCCTGACTCAGTTGATGGCAGATATCAAGCAGTATGACGCAGTATTGCTTGCCACCCTGGAGGACGGGATGCACACGCCTCAAGTCGTCACTGCCATGCAGGCGCTCTTCGACGGCGTACTGGACCTTAGAGTCTATGAAGAAGGAATAAGCTACGTACCAATACTCAAGGTCAGAAAAATGATGGGGGCTCCGCCTCAGCCCGGGTACTTTAGTTTCTCATTTTCCCGAAATGGAATGGAGATAAGACCATATGCTAAGCTCATATGATTTAGCGGCCGGGGTCCTGACCGGGGCAACGATTCTTGGCTACGGATACGTGACCTACGCAGCCCTTGCCATCAGAAGGACTATTGCGGGAGGGGTCTATAGGAAGCAGGCGCTGGGACTAGTTCTTGTCGCGGTTCTCTATGCCCTCAACGCGACCACGAGCTATTACAGCCCTCAGACGCTCGACATTTACAGCCTCCTTAGCTTCTTGTCATTTCCATTGGCCTTCGTCATGATTTTCTACTGGGTCGACAAATCAGCCCTTGCGGCCCGCCTGACAGACCCATTGCTTAGAGACACCTTGCATTGGAGCACAGTGCGGTTCTTGATCTGGACAATCAACATCTCGGCGGTGATAATCTCCTTCTCATACACGGCCTACGTGGGTCAGCTTGTATTTGGGAGCCTCAGCACCAATCCACCCCTATATCTGCTCGTGATATTTCTGACCCCCGCCTATCTGTCCGTTAGTTCAGGTGCCGTTGTCCTTCTTGTCGCAGTCAGAAGGACAGCCGACAGGACGCTGAAGAGGCACCTTGAATGGTTCGGATTCTATCTGGTTTTCATTTTCGTGCTCGCAGGGCTCATAGGGAACGGGCTCGCAATCTACTCGGTGGAGTGGTCGAATCTCTTCGGCGGAGCCGCCAATGCGGCGGGGGCTTTCTTCCTGTACAAGAGTGCTAGGTCACTTATCCCCCTTTACAGTTTTTCAAACGAGTCAGACAATCGCTTGGGCGCCGTTTCACCAAATGCGGTTCCAGCACGAGTTGGATGACCATCGCCACCGGGGGGATAATTATGCCAGGTCCGAGGAAGTTACTTACTCCCTCATATGGCCCTGTGACTTTAGTCGAGATAGCAACCGCATAGGTGTATTACCGCAGTTTGTTCGTCAGCCCAGGTTCTGATGTTTGCCTTCCGTAGATTCTCCTTCCCAACAAGATCAAGAGAATTGACAAAATCACCCCCTCGGCCTGAAACACTGTAACCAAAGGCGGTGGAGGCAATCCTGGGACGGCTGGGGCCGCTTGGTCCAGAACGACACCGACAATAAACAAGAGTCCCAGCAACATTGTCAGGATGGAGCCAAGTCTTGGTTTCTTCCACAAAATCGGTATCAGTATTAGATTCAAGAAGAAAGCCACGTAGAACGGCAAACCAAAAACCGGTGAAAGACCTAGGATTGGTCGAGTCTCAAATCCATAAGGTGCGGGAAAATATGCGATCCAACTAACCAAGTCAATCGCCGTTACGACGACTGTCAGTCTTACAGTTCTCACCATGGCCGCTGTCTGATACACGCACAGACTCCTTCAATTAAGGACACTGGCTCGCTTTGACCGTTTTCTATCTTACCTTCTTCACCTCTTACCCTTTCGCCTCGAACAGATGCGCATGGTCAAATCAACCCCATTGGTCCTTCGATACCCTTGGCCATGCCCGGGGCACAGCAGGCTGCCCCAACAAAAAGCGGACATACAGGAAGGAATGTTGGTATTGTAATCGTCATTTTGCTATTCGTCTTCCTCTTCATACCCATTGTTCCTTACAACTACACAACTAGCAACGCATTTGGCGCTTCTACTTCACTCGTCTCCGGATATGTTTCCCCATCGGCTTATCTTTTCGCATGCGGTCTCGTCGTAAACCTGCAAGGTACCGGATACGTCTTCGGCGCTCAAGTTTCGCAGAGTGGTCCTGTTTCTGGTTTCTTTTGTAACGTAAGTTCGCAACACTGACCTTACCGGAATTCGGGCGAATTTCCTAGTAATGCAGATCGTTAGGAGAAACATCCAGTCCAAGCGAGAATCTGTGATAGGACCAACAGCCAAACAAACGACGTCGCCAGCACCACTATCTGGAACGATATCTTTGATGTTTTGTGGTGAGCGAGTCCACCACCCAAGAGCACACCCCAGAATCCACCCGCGAGTGAAATGAGAAACAGCCTGCGTTCGCTTATTCTTTGCTCGTGTCTCTGCGCTTTTCCTTTGTCCAGCCCCATCATGATTGCACCCAAAGCGCCTGCGATCAATAGCCAGACAGCCAGAACCTCGATTGGCGGATTCATTAGACAGGAAACGGAAATCACAGTCAATCAATTCAGCAGTCGGAATTAAGACCGTTGTTGCCGTGCGTAGGGTTCATTGCGCCTCCCTGAAGCTCGGTTCAAACCCTTATTGCTTGATACCCTTCCCGAAACCGTGGTCGGAACCTGACGAGAAGAAATCTCACAAGGGAAGAACTGGAAGATCTGGTTGCCGGAGCAACTATTCTCGGGGTGGGTGGAGGAGGAAGTCCAGATAGCGGACTCGCGCGCCTCATGGATGTGATTGATGCTGGGGGAACCATGATTTTGGCCGACTTGAACGAGTTCAAGGAAGAGGACCTTCTCGCAAGTCCATATTTCGTCGGGTCGGTCGCTTCGCTGCAGAAGAAGACCGCAAAACAGACCGTGAGTGATCCGATCGCCGAGGCGGTCTCGTTGTTGGAATCGAGGCTGGGGAAGAAAGTGGCGGGAACGGTCCCCTCGGAGATTGGGGGTGGGAACACCGCTGCCTGCCTTGCCATCGCCGGCAAGCTCGGGATCCCCATGGTCGACGGGGACCTGATGGGAAGGGCGGGACCGGAGTTGCACCAGAGCACCATGCAAATCTTCAAACTGTCGATGTCGCCCTCGGCCATCGTGAGCGAGACTGGCAACAGAATCTTGGTCGATTCATACGCGAGTATCGACGACTACGAAGCGATTGCGAGGTACGTGAGCGTGGTTTCCGGCGGGCACGCGGCTGTGGTCGATTCGCCACTGACCAGGAGCAGAGCCGTGGATTGCATCATTCAAGGAACAATCTCGAAATGCATCGCCATAGGCAGGGCAAGGCGCTTGGCGGTGAAGGAGAACAGGGACCCAGTGGGAGCAGTCATGGGGGAACTGACGAACGGCCGCAGGCTTCTGAAAGGGAAGGTGGAGAAATACACATGGAAGGACGAAAAAGGGTTCCTCATTGGGGAGGCAACGGTCGCCGGAGAAGACGAATGGCGAGGAAAAAAATTCAGGAGCTGGATAATGAACGAGCACATTATGGGCTGGATGAACGACAGACCGGTGGTGATGCCTCCAGACCTCTTCATGTTCCTTGACCCGTCGAGCGGCTCGGGAATAACCAACGACAAGTTGAAGGAGGGCATGGAAGTCGACATCATCGGGGCCAGCGTTCCAAAGGTTTGGAGGAAGCCGGAGGGACTTGCGGTATTTGGCCCGAGGCACTTTGGTTTTGATTACGACTACGTCCCGTTCGAGGATTTGCGGGATTGAGTTTCGTCGGCATTTGAAAACCGTCTCAATACCTTTAAGTTGAGAAAGAGCCGCAAGTTTCCAGAGGAACCTGTGGAGGGCTGTCACGGCTTTCGACCGACAAACTCCTGGTGGATTGATTGGGGCTTCTCGGCTACGTAGTCAGAAGAGCAGTCTACTCCATCGTCCTGATTTTTGGTGCTGTCGTCCTTGTCTTTTTCCTTACCAGGGTGGCTGCCCCGAACACAGCAGCTTTGTGGGCAGGTCCCAGGGCTCCCCCTTCCGTCGTCCAGGCAGTGGTCAAGGAGTATCACCTTGACCAACCGGTCTATGTCCAGCTTTTCTATTATCTTGAAGAGATCTTCACGTTCAACTTCGGAATCTCTCCCTTCTTCAAGCAGCCCGTAGCCAACCTGGTCTCCCTTTACTTTCCTAGGACCCTCGAGCTCAGCTTTTTCGCAATGGTGCTGACCATCATGTTTGGAATCTTCACAGGCGCCTACGGAGCCGCCCACAAGGACAGGAAGGGGGACTACGTGGCAAGGGGGATCTACTTGGTCACCTGGAGTATGCCTCCCTTCTTGGTTGCATTGCTACTTCAGTTCCTTTTCGCTTACCAGTGGAACCTTCTCCCTTCGAGCTTGCTCGCCGACCCGTCCCTGAGCCCTCCTAGCGTGGTAACGGGCTTCCCTCTAATCGATTCTTTGGTCGCCGGCAATTACACCTTCTTCACCTCGGCCCTTACCCACCTGGTCCTGCCAGCCCTGACCCTTGCGACGATATCCTTCGGCCTGATAACGCGCATAACCCGGTCCTCGATGCTGGAGTCCCTGCGGTCGGAATTCGTCAGGACAGCCATCATGAAGGGCGTGGGCACTCGCAGAGCCGTCTACATTCATGCCCTGAAGAACTCTCTTCTGCCCGTGATAACAATCATCGCTCTGACCTTCGCCTACGTAATCGCTGGGGCCGTGGTGGTTGAAGAGATATTCGGCTACGAGGGAATGGGGTACTTGATAACCCAGTCAGTCTACAACTCCGACTACCCGACCCTTATTGGCTCCACAATAGTGATCGTGCTTTCCGTCGTTGTGATCAATTTCGTAGCCGACGTTCTCTATGCCGTTGTCGACCCGAGGATTCGCCTAGGAGAGTAAGATTGGGCCTCTTTAGGACAATCAGAAGGCTGGAGTCGAGCCCCGCCCCTCTCATCGGCCTCGTCATAGTTGTTGCATTCTACGGGTGGTCCCTCGTCGAAGGCATTCTGCAGCTGGCGGGTTTCCTGACCAACGCCCCAAGTCTGGGATGGATTCTTCTCCAGTCCAACCCTTTCACCCCGTTTCCATCAAATTCTCTGTTGCCCCCCAGCTTCGCTCACATCATGGGGACCGACGACCTGGGGAGAGACATACTGGTCAGGATTCTCTACGCCGCGCCGACGGACGCTCTGGTCTCGACTGTGGTCGTGGGCGGTGGTGTCTTGGTAGGCAGCCTGGTGGGCATTCCAGCGGGATACTTCGGAGGGACGACGGAAGAGGTCAACATGCGCTTCACCGACCTCTTCCTCGCGTTCCCGGCCCTGATTCTTGCCGTCGCCATTGAGGCGACCTTCGGACGGCAGCTGGTCTTTGCTATCCTCGCCCTCGTCGTTGTATGGTGGCCGTCCTACGCCAGGGTCTTCCGTGGAGAGGCGCTGAGAATAAAGAACCTAAGGTTCATCGATGCCGCCCTTCTTTCGGGTCTGTCGAGCAGGAGGATAATGACACGGCACCTGATACCCTCGTCCCTCAACACTGTCCTGTCCTACGCCACCATCGACCTGGGAAATTCTATCCTGGTCTATTCCATTCTGAGCTTCCTCGGCCTTGGAGTCCCTGCGCCTGCTCCCGAGTGGGGAGCCATGACTGCACAGGGCCTCTCTTACTTTCCTTTGTGGTGGTGGTACTCGCTCCTCCCCGGCGCCGTGATAACCGTGGTTGTGATGGGGGCCGCCCTGTTGGGGGACGGCCTGAGGGATATTCTCTCGGAGGGCGGATAGGCTGGAAGTACTCCGCGTAGAAGGACTGACCGTGGACTACAGGGCGAGGAGGAACGAAGTCCATGCACTGAAGGATGTTTCTCTTTCAATCCAGCAAGGGGAGGTCCTCGGCGTCGTAGGCGAGAGCGGTTCCGGCAAGACCACGCTGGCGCTCGCAGTGGCGCGCCTGCTCTCGTCCCCACCGGCGATTCATCGAGGGGGAAGAATCCTGTTCGGGGGCTCGGACATATCACGTACCTCGCCATCAGGAATCGACAGCTTGCGGGGCACTGGTATCTTCATGATATTCCAGGACCCATTTCTGAGTCTCAACCCGCTGATGAGGGTCAAGGACCAGATAGTCGAAGCGGTGGCCGTACGGTCGAAACGCGGTTCTAGGCCTTTTGATCGAGGGGCCGCTCGGCTCGAAGCCATATCCCATCTGAAGACCGTAAGGATTGGGGACGCCGAGGACGTCGCCGAGCGCTACCCTCATCAGATTTCAGGCGGGCAGATACAGAGGGTCATGCTCGCCATGGCCCTCGCGGAACGTCCACAGCTCCTAATAGCAGACGAGCCGACAACGGCCCTGGATGTAACCACCCAGTCTCAGATACTCGCCGTCATCAAGGACATCGTTCAGCAAACGAAGATGGGGGTCCTGTTCGTGACGCACGACCTGGCTGTAGCCGGGGTCGTCTGCAACCGAATTGCGGTGATGTACAGTGGGATGATTCAGGAGGCTGGCCCAACTGACAAGATTCTCTTCGAACCGAAACACCCGTACACGATGGGGCTGATCAATAGCATGCCATCAAAATCAAAGGGGGATGGCTCCCTAATCGCGATAAAGGGTTCGTACAACCCCGTCGGGCTCGAGGGGATTTGCTCCTTCGCGCCACGGTGTCCCCTCGCCCGCGAGGCCTGCCAGAAGGGGGTCCCGGCGCAGAACCCGGTTGACGGTTCGATGGTCCGCTGCGTGAACTACGGTGAGAACTATGAGCCGTAGGACGGAAACCTTGCTCGAAGTCGAAGGGGTCGCAAAACAGTTTCTTCTAGGGCGCCGAAGCCTCTGGGACAAGCTTACCAGAAGGCGTCTGAAGCACGTTCGGGCGGTGTGGGAGGCGACCTTCCGAGTGCGAGGGGGCGAGACGCTCGTGGTACTCGGCGAAAGCGGCTGCGGAAAGACGACTCTCGGAAGACTCATCGTAGGACTCGAGAGACCTGATTCGGGAAGGATAGCCGTTTCCGGGGATCCGGTCCGCCCTGTCAGGGAGCGCGGCTCTAAGAGAGGGAGACTGCAGATGGTCTTCCAAGACCCCGGGTCGTCCATTGACCCGTTCATGAAGGTCCGGGACGTTGTTGCCGAGCCGCTCACGGGGAGCGACCTTTCGCAGGAGGCGAAGGGGAAGAAGATTCTCGAGGTCATCGCCAGTGTAGGTCTGGACCAATCGTTACTGGACAGGCGGGCCTCCGAGCTGAGCGGGGGGCAAAGGCAAAGGGTATCCGTAGCCAGGGCGATAATAAGCGACCCGGAGGTGATCGTCCTCGACGAGCCGACTTCTTCGATTGACGTCTCGATTCAAGCCCAAGTTCTCAACCTACTAGTGGACCTTCAGAAGCTGAATGGGTACGCCTACCTGCTGATCACGCACGACCCCAATGTCGCACGGTTCATGGCAGACAGCGTCGCCGTGATGTATCTGGGGAAAATTGTTGAGTCGGGGGCCGCGGAGAAGGTGCTCAGCCAGCCGAAGCACCCCTACACCCAGGCCCTCCTCGCTTCGGCGCCCAAGCTTGGGAAGACCTCGATCTCAGAAGTGGTAAAGGGGGAGCCTACGAGTTTAATCGACCTTCCCCCTGGCTGCCCATACGCTCCCCGCTGTCCCCACGTCATGGAAGTCTGCAGAAAGAGAGAGCCGCCCGCCTACGAGGTGGAAGGTGTCTCAGTGGAGTGCTTCCTCTACGACAAAGGCGTCATGGCCCAGCAGGCGAAGTCTTCTCTCGACTAGGCGTAGGACACCAACGGGAAGTAGGTTCCCAGTATCCCGGGGTTGTAGATCAGTCCGGTGACGTAACTCCTCTGGACCCAGAACGGGACGGTGGCGTAGAGCCAGATGTCGGGGACCTGTTGGTAGACCATGCGGTAGACTTTGTTGACCGTGGCGCCGTACTGTGTCAGGTCAGTCTGGAACGGCAAGGGGGTGGTCAGGGAGTCTATAGTGGAATTTGATAGGCACGCAATGTTCCCGCTTATTCCGCAGTAGACGCTATTGCTTTGCGTGACGAGGTCCTGGTAGACTGGGTCTAGCCAGGAAGGATACCAGTACCATAGCAGCATCTCCGGGTACGAACTCGCGGTAGCTGGTTGGGAAAGTTCCGTTGTTTCAGTCGGTATCGTTATGCCGTTGAGGGTTACCGAAAGGCCGACATTGCCGAGCATCGACTGTACGAGCTGGGCGATCTTGACCTGGGCCTCATCGCTGGTAACATACGATAGGGTCAGAGAGAGCTTCTTCCCGTTGGGGTTCACGACGGTGCCGTTCGGCAGGTTCAGGTTGAACCCTAGATTCTTCAGCAGCTTTATCGAGGCGTCACGGCTGAAACTGTAGACTGGAAGGTTCTCAGGGTTGTAGTAGGGGAGGCCGGGGGAGATTGGCCCGAGGTAAGGCTTCCCGTACGGACCGGCGACAGAGGAGAAAATCTGGGAGTAGTTTATGGCGTAGGACAGCGCCCATCTGAAGTTGGTTATGTTGTAGGGATACTTCTGGGTGTCGAGGGTTATCATCAAGAAGTTGAAGGTGGGAGCGTTGGGAAGGCTGTTGATCTTGACCCCTGGGACGCTCGACAGAGACGGAAGGAACGTCGGAGAGATCGCGGGTATCGGGGGCCCCTGAAGCAGCGCCGCCTGATTGCTGGTAATCCCCTGTACCAGTGATGACGATTGAGTTACGAACTGGACTACGATCGTGGGTATGTGTGGGGGTATGAGCATGACGTTTGTCTCGGCCTGCGGCAGCTTTGCTGCCCAGTAGTTCGGGTTCGCCTGCATCGTAACGAATTCTGAAGCCACGTAGTTCTTCACGTAGTACGGAGCAGTGCTCATCGTGTGGGTGTTGACGTAGGCGTTCTGAGTGTTGGGCTGAACTCCGCCGTTTACGTCCACGAACGCCGGGTCGACCATGCCTGCTCCTGGGACGGCCATGACCTGCAGGAAGAACCTGTAGGAATTTTCAAGGTTGAAGACCACCTGACTGTTGCTTGCAACAACGACTGCCTGATTGGGATAAGACATTATCTTCTGAATCGTCGCATTGGACGATTTGAACTTGGAAAGAACCAGGGAGAGATCCGTGGCCGCCTGTTTGGTAGCGAGCGTTGCGTTAGAGCTGGACAGTACATAGCCCCCTGCTTTCAGGGCACCTGCCAGACCATCGGGTAGTGCGTTCCCCGTTGCGAAAGCGGTAGTCCCATTGTACAGAGTGCTAGTAAAGTAGAACGCGCCGATCTGCTGCATCAGAATCGTCCTATAGACGTTGAACCATACAACGGAAGCGTTGAATGGGTGTCCGTTCATGAACCAGGCGTTGGTCCTCAAGTTGAAGGTATACGACGTGAAGCCCGGGTTCCAGGTCCAATTCTTCGCGAGGATCGAAGCAAACGTCGAGACGCTGGTGTAGTTGAACATCAGGAGGGTCTGGTAGGTATTCGTCATTACCTCATCCTCTTCAGCAAAGAAGCCGCTCGCGGGGTCTATGCTGCTCGTCGGCTGGTTGCTCAGTTCAATCAGCTGACTTGAGTTCTTTGGACCGGGCAGTGTGGAAGTCGTCGAGCTGGTGGACGAAGTGGAACTCGTCGATGAAGTGGTGCCCGTGTTTGTGCTGGAAGATGACTTGCTTGGTCCTGAGACCGAGACGAAATAAATCGCGGCCCCGGCAGCAGCCACAAGTACGACAACGAGCAACCCGGCCTGAACTCTGGTCACCGCCCTGCGTGATGTAAGCAACATTGGGGCGGACACTTACGACCGTCCTTCAAGATTTAAGGCTTCACGATAGGTGCAAGAACTGCGTTCGACCCGCCGACAAGGGCTGCTTTCGGCGATGCCTAGTGTGCGCCCGGGCGCCTGATATTTCTTGCGATGCCCGTCAGTTCTGGATGTACGTATCTGCCATCCTTGATTATTAGTTCGCCATCCCCTACCAAGGTTGGTCTCAGGGTTATCCCGTCCGAGTGTGAGGCTGCTTTCGTGTTCCTTGCCTGGAAGGAGTCGCTTTGGTTTCCCAGTCCCCATTCGAGGACCCCCCATATCCTCTCGTCCTCGAGCACGTTCCCGGTAAGCCTGGCCCCCGGATTGCAGCCGTACGAGACGTGGGCAGGCACGAACATGTTCTCGTCATTGAAACTCTTGAGCCACCGTTCGTAGACTTTAGCCGCCCTTCCTCCGTACACCTTCACTAACCTGCCGTTGACGAAATCCAACTTCACCGGTTCGTCCAGGAGCCCCAGCTCGTCCGGCGGATTGACGGACCCATCGTAGGCTATGGTTCCGTTAATTGTCTCCTCAATCGGCGCCCAGTCCACCTGGCCGATGAGCATGTATTCCCCAGGCCCGGCAACGTCTCCCTCTACGAGGACAGGCCTCTTCGGGTCGTTCTCGAAGCTGACATTCGTGCCTGCAGGGGTCTCGTAGTGCATTGAATGTGCCTCTTTGGTTATCCTCTGCAACGTTCTTTGGAATTCGAGGACCGCGGGCACGTCGACGTTTCCTACGCACCTGACCGCCATGTCCCTGTTCATCCCAACTAGGCACATGTATCTGGTCCTCTTTCGCTTCATGGCTGCCTCGTACACCGAAGAGTAGATCAGCCATTTTCCATTTAGCTCGATCCAAACGTCCGATTCAGCGACCGCCCCCGTAAGGCTTTCCACCGGCAGGTAGGGCTCGGCCGCCCTCCCCACGTGTGGCGGCGCCCTGTTGCGGACAAGGAGAGGTTTGGAATCGATGTCCACTGCTGCTCTTTCAAGTTCCGCGGCGAAAGCCCAATCGCTCTCCGTGTCGCAGGTGATTGCGATGGTTTCTCCCTTCTTTGCCTTCAACACTTCCCTGAGGAGCTTGTCGGCAGTCCGCGCCACTGCACTCCCAGCCAATCTAGAACCCAACCTCACCCCCGGAGTAACTTCACCTAATACGACTTGCCGGGCTATGGATGCATAGTTGCTTCTTGGCAGGTCTAAGGACGCGAACCATCGGCCATATCCGTGGGGAAAGGCGATTTTGGTTCGCCGTACAGGGTTCATTGCGTTCCTAGCCGATTAGCCGAGCTCGGCGAATGTCCTGAGCTCTCCGTCTTCGAAGAAGCTAATCAGAAACTTGTTGGTTTCCGGCCCATAGCGGACGGTGCAGACGCGCCCGCGGAAGTCCCCTTGCATCTCAACCTTATCCACTGCTGCCCAGCCCTTCCTCCTTTTCGCTTCTCCTACGATTCCCCGGTACTGTTTGGCACACACTTCGCAGCAGAAGAATAGCCTGCTGCCGTCCACCTCTTCCCAGTCGTCGCCCCAGGTGGCTCCGCACAGGGCGCATCCCGCGGTCGGTGGCTTCACTACGCCCCTCCTCCAATGAATGCTGCGAGCCCCCCGTCGAACTGCATCCCCCTCTCCAGCCTTGCCATCAGGTAGCTGTCGAAGGCCTCCATCGAGCGCAGAAAGGTGAACTGCACGTCCTCGATGATTCCCAGCTGCCCCGCGAAACGCTCCACCATCTCCAGAGGGACCTCGGAGTGCTCAACATCTGCCTCGTAGCCCTCCCACAGGAAGGCTCTGGTCTCATTTGTCACCGCCCCGCCTTCCAAGATTCGGGGGTCGAAGTATGTCAGCGTAGCGCCGTCCCTCTTGACGTCTCTATTGGCTATTAGTTCCAGACTGTGCATCGCTGCCATGGTCTCAACCCAGTGCCTGGTCCTACCGATGCTCTGCCAGGTTTCTATTGCCCGAGCAGTTGCCGGGAGCGGAGGGGTTGCGAGGATGTCCTCTCTCTTCAGTCCGAAGCTCTCCCCCATCCTCAGAAGAAGCTCGTAGTGGGAAGGTTGATCACTTCCGTGGCCGTAGAACTCGGTCGTAATGTTGTCCAGCTCCTCTCTGGTCGCCTCAGGACTGTCGGTCTTAGCAAGAACCCAGGATAGCGAACGCACCCACTGCTTCAGGAAGTGCTGGTGCTCGAGGACGTAGCCGAGAAGGACCGGCTTTGTCGGGTGCTGCAAGGCGAGGACGAATGGGTGGGGCCTCTTCCCGAAGAAGCGCTCTATGAACCTTGTCTTGATCCAGCGGCTCAGGCCTATCCCATCGATGTCGAAGAATCCTTCGAGCAGCCGCGGGAGCTCCGGCTCGGCTTCCTTGTCTTTGGTCACGTTCCTGTTGAGCCACATAACATGTCCCACGTCGCTCTTCTTCGTCTCCTCTGCGAAGTGCACCCCAAGGGCTTCGAATGAAGGGGATTTCGATTCGCAGACGGGGCAGAGGGCCATGGTGACCGCCTAGAAGGGGAAGTCCCTCAGAAGCCTGCTCCTGAGTAGGGCGTAGTCACTGTCGGCCGTGTGTGCCTTCGCTACCCTGGCCAGCGTGTCCCTCACGTCTTCCGTTGTTCGCCCCTTGCACTCGCGACCATCCTGACTGTCTCTTCGAAGCCTTCCCCGCAAACGGAGTAGCAGTTGCACATGCCCTCGAGGAGCTCGCGGTCTTTGGGGCTCAACTCGTCCGCTATTATGCGGAGGGGGATAATAGGTTCATTGCGCCTCCGCTGGGCATAGCTCCCCATTCTCTTGGCTGGGATGATTCTTCCACAATTCATAACTGTGTGTAGTGATATTGACTTTGGCGACTATCAATCTCCCCTTCCCATCCACGGCACGGGAGCAGTTCAGAGGATGAGCAAGACAGAAGACACGGGTGACGATGCGAAGAAGCTAGCGCAGAGGTGCAAAGCGCTGGAGGCGCAACTCCGCCAGACGATTACGAAGAAGGAGCACCACGAAATCGTTCTAGAGTTCGAAGATAAGACAACGCGCATGGAGAAGATGGTTGCCAGTCAAGATAGGAAGATAACAGAACAGGAAAAGGAACTCGTGCGGACCAAGGCGGAACTCCAGAGGACTGCCGCTCTTGGCAAACAATTCGCCGAGGTCGCAGAGCAGGTCGCCGTCCTGAACAAAGGCGTCGACGCCCAAGGGAGGACTGTGGACTCCCTTGTCACGAAGATCTCCCAGGGAACGGTGCCAGCCGTGGTCCACCAGCAGAGCATTTCCAAGATCAACGACCTCGAAGAGCGAATAAACGGAATGGTGAGCCGGTCAGAATACGCTTCCTTGCAGACACGTTACGACGAGGCCACGAAGAGGGTCAGCAACATGGTCCCATCTTCCGAATATGAAGCCCTCAAGGAAAAGGTCCAGGAGCTGGAGAGCACGATTTCATCGACGGTCCCCAGGGAGCAGTTCGAATCGAGTGAAGCTAAGGCGAAAGAGCTTGAAGCGCGGCTCGCAGAGCATGTCCCCCAGTCGACCTACGACGAACTCGTCTCCAAGGTGGTGCAACTGGCCGCGGAGGTCACTGGAGGTCAGCCTTTCGCGGAGGAACAGGCTGCAGCCGCGCAGGCTGAGCCAATACAACCCGAGCAGCCTTCTCCAGCCGAACAGGGACCAGATGGGCAACCAGCCGTTCCTGAAAATCCTACCCCCATCCAATTGGAGACTAAGGCCGAAACATTCCCTGCGGAGACTTCAGCCGGGAGTGACGAATCACCGGAGATAAGGGAAATCGGGTCGCAGCTCGCGGAGATAGAGGCTGAATCGATCACAGAAGCGAATCCGGTTGACATCGCTCCTGTCGAGGAGATTCCTGCTCAAGTGCCTCCAGCCGAAGAGCCGGAGGTCGAGGCGAAGCCCGAGCTGGCCCCCTCGATAAGGAGCAGCCCAGCCGAAACGGGTGATTCGGATTCTCAGGGTACCTGATCCTCCGCAGGGCCCTCAGCTCGCGGTCCCGAAGGTATGGGAACTTGACCTACGGTTCATTTGCCCCCCTCCGCCGGGAATATCTCATCCCTTGCGTTTCATTATGGCCAGAACAATGCCTCCACTGACTTGACTCCCTTAGGTCGGGACAGAGGAACGAGCGCTCACGCACGCTCTTAAGATGGCAAAGGCAGCCCAAAAGGGTAGATGAGCGCCAACGGCTTTGGGCAAAGGCTCGCCGCCTGGGTTGTTGGTTTCCTAATCATCGCCTTCGCCGAACTGATCTACTTTTCAGGGGTCCTCGGCTCCAAAGGTCCCCTTGAAGTCCTGGGCTTAGGAGCGAGATGGAGCGAATACCCCAGCGATCAAGCTACTCGGCTTGGACTTGTACTCCTCGCCACAGGACTTGTTCTCACTTACATTGGATTGAGAATCAAGAATAGGATATACAGAATCCACCAAAGGGTTGCTGGGCCCGCCAGCCTTTTCATGCTCGCGACGTGGTCCCTCTCTGCCGTCGTTGTGGTTTTTTTCTTCGACTTGCTGAATTCATTTCCCGGTGGGGGGCTGGTAGGGAGTCCGGTAAGTCCTGTAACGTACGGAACGGCAGGGGTCACTTTCATCGCAATTCTCGTTTCCATAACTTTGAGAAACAGAGGTACGGTAAGGGTCGGGTTCCTGAGTGCATTTATCGGAACCGTGGTAGGTGTTATGATTTTCGAACTCCCCTTCCTCTTCATTATCAGCCCCCAGATTGGCCTGCCACTCGAACGAGCCCTTTTCGGAGAGTCTCCCCTCTTTTGTCTTGTCTTTGCTTCCTATTCGCTTCTTTATCTCTCCCCTATTGCAAGCCTCTCGAGATATACCCTATTTTCGCTTGGTGCGGTCTTCATCATTCTCTCCTCATGGGCTTTCCTTACGAATTTTGCATTTCCGTCTGACCCCATCTCTTTCGTGCTGAACTCGACTTCGAAGGTACTCGGCTTTGCGACGGCTTTTTCCCTGTTCATCCATAAAGGGTCATGAGGAGATCCATGGGGGAAGAGTGAGTTGGCCTATCCTTGACGCATTCGGCCCCCGGATTTCCGCACCACATGTCATTGGGAGTCTAGTCAGATTCGAACCCGGAGGTCCGTTCAGTGTTCATTGCGCCTCCGCCGGGAAAACAATTCTAGCAACTCGGTGAACACTCAACAGGGCAGGATAGCCCAGGGTTTAAGCATCCTTGATTCCCGATTAGGAACGGGACATGGATTATCGGCATGCCAAGGTATCGGACATCCCAGAAGTGGCCAAGGTGTTTGCGACTGCAATCGACGACATCGATAGGAAGCATGGCTTCTACGAGAAGCCCACCCTCAGCTCTCCGCCAAGTCCTCAGTACGCATTCTGGCTAAAGAAGAACCCCGGAGCATTCTGGGTCGCAGAGGATCGAGGGCAAGTGGTCGGGTATACGTTCAGCTTCCTTAGAGGCTCCCTCTGGTTCCTGGCGGACCTCTTCATCCTTCCTGAGCACCAAGGGAAGGGGATTGGCGGGACGCTAATCAAGAAGACTCTCGGAAGCTGGAGGGAGAGGAGGATTACAAACAGGGCCCTGATCACCCCAGCGTTCAACAGGGCCTCGGTCTCGCTCTACATGCGATATGAGATGCTCCCTAGGCAACCAGTATATTTCGCCAGCGCCACCAGGGAAGCAGTTGAGAGAGGCCTTCAGGACAAAGGAGTGAAGGAGCTGGAAGTGGAGGAGGTGAAGAATTTCCGAGCGGCGTCGCCCATACTCGACAAGGCCCACAAGCTTGCCCTCGGTATTCCATCGGGCTGGCACAACGAGTTCTTCTTCGAAGTTCTCAGGTCGAGGTGCCTGATCTTCAGGAAGAGGGGGCGGCTAGAGGGCTACTCGTTCGTGCGGCCGAACGGTAGGTTGGGGCCGCTGGTGGTCAGGTCGGCATCTTCGTTCGCTCCAGCCTTTGATCTGACAATGCAGGCGGCGGTTGAGAGTAAAGCGGAGAAGGTTATGATGTTCTTTCCTGGAACAAACAGAGGAGCCGTGAGAATGGGGATGAAGCATGGATTCAGGATAGACTATCCGCTGCTGTTTCTTTCCTCCCGACCGATGGGAGACTTCGAGAACTACCTGTTCTATTCGCCTGGTCTGATGTAGTGTGTTTTCATCCTGTGTAGGGGTCATTGCGCCTCCCGCGATATCACTACAACGAAGCAGTCTGCAAAGTGATAATTACGTCGAGTGCCGGGCAGAACCGTGGCCTCGTGGATAATCGAAGTCGTGGGTTGGAGTGGGACAGTCCTGGTCCTCCTCGCGTTTCTCCTCCTCCAAATCCGAAGATACGGCCCGGGGTCAGGGGCATACCTGGGTATGAATTTCTTCGGAGGGCTCTTCATAGGCTTGAATTCCTACTTCAACAACGCCCTGCCCTCGGTTGCGCTGAACTTCGCATGGGTGGGAATCGCGGTGTATGGCCTGGTCATGTCCCTTCGTCGCGGTAGGACTCGACAACTTGCCTCTCGAGAAGCGGGGGATTCGATTAACCAAGAACGTCAGTGATGTCTGAGTAAATGTCCGCTCCGGACTCATTCTCAAAATTTAGAAGCCTACCGAGGCATGAAACATTCGACCCAGTGAGAACCTCCTAACAGTTCATAGGGTTCATTGCGCCTCCGCCGGGAATACCTCACTAGTTGCATCGGAGGTTGGGGCCTGTCGGGCTGAACAAACCGAATTCAAAGTGTGGCGGTCGCCAGGACTTTCGACGAAAAAGTGATCGGCAATTGTCAGGCTGCTGTGACGACAACCATGCCAGTCATCCACGGATGGATGGTGCAATAGTACTGGTACGTCCCGGCGTGGGTGAAAGTGTAACTGAAGCTTCCCCCCGTAAGGATGTTGCCGGAGTCGAACAGGCTGCTTCCCTTGCTCGTGACAGTGTGAGCTGTCCCGTCGTGGTTGACCCAGGTCACCGTTGTCCCGGCCTTGACCGTGAAGGACGAAGGCGAATAGAATTGCGGATTGTTCTGACTCCCTGCCCCCTGAACTATCGTTATGTCCCCACCGCCGGATGACGAAAGCAATCGAGTTTCAGTGCTTGCCGCAATTGAGCCCACCACTGCTCCTCCAATTATGAATCCCAGAATCAGCAGAACGACGAGGCTGGAAGCCGGTATCATCCGCACAGGCGTTGATGCCGTAGTCTTTCCCCACACTCGCCTCAGTCCCAAGACGGAATACACGAAAATAGCCAACAGGACCGGGAAGGCAGTCAAAACGGAGAAGAACTCGCCGGGTATGGTGACAGCGCCAAGGGCTTCGAATATCTGGGTCCCCTCAAGCACCAGGAAGACCCCACTGACCACCGTGGAACCAACATAGCCGATTTTTTTACGACGCCAAACGCCATAGGCACTGGCGAGGAACAATACCATGAATGGAACAAATATGAGACTGAAGGGGGCAAAATTGGTGGAGATCATCACGTACAGGAAGACAAGGACAAGGTAGAGCAGGCCAAGGAAGGGAACAAGAACCTCAGGGGACTTCAATCCGCTTACCACGGCCAAAAGGTGAGCACGCC
The DNA here is from genome assembly GCA_027886975.1 of Nitrososphaerota archaeon. Classification (GTDB taxonomy): domain Archaea; phylum Thermoproteota; class Nitrososphaeria; order Nitrososphaerales; family Gagatemarchaeaceae; genus UBA183. Next base: position 21,870 of record JAPCJK010000027.1, read on the forward strand.
GTTGGTATATCGATACTGCCCCACCAGTGGGGCACGTGACGAAAGACTAGGAATAGGACAAATAATATTGCGAGATGCCCACGGACACCCCGCCTACTTCACATCCCGCGCCGCTAGCTGATTTCCCACTCAGGGCATGCGGGAGGCCATTGCCTTCAACCCATTCGCCTGTTCTTTCGCTATGGTCAGAACGGAATTGAAGGATACCATGGCGTGGATATCCCACTTCGTGACCGCCCACAAAGGCAGGGTACCCAGCATCCTGCTCAACTCCTCAGTTGAAGCCGCTTCCATTATGAAGCAACCCGCCCTTTGTCCGGCGAAACCTCCGCCTGTTATTTTTCCCTCCTTTTCCCACTTCTCGAGCATCTGGAAGCTCGGAATAACCAGGTTCTCGAAGAAGGCGACAGCGTCCTTTGGGCTGACAGGTCCTCCGTAATCCA
>JAPCJK010000028.1 GCA_027886975.1 Nitrososphaerota archaeon
ATCACGCTCAGCTCTCCGATCTTGGACACAGTAGAAATGAGCTCCTCCGTGATTCCATCTGCAAAGTATCTGTCGTTGGGGTCCGGACTCAGATTGTTGAAGGGGAGAATCGCCACTCTGCTGCGAGGTGGGGCAGGACGGATTTCTTGCTTTGTCACAACAGATTCAATCTCGACTGCGAATATCTCGATAGGATTGGGAAGATTCCTCAGTTCGCGCATCCCGAGAGAATTCAGCCTCCATCGCACCTTCCCTTCCACCTGGTCCACTACCTGGCGCGTTACGCAGATGCCCCCTGCTTCTGCAAGAGGTTCCACCCGCGAGGCGACGTTGACCGCATCGCCGAGAATGTCTTCCCCAGAATGCACCACGTCCCCGACGTGGATGCCTACCCTCACCATGGTCCTTCGGTCGTCGGGGAGCGTTGAGTTGAGTCTGACCATCTCTTTCTGAAGATCTACGGCGCAGTTGACTGCCTCCACGGCACTGGCGAACTCGATAAGGAAACCGTCCCCCATGGTCTTCACCACCCTCCCTTCATACTTCGGGAACACCGACATCAGCAGCTTGCGGTAGGTTTTGAGAAGCTCCAGGGCGGCGGACTCATCCCGGGAAGAAATCGAGGTGTAGCCCACAACGTCGGTGAACATGATCGCGCCCAGCCTCCGCTCCCCTACGCTCAACATTCTCGCATGGGCCGCGGGCCGCCGCGTGGTTTAAGCTTGGCCCCGGCGATTTTCGACCGGACTCAGGCGTACCGCTGCTGTCTAAGCCATGAGTGGATGGCGAGTGAAGCCACTGCCTCCATGGTGGTGTTCCTCTCCTCAGCAGCCCTTCTCAGGCCGTCGGCTACCCTCGGGTCCAGAAGAATCTCTAGCTTGACCGCGTGTAGATACGAGACCTCTTTCTTGATGTCCTCCACGGGTCGCTGCGGGGCCATGACGAAGTGGCTCACGACGTTCTCAGCCTCCGGCGTAGTCATGGGGGCAATCGTCTGAGCCAGCTCTTTGAGCTGGGTCGCCCGCTCCCTCTTGGGGAGGTCTTGGACCGTCTGAGCCTCCTCCGCGCGGTGCAGGAACGTAGCGTGCCTCACCGGCAAGACTCCCTTCTGTCGCTCCTTCTGGAGGGGAGCTTGCTTGACCGTTATGTCCGCCCTCGATTCCTTCCTGATGCTGCGCACCGCTTCCACGGCATTAATTCTATCGTCGATGTATCTCCTCGACTTCCCGAGGGCCTTTGCAATCTGGTCTGCCGACCCGTAGGCGCGGGGGTTTGCTCTCCTGAGTAGGACTATCGCATCGTACTCCTCCTCGGGTTCGATGTCCCTCCTCTGAATGTTCTCGACGAGGGACACTATGATCGCTTCTTCGTCGGTCATCGGCCTCACGATTGCGGGTATCTTCTTCAGACCTGCAATCCTCGCTGCCTCTAACCTCCTTGACCCTACGACAAGCTCATACCTTCCACCGATGGGCCTCGCAAGCACCGGTTCCAGAATCCCCTTCTCCCTGACAGAATCTACCAGGTCGCCGACGTCTCCCGGGCTCTTCCTGACGTTGGTCTTCCCGACAAATAGTTTGGAAAGTTCGACCGACATGATGGACCCGGTCTGTTCTTTCCAGCTCTGCTGCGCCGACGCGAACTTGGCCAAGCTTCGATGATATCGTCGCCGCGGGGCCTCTTAAAAGTATCCGAGGCATTCACCAGAGGAGTAGGATTCCAGTCTATCCGGTCTTATCGCCCCTGAAACTTTATACTCGTGCGCTGGGCCTGATATCCAGTATGCTAACCCAAGAGGAGACGGAGAAGATGAAGGCGAAACTTGACAAGGAAGCGGTCAACGTCTGCTTCAACAAGGGGACCGAGGCCCCGTTCACCGGGAAGTACTGGGACAACCACGAGAATGGGACCTACGCGTGCGTCGTCTGTGGAGCCTCCCTCTTCATCTCTGACACCAAGTTCGAATCAGGGACCGGCTGGCCGAGCTTCTTCCAGCCCGTGTCGAAAGAGAACGTCAAGGAAGATAGTGACCGTAGCTTCGGCATGGTCAGGACCGAGGTATCCTGCGGCAATTGCGGCGTTCACCTTGGTCACCTCTTCGACGACGGCCCCAGGCCGACCGGGTTGCGTTACTGTATCAATTCGGCAGCCCTCCAGTTCAAGAAGGCATAGCCGCCAGCAGCTCCTCGACCCTTCTCTTTTTCGCTCTCATGTTGCCCCTTTCCCCGCCTGATAAGCGCCAGCCTGAAAGATGCACAGCCGATCAACCCCCAACCTTCTCATGCGGCTGAAATTTGGTTAACCAAAGTGGAGCGTCATTTTGACAGCCTATCCCTTAGGGGGCTCCGGCAGGGTCTTGGCGAACGCTTTGTCATCCCAAGGCCTTAGGCGCGGACCAGCACGCTTCGGAAGCACCCCAAGGAGGATCTCGGGGCTGCTCCGACCCAAGGGTATCGTCAGGCCCAGGGACATGAGACCCCTATTCGCCGTCTCCCAAGTTCCGCACAGGAAACAAAGGTACGAGACAGTAGGGGACTGGATACCGGGGAAGCCGGCCCAGATCAGGGTTAGCAAGATGAAGGACCAGCGCTACGTCTTCCTCGTTGCCCTCCATGAGATGATTGAGTTCGAGCTCTGCAAGATGCACGGCATCACCGACAAGGAGGTGGTGGCGTTCGATGTCAACTTCGAAGCTGAGCGGCGGATGAACATCCATCCCGTCGATGCGGAGCCAGGGGACCACCCGAAGGCCCCTTACAGGAACGAGCATGAGTTCGCGACAATGATCGAGATGATGGTGGCGAAGAAGCTCGGGGTGAGCTGGTCGGACTACGGGAAGACCGTCTTGTCCCTAGGGCCGAAGCCCCGGAGAATGATGGTCAAACCATATCTCCGCAACCAAGACAAACGGTAATCTCGCAACTTTCGGCCTAGGCGCTGAAATCCGAAGCAGTGGGTTTAAATCAGTTCGAGCAAGTTTGCAAGCGAATGGCGGGCGCCTCCGACGCAGCTTCTCTAATCGGTGCCGTACCTTTCTTCGGCGGTCTTGACGAGAAAAAGAGAAACTCAATCGCTTCCCAGGGAAAGGAACTATCATACAAATCCGGTGACACGATAGTTGACGAGGGAACAATGGGCGTTGGTTTCTATCTGATCCTCGACGGCAAGGCCGAGGTCCGCAAGAAGGGCAAGGTCCTAGCCAGCTTGCAGAAGGGGCAGTTTTTCGGGGAAATGTCTCTGATCGACGAGCAGCCACGGTCCGCTGATGTGGTCGCCGTCGCCCCGACGAGATGCTGGGCCCTCTCCTCCTGGGCCTTCAGCTCGATTGTGAAGACAAACCCGGAGATTGCCATGATGATGCTCAAGGAGATGGTGAAGAGGCTTCGTGCTTCACAGACTTTGCAGACCCCGCCTACCTCCTGACAAACTAAGATTGCAACGGGTTTCACTGGATTGACACCATGAAGGTCGGTCTTAGCACGTGGTCTCTGCTGAGCATGGACCTCTTGTCCGCGATTCAGACGATAGGTGACGCCGGCTTCGATTACATCGAGCTGTGGGGAGAAGCTCCGCACGCGCACCCGGGCTGGACAAACAAGAAGGCGCTGAAGGACGCTCTCTCGACCTACAATTTGTTGGTGACTCTGCACGCCCCGTTCACCGACCTCAACCCCGCCTCTCCGTTTCAGCCTGTGAAGGGCGCGGTCGAAAAGACCCTCGAGTCCTTCGTAACTTTCGGAGACGACTTGGGCGCGACCATAATCACGATTCATCCGGGGAGCGTCCACAGCGAGGCCATGATACCGACATCTGCCGAGAGCTCAGTTGTGACGTTGCGCAAGATGGTGAAGGTAAGCGGCGGACGCCTCGCCATAAACGTGGAAAACCAGACGAAGAGCAGGTCGAAGTATCACTTCCCTCTGGCCAGCACCGCGGAATCACTTGACCTAATCCTCGCCGAGGTGGATGGACTCGGGTTCACCTTGGACACAGGGCACGCCCACGCCAACGGGCAAAACCCTGTTACCCTGGCCCAAAGGGCCGGCCCCAGGCTCACTGAAGTTCACCTGAGCGACAACGGCGGCACCTCAGACGACCACCTTATCCCAGGGGAAGGGACCGCGGATCTCAACAGTATACTAAGTGAAATTTCTGGTAAAGACATCCTCGTCTGTCTCGAACTTGACCCACATCGATACACCACGGAAACAGTCCTTCACGCGGCCTCGGAACTCAAATCGAGATTGGCTGCGCCTCAAGCCTGACGCTGGTGAAATCCCCTCGCCCCCCTCCATCCTGTTGAGTCCTCGACGCTTACGTTCAAAAGTAGAGCATAATATACGAACTGGGCGATAGAAGCACGAAAAGGGGGTTGGGTTAGTGTCCGAGCCAGTTCCTGATGACCTAAAGAACATACTGGGTCCGAACGAACAACTTCAGCTGTACATCAAGCAGAAAGTCTACCATCCGAAGATCAATATTGACTCGGTAGTCATCACCAGCGAGAGACTAATCCTGCGGCACCCGCATGCTCTCGGGTTGAAGAAGGACTACACCGACTACAACTACCAGGACATCTCCAACGTGGTACTGGACAAGGGAATGTTGCGCTCCACCGTAAGATGCACGCTCAGGTTCGGAGGAGAGCCACTAGAACTAGGCGGTCTGCCCAACTCGGACGCGGAAAAGGCCTACGGACTGATTCGGGAGAATCTCGTCAGATACCAGTCACCCTTCACCGCGGCATCGGCGGGCGTCCCCCCATACCGCCAGCCTGCGGCTCCCACGACTCTCGGCACAGCCTATTGCAAGCAGTGCGGCTCACCCCTGAGTGCTGGCCAGAAGTTCTGCGGGAGCTGTGGAGCTCCTGTCTAACTCCGCGCCATTTCTACAAGCTGGAAGGGCTGCTTCCCTCTCGACTCCGGAAGGCCTGTAATCCCTCCCACGAGGCTCTCAGCCGCCACGCCGCTTCTCTCCAGCACTTTCGCCAGCATTAGGGAAGTATTCCCTGCCATGCAGACCACCAGGATCGGCTTGTCGTCCGTCGGAAGGAGCTTCCCGAACTCCTCCGAGGGTTCCCGCCCGTTCAGCACCGCCTGAACGTCCATAACATTGGCGACCTTCACTTTGCTTTGGTCTATGCCAAGCGCCGAAGCTATGACTTTGATGCCCTCCTCTCTGGGAACGAACATGTTGTGCGCCCAGACCACGCCTGAATACTCGTCGATGACAGAGGCAGCCTCTTCGAGCCTGACTTGGTCCCTCTTTCCTCTCCTCGCGACAGCTTTGACCTCCGAGATGTACTTCGAAGCCCCGTCGGCGACCATGACGACGAATTTCTTTCCTACGCCGTAGTTGACCAACTGCATGCAAGCGTACAGCGCCAGGGCTCCGCTCTCCCCGACGTCGTACCCCTTCCTGTTGAAGAACTGGAAGAGCCTGCTCGTCTCCTCGAAGTCCACCTCGTGCTCCCCGAGATACGCCCCGGGCTCGTAGAACCTCAGCCCCGTCGCCTTCTCCCTCGTCCTGATCCCCGCGACGTCCTGACCAGCCTGTGGAAAGATCACCCTCACGCATTTCTTGTCATACTTCGAAGTCACGTACCCGCTTATCCCCGTGGCTGTCCCTCCAGTCCCAAAGGTGCAGACGAAATCCGCCTCTCCAAGCGAGGTTCCCTTTTCCGCCAGCTGCTTGTCCACCTCTGGGCCTGTAACCGACCTGTGCACGTCGACGTTGAGCTCGTTGTCATACTGCTCTGTGCAGAACCCGTCGTAGGCGCGGGCGAGGAGCTTGGCAAGGCCTATGGCATCCTGCCGTCCCAGAAGCGCCTCGGCTTCGTCCCTGACGCCGTCAAACGCCTTGGTGTCGAACCCCAGCTCCGCGAGCTGCTGCCTGACACTGGTGGCCACCCCTTTGGCAACCAGAGCGTCCGCATTCCCCTGAAACCCCGGAGCGGGGCAAATGTCGATGTCCAGATTGACCAGCTTTACGCCGTCGGCCTGAAGCTGTCCAGTCACTCCCTGTTGGAGTCTCCTTGAAACAAGGGCGACCACCTCCAGACCCAGCCTCCTCACCAGGTTGAGGGCAATCCCGAAGTTCCCCGAAGTCGCTTCAAAGATCGTCTGACCCTTGACCAGCCTCCCCGAGGAGATGGCGTCCCTTATGATGCTCGCCGCCGGCCTGACCTTGACCGAGCCCCCATGAATCTTAGAATCGAACTTTGCGAACACGCGCAGTCCCTCTGCGCCCAGCTTCAGCCCGTACTCCGTCTTGGCGCATTCCAGAAGGACCGCGGTGACGTCGACCAACGGCGTCGAATTGACCGCATTGCCACCCTCGAAGTGGGGGACTTTGGCCCAGACCTCCTCTTCGAACTTCTCCAATAGCTCCCTGTCTGTTGAAGCGCTCTGCAATTTCTTCCCTTTCTGTCAGTTAGGGTTATATAACATATGTTATCAAAGAAATGAAGCAACAATGACTGGATACACAGCGCCAAATGTCCCGTACGACCGGGTCACGCCCTTATTCGTAAGAGATGAGCTTCTGAAGTGCTTCGAGAGCGCGAACGGGGAATTTGCCAAGCTCCTGCACCAGCCCGTCACCGAGGAACAGCTCAAGCAGCAGGTCAAGAGCTTCGTAGAGGGGGTCTTCACCTCCTGCGGGGTGAGCTACGTCGAACCCACAAAGGAAGGGATCGTCACTGCCATCTCACAGTGCAAGCAAAACGCTGAGCAGATGATGGGCACACAAGGTGCCCCGATAATCGAGCATCACTACGCCGAGATGATGAAGCTCGTGAACAGGCTCTAGACCTGGCCTTAGTTCCTCGCTACTCTGTCTCTCCAGATGCCCTCTTGAACTCCTCTGGAGGGCCGAGGTAGAGGTTGGACGGTGGGTCCTTTGGGAGGACGTACCTGATGTGCGGGTATCCTCGCTTGTCATGGTAGATGTCTGAGCCGGCCTCGCCCTTCTCGAACAAGCCTGCGAATGCGGCCCAGTCCTGGTCGTGGATTGCCTTGAAAATAGGTTGGAGGTATTCCTTGTCGAATGTGTTCAGATCATCCGCGAATTTAGGCCTCGTCAACTTCGCGACCTTGAACGCCGTCCTGACCTGATTCAACTCGTAGGCGGCCAACTTCCAGTTCCCTCCCTTCGCCGCGTAGTAGGTTCTGGTGTACCTTTCTCCCACGTCTTTCATGATCGCGGCCATCCCGGGCTGTATCTCGGCCAGCTGGTCGATGGTCATCTCCCCGTGTGGGGTCTTCGCCTTTACGTCGCTCATGGCCAGGCCCTCCCTAGGGGCTCCTAATCAAAGAAAGCCCGAGTTTTCTTCAGCGGGGAGGGTGAATTGGAGGGAGAGGATCGCGCGGACCACCGGGCTGAGGGAAGTAGGGCTCTCTGGGAACCGAGGCGTGAAGGCGGTGAAACATCTACTCCTCCGCCTCCTTTGGCGTTATCTTCAGCTCAGTGACCTTCTCCGCCCTCAGCACTCGCAGGCTGACGGTCTTTCCGACCAATTCGCTGGAGAGCGCCTTGTGCAGCTCGTATTCATCTGTAGCCTGAGCTTCCCCGAGCCTCAGGATGATGTCCCCCATGAGGAGCCCTGCGGCCTTGGCCGGGGACCCAGCCTCGACGGCCCTAACTAGGAGGCCCTCCTCTTGTCCGATTTCGGACGACTTGGAGAGCTCTTCGGGGATTTCTATGGGCTCCACCACTACTCCCAGGTACCCTTTCTTCACCCTGCCGTCCTTGGACAGCTTCTCGACCGTCTCCTTCACGGAGTCGACCGAGATGGCCACACCTCTTCCGGAGAAGTAAGCCACGTTCATCCCGAGCAATCTTCCTGCCGCGTCGACGAGGGGCCCACCAGAGTAGCCTGGGTTGAGCTTAGCGTCGGAGATCACTGCGTCCTCGATCATGATGCCCCAGAACCCTCTCATGCTTCTCCTGTTGCTGGTTATGATTCCGGAAGTCGCCGAAGGCTTCTTGCCAAAGGCGTTGGCGAGGGCCAGGACGAATTGCCCAACCTTGAGTTCCTTCGCGCTGCCTGCTTTCCCAGGCGAGAGGTCTTCCGCTTCGACCTTCAGCAGAGCAACGTCTGTGTACATGTCCCTGCCGAGGATCTTGGCTTCGAATTCTCGTCCATCGCTCAAAGTCACTTGAGGAGCTGTCGAGTGTCCGATTACGTGGTTGGCCGTCACCATCAGGCCATCCTTGGACCACACGATCCCGGTTCCGTTCCTCCTTCCTGAGTTGACGTTCACCACTGAAGGTGCTACGTTATCTGCCAGCTCAGTCACAGCGTTTGAAAAAGACTGTAAGAGCTGCATTCCTTCTGTTCCTGTCATTTTGACACAATCACCTACCATCGGTAAGAAACGGCGGCTACTTGTTGAGCAGGTTCGGTCCTAATCTACTCACATGGCATAGGGCTTGAAGTACTCTATGTGCATCATCATGACCCTGCTTCCTGGCCTGGCGCTGGAGTAGAGCCTCGATATCCTCCCCATAAGCTGGTGTGCTGCTCGCACGGCCTTCGGGAGGTCGGCTTCCTTTGCCACCCTGGCCTCAATGTCAAGCTGACCTGAGGCGAACCTGGCATCGACTACGGCAGACCCATCGTCTGTGACCCACTTCATGACCACCCCGTCCTCACTCTCTGCCATTCCGACCCATCTGATGGTATCAAACCATCTTCCCTTCAGTGCAGAGATGACGACCCTCGCGCTTGTTCCGTAGGGGAGGAAAGTGTGAAGAATCGGGACCCTCTTGTCTCCGCCGTACGCTGGTCTGAGGCCAAACGCTACCTTGGCCTTGTCAGTGACATTGTACCCTTCGGGAGACTTCGCCACAATCCCGTCCTCCTCGAGCCTCTCAAGCGACCTGGACAGAGTCTCGGGGTGAACACCCGTTATTCTCCGCAGCCCGTCGAATGTAAACATCGAAAGCCCTTCCTCGCCGATGACTTTGAAAACTTCCTCGTCCCTCGCGCTCATCACGACAGATGGGTTTTCGTCCTCAAGCGGAGCATCGTGTCCCCTCAAGTGAATCAAGCGCTTCCATATTTCGGTCCCTTAAAAAACAAGCGCGACCGAGGATTCGCTTTGAGCATGGCTGGGCACGAGCTCCATCGTTATAAGACCAAATTCGTTGCCTGATGACGACCGCGGATTGGGCAAGCTAGAGGACGCCAAGATACTCGGCGGCATAGGGTCAATCCTACAGATAGTCCCAGCCGTGGGAATCCTCGGGTACGTCCTGACGCTCATCGGCGTGAAGTACGTTTCCGACGAAGTCAATGACAGCACGATATTCACCGATATGCTCTACGCTGTGATTACAGGAATAATCGGAGTTGCGGTGGGTGCGTTCACCCTGTTCTTCGGAGTCCTATCGTCCGCTATCACAGGGGGGGCAGGCGCGATTTCGGGGGGTGTAGGGTTCCTGGTGGTAATTTGGATTGCATTCGTTGTCTCATCCATTTTCGTAAGGCGCGCCTTCGGCAAGATGGCCACCCGGCTCAACGTCGGCACCTTCAGGACTGCGGGGACGCTCTATTTCGTCGGCGCCCTGCTTACAATCGTCTTGGTGGGCTTCCTCTTACTATTCATCGCCTTCATCCTGCAGATCATCGCCTTCTTCTCAATCCATGAGGCCCAGCCGATGGCGCCTGCGCCAATGGCCGCGCCAATGGCCGCGCCAATGGCCGCGCCAATGGCCGCACCAATGGCCCCGGCACAGCCGGCCATTGCCGCATCTGCTCCTCCTGCTCCTCAATCGAGTTCAAAGTACTGCGCAAGCTGCGGGACCAAGATGGCTTCGTTCGCCATGTATTGCCCGAAGTGCGGCGCCAGACAACCCTAGCCTTCATTACGCAGCTTGCTGAATACTAGGATCCTACCCGACTTCTTCATTTCTGCCTTCCCGAGGGCTGTCAACACATACAGGGCCATAAGCAGGTCAAACCTCTTTGCGACCTTTTCGGCAGACCCGAACACCTCGTCCAGTCGTCCGTCCTTCATCAAGGAGCCCGTGGTGACACTATCACTGGTGAGCATCTTGTCCAACGCCTCCACCTTCTCGGCCGGAACACGTGTCATATGGAACGACGATGAGCCCCTGCTGCTCGGGCTGAAGACAACGAAGTCTCCCCCCGCCGACCTGAAGACCTGGTACTCCTGCCTCACCGCCTTCACGCGACCCACCCCGGCGAGGGCCCTGAAGAGATTCGAGACGTCCTGGTCCATCCAGGTGTCGCTTCCTCCCTCGGGATTTATGCCCTCCCTATATTGCAGAAATATCCATCAGGCCGAGGGTCATTCCGATTGGTCCAAGTCTCCCGGCTGATGATTATCACAGTGGTGGCTGTCGTAACTCTGATCGGCGTCTACACTTTCTATGTGGCAACGAGCGGCCCGGGCCCGGTGACAACTCTAGTCCCATCTTCCTTCACAGTCAACGGCCGAACCTATTCTTTCACCTACACGGCCACGAACCAGGCTCAGTGGCGTGAGGGCCTGATGAACAAGGTCGTGACCAATGCGACAACCATGCTCTTCGCATTCCCCTACTTCAGCAACTGGCAGTTCTGGATGTTTGACACTCCCGCGAGCCTCGACATGATCTGGGTGAACGCCACGGGAAGCTCAGGTAGGGTGGTCTACCTAATCACCTCGGCTCCGCCGTGCTTGACAAGCGTCAGCAGCACATGCGCGAGGTACACCCCCACCGCCCAGGCGAACTACGTCATCGAAGCCAAGGCAGGATTCGCGACCGCCAACAACATCACACTGGGGTCGACCATCCGGTTCGGGTGGAATAACTCGACGAAGTAAGTCTTCCATATCGGTTAAATCCCCACAGGACTTCGACGGGCCGTGGTGCTCGACGTCCCAGCAGGTACCATCGCGCGACGGGAGCTGATAACTGTGGACGAGGGGGGCTCGGTGCTCGAGGCGGCACGACTCATGGTACAAAACAGCAGGGGGAGTGTCCTAGCCACCCGGTCGGGGGAGCCCGTCGGCATACTGACCGAGAGGGACATCCTGAAAAAGGTCGTTTCGAAATCACTCGACGCTGCCGCGACCAAGGTGAAGGACGTGATGACTTCTCCGCCGATAACCGTCGACTACAACATGCCCCTGCGGGAAGCCATCGACTTGATGGTCAGGAAGGGGCTGCGACGGATGCTCGTCACGCAGAACGGTCGAATTGCCGGCATATTCACGATGCGTGACATACTCAAGCACACTCGGACCTGTCTTTATTGCGGGAAGGAGATAATGTCGATACTTGAAAGCAAGACCCCTGACCCCTTCATCGAATGCGAATGCGGTTCGAGGTATCACACCAAATGTGCTGAAACAGTCGTCAACTGTGTCTCCTGCGGGAGGACCATCGTCACGAACGTTGTCTATCCGGAGCCTTCGGAGACATTCAGCGGCTAGCCGAGAGAGGCTAGGACTGCGTCGTCCGCGAGCGCAACGGCATATCCTGCAATCCCTCTGATGTCCCGAACTATCAGCCCGAAAGGCAAAGAACTCACCGCTCCGCCTTTTGAAGACAAGCCATGCAGGTCCTGGTACAGCCTCCGCACCTCATCCATCTGGTCGATGACAGAACTCGCCGTGCCCAAGTCTTGATTGATGAATCCGTCGAAGGCCTGTTCCTGCATGCTTGCCGTTGTCGCGGCCATCTTCTTCACCGCCTTCATGGCCGCTGAATCGACTCTGTCTTCAATCTCTGTGGCGTGTTGGGCAGTCCTGTAAGAGTAGTAGGCAGACCTCCCCAGATCCTTGATGGCCATCATCCTCATCACGATATCGTCGACGGCGTACACCTTCATCTCGTCCCTCAGTTTCCTGTTCCTTAGGAACTGGAGAGAGAGCCTCATCAGAAGCCTGTAGAGCTTCGTCGACTGGAAACCTCGCTCGATGGCGTCCTGGGCGAGCACCTTGTCCCCCGCTGACAGCCCGCTTACTGCGTCCCTCAGGACTGCGACCGATGATTCGCTGAACTTCCTCATCGTCTGGTCAAGGTCGAACATCCTGGGGTCTACAAGATTCTGCAGCACCACTTTGTTCGAATACTCCTCCGCCACCTCGACCCCGACCAGGTTGTCCACAGCTTCGCGGATCCAACGCTTCTGCTCAGGGAGAATCTTGCCTTTGGACACAACCTCGGTTATGTCGTGTCCTTGGACGTAGGACGACCCGATGCTCAGCTCAAGCATCTTGCGGTCCTTCACCTTGTCTATGTCCAGCGGCCTCGATTGCGTCGACGGCCTCTTGTTGACAGGGCTGACGACTACGTCGGTTCCCTCAAGCTCCAGAGAAACATGCCCCCCCTTGGCCAGGCCCATGTGCGACACCCACTCCTTCGGGATTGTCACAAGGAAAGTCCCCAATTTTGTACTCTGTACCTTTCTAATTTCCAAGGATTCGAGGAGAACTTGCGATGATATTTCAATATTACGTAGTATACGTATATGTCGTATCGAATATGGTTCTCCATCTGAAAATACGAATAGCGTTAAATAACTTTCAATGAGCAATGAACCGATTGAGTACACTCGAGTCAGTCGAGCGGGCGGAAGTCGTCGCCCCTAATCTCGATGGGTCGTCAAAGATTCTGACGCCCGAGGCTTTGGAGTTCGTTGCAGCGCTTGACCGCACGTTCTCCCCCTTGGTGTCAGTACTCCTGCGAGAGCGGGCTGAGAGGCAAAAGCTCATCGATTCCGGCGTCCTCCCGGACTTTCCGGCAGATACCGGAGTCAGGACCTCCGACTGGTCGGTTTCAGAAATACCCACAGACCTCCTTGACAGACGGGTCGAAATCACAGGCCCGGCCGGAGACAGGAAGATGGTGATCAACGCGCTCAACTCGCGGGCAAGTACCTACATGGCGGATTTCGAGGACTCTCTGTCCCCGACCTGGGAACAGATTGTCCAGGGCCAAGTCAACCTCAGGGAAGTGGTTGATGGGACCATCAGACTCGTCACCCCCGAAGGCAAGGTCTACGCCCTCCGGGAGGAGACTGCGACGCTCATCGTCCGTCCAAGAGGACTTCATCTTCTTGAGAAGCACGTCCTGGTTGAAGGGAAACCGGTGATTGCCTCCTTCTTCGACTTCAGCCTATTCCTCCACCATAACGCCGGCAAGCTCCGAAAGCAAGGGAGCGGACCTTACTTCTACCTTCCCAAGCTTGAGGGCGCAAAGGAAGCCAGGCTCTGGGAGCAGGTGCTCTCGGCTGCCGAGGACTATCTGGGCCTCTCCCGAGGGACCATCAAGGTCACCGTTTTGATTGAGACACTCCCGGCGGCGTTCGAGATGGACGAGATGCTCTACGAGCTAAGAAGGCACATCGTGGGCCTCAACTGCGGCAGATGGGACTACATGTTCAGCTATATCAAGAAGCTGAAGAGCCATCCTCAATTCGTCCTTCCAGACAGGTCGCAGCTCACTATGGACCAAGGGTTCCTTGCGCCCTACGTCGACCTCCTGATCAAGACCTGCCACCGGCGGAAGGCATACGCCATCGGGGGCATGTCGGCATACATTCCGGTCAAGGACGATGAGGCAGCTAACAACGACGCACTCGCCAAGGTCAGGGCCGACAAGGAGCGTGAGTTCGCTCTAGGCCACGACGGCACCTGGGTGGCACACCCTGGCCTCGTTGGTATTGCGATGGATGCCTTCTCCCGGATGGTCGGGCCGAACCAGCTTCGGGTAAGAAGAAACGACGTCAGCGTTTCGCGGGACGACCTCCTCCGCGTCCCCCAGGGGACGATAACCATGGAGGGAGTCGCTACCAACGTCAGCGTGGGACTGCGATACCTTGAGTCATGGCTCACAGGGAAGGGATGCGTTCCAATTAACAACCTCATGGAAGACGCAGCAACCACAGAAATCTGCCGCGCACAACTCTGGCAGTGGGTCAAGAACCGAGCCATTCTGGCCGATGGGAGAATGGTAACATCGAAGATGGTGCAAGACTTGATTTCAAGCCAAGTAACTTCGCTCTCGAGTGCCCGAAGCCAAGCTGATGCAGGCGAGGTCCTTCTCGCAGGAAAGCTCTTCGCACAGATGGCGACTGCTGAGGAGTTCCCAGAGTTCATCACCATTCCGGCCTACGAAGAGCTACTGGCCTCGGAGGGGCGACGCTCATGACCACTACCGAGGTCAACGACGTGGAACAGGAATGGCGGAGGAAGAGGTGGGATGGGATCGCCAGGCCCTACACCGCGGACGATGTCGTACGACTGCGAGGCTCCATGCAAATAGAGCACACCTTGGCAAGGAACGGTTCCGAGAAGCTCTGGAGCGAACTCCAGACTACCTCTTGCGTGTCTGCACTTGGCTGCCTCACGGGCAACCAGGCTGTGCAGGCCGTCCAGGCTGGCCTCAGATCGATCTATGTCAGCGGATGGCAGGTGGCGGCAGACGCCAACCTGGCGGGCCAGACCTACCCTGACCAGAGCCTGTACCCATACGATTCTGTCCCTGCCGTGGTGAGGAGGATCAACCGGGCTCTTCAGCGAGCCGACCAGATTGAGCATTCTCAGGGGAAGGAGTGGACTGATTGGTTCGTCCCGGTGATTGCGGATGGTGAGGCGGGCTTCGGCGGCCCGCTCAACGTCTTCGAACTGACGAAGGCAATGATCGAGGCTGGCGTTGCCAGTGTCCACTACGAGGATCAGCTGTCCTCTGAAAAGAAATGCGGCCACCTCGGCGGCAAAGTCCTCGTCCCCACTTCGCATTTCATCAGGGCGCTCGTCGCAGCCCGGCTTGCCGCAGACATCATGGCCGTCCCCACTCTGATTCTTGCCCGCACCGACGCCGAGGCTGCCACGCTCATCACCACCGATGCCGACACACGCGACAAGGAGTTCATGACCGGCGAAAGGACGACAGAAGGTTTCTACAAGGTCAGGAACGGCCTCGAAGCCGCCATAGCAAGGTCGCTGGCCTACGCTCCCTACGCCGACATGCTCTGGTTCGAAACGGCGAAGCCGGACATCGAGGAGGCACGGGAGTTCTCGGAAGCCATCCACAACAAATACCCAGGAAAAATCCTCGCCTACAACTGCTCCCCATCCTTCAACTGGGAGAAGAACCTGGAGGCAGAAGAGATCGCCACGTTCAGGGAGAAGCTGGCATCGATGGGGTACAGGTTCCAATTCATCACATTGGCAGGCTTCCACGCGCTCAACCACTCCATGTTCTCACTTGCGAAGGGATACGTGACCGACGGAATGAGTGCCTACGTCAAACTCCAAAGGGAGGAGTTCATGGACGAACAGGAAGGATACGCCGCGGTCAAGCACCAAACATTCGTCGGAACTGGTTACTTCGACGATGTGGCGTCGGTGGTGAGCGCTCATTCAGCATCAACCCTCGCGATGAAGGGCTCCACCGAAGAGAAACAGTTCGAGACGGGAAAACTCGCAAACAAAGACAAGCGCTGAGGCCGCCGCCGCATGATTCTCATATTCGTCTAAGAAATTCGACACGCTCGTCTTTTTCTCCGGCTTGATCAGTCGCTAAGAGCATGCAGGCTGCACCCAAACCTCCGATGACCAGGGCCCAAAAGCTCCGGTGGTACTCTGAACAGCTTATCGCAGACGCTGCCGCAGACGAGAAGGTTGGAAACTCCGAAACGGCAATCACCCATTACCTCCAAGCCGCTGAAATCCTCCTCCTTTTGGCGAAGGTCGAGGAGAGCTACTCTCCCTGGAAGATTTACACGGATACCGCAGCTATGTGTCAGAAGAAAGCTAGGGCGTTGATCGCTTTGGGTCCAAGGGAACAGCCTGTCCCGCAGCAGACCACGCCTGCCCATCAACCCGCACTTTCTTAATATACCACGGACCTCCACTTCAGCGAATAATGACGAGGTGGGAGTGCTATCGCTGCGGCAATATTTTCGAGGGCGAAAAGACCCCCGACGAGTGCCCCAATTGCCACTATTCGCTCACCTTCTGGATCGAGGCGTCGGAGGCCAAGGTGCCGATGGTCAGGAACTTCGTCAAGACCGACCCCCTGATGATCGACGCCAATGAGTCGGTCCTCAAGGCCGCGCAGATGATGCGGGAAAAAGGGGCGGGGAACATCCTCGTGCTCATCAACGGAGAGCCCAAGGGCATCCTTACGGAACGGGACGTCCTTTACAGGATCGCCGCAGACGACCTTTTCGCGTCGAGCATCCCCGTAAGGAAGATAATGACCACGCCCATGATTTCAGTGGAGGCCGACACCCCGCTTTCAGACGGAGTCAAGCTGATGGCGAAGTACAGGATTCGCACCCTGTTCGTGACCGACAACGGCCGCCCGTTGGGCCTTCTCAACATGCGGTCCATCGTCGGCGACCAGTTCCGCGTCGCGAAGAACTTGGAGTCCTAGGCATCGCATTGCTCTTGGCCGAGGTAATGGCGGGCTTGCAATGAAGACAATATTGTTCGTCTGCGTCGAGAACACGTTCAGGAGCGTCCTCTCCGAGGAACTCTTCAATTCGAAGGCACCAGTGGGTTGGCGCGCCGAAAGCGCTGGGGTGAGTCCTGCCTCTGCCGTCAACCCGAATGTCCGAAGCCTGCTCAGTGAGGTCGGGATAACCATGACTGAGCGTACGCCCAGAGTAGTTACCCCGGAATTGGTCAGTTCGGCCTCGAGGGTAGTGACTTTCGGTTGCCTGGACCGCTGCCCAATCGGCGCCGAGGAGAAAGGGGAGGATTGGCCCCTTCCCGGCGCGACCGGCAAGACGATGGACGAACTCAGGGAGATCAGAGACGAGCTGTCTAGGCGAATCGAAGAACTGATTCGCCGCTATTGCCTTGGGAAAGAACCCAGTCAGAACGTTGAATCTGTTCGCACGTGATGACGCTTTGTCGAAGCTGGCAAAAATGAGGACTGACCTGCTCAGGGCTGCCCGCGCCAAGTCCAAGGTCACCTACGGCGAGCTGATGAAAAAGTACCACCTTTCAAGAGGGCGCGCCCTGACCCAAGCCATAGGTCAGATAGACCAGCAGGAGTATGAACGGGGGGAGCCAGGCTTCGCCGCAATCATAGTCCGGCGCGACACTGGTTTCCCCGGAGGTGGTTACTTCTGTGATGACGATCTCCCGCAGGGACCAAAGCGGAACAACAGGAGCCGCACCGACCCGAGGCTTTCCCCCGCAGAGAAGGACTTCGTCTTCATGCAGCAAAAGAGAATCTGGGCCCATTACACGAAGAGGCGATAAGGCCTGCGTTTGGCTACTTTCCGTTCAGCTCTTTGAGAACTTTCAAAGGATCCTGGGCCTCTGTGACCGACCTTCCTACGATGATGAAATCTGCCTTTGAAGCAACATCCGTCCTGAGGTCTCCGCCCTGGGCTCCGATGCCAGGGGAGAAGATGAGACAATCCTTCCCAACTATCTCCCTTGTCTCAGCAATCTTGTCCGGGGACTTGGCTGAAACGACCACACCATCGGCGCCCCATTCCTTGGCTCTCCTCGCAAACAAACGGTACATAGTTTCCCCGCCTTCGACCCGGAGCGAATACCCTTCAGTGGCTCCTCTGTGGCTCATGTAGACGAGGAAAATTATCCCGCCGTCTCCAGAATGCACCCTCTCCACAACTTTGCCGAGGCCTTCCTCCAATCCGACGAATGGATTGGCGATTACTGCATCGAACCCGAACGCCAAGAGCGAATCGACGATGTTCAGGTTGGTCGACTCGATATCATTCATCTTGAGGTCGGCGATTAGTGGGAGCTCCTCTCGTCTGCAAGTTTCGATCAGGCTCCCTATCCCTCTAAGTCCGTACGGCAGGAGAAGATGATGGTTGACCTTCACAGCTGCCACCCCTCCCTTTGCAGCATTCAGGACCCGCTCAGCCCTGGCCAGCCTTTGCTCGTAGGGGTCAGAGAAATCGAGGGCGAGGACGACCCTGCTCCCTTTGACTGCGGCCGATTGAAGAATTCTATCTTTGAACTTCATCTGATTCCTCCTCCATGTGCTCTTCCGACCAAGTCGTCCAGCCTCGCTACTCCTTTCCTCTCCATGTAGGAAATCACCCCCAAGTTGAGGTCGTTGAATATCTCGAATTTCTTGACGGTCGCAGTCCCCAACTGCACAGCGCTCGCCCCCGCCAAGAAGAATTGAACTGCGTCCTCCCATGTCGCGACCCCTCCACACCCAATTATCGGGACATCGAACTTCTCCCTGAGCTCATAGACGCAGCGCAGAGCCACCGGCCTGATTGCCGCTCCCGATAGCCCTCCGAATCCGTTCGAGAGGGCAGGCCTTCCCGTCTCGACACTAATTGGAAATGCCTTGATCGTGTTTATCGCCGTGAGTCCGTCTGCACCCGCATCCACGGCTGCCTGGGCGACTTCGATGAGCCTATCTGTATTGGGTGAGAGTTTCGCGAAGACTGGCTTCTTCGTCGACACCGTCACCGCCTTCGTCACCTTGCTCACCTCTTCAGGAAAGTGACCTATCTCAGTCCCCACCCCGGAGACGTGCGGGCAGCTGAGGTTCAGCTCATAGGCGACGAAATCATTCCCGTCCAGGGTCTTCACGACTTGCGCAAACTCCTTCTCGTCACCGCCGAATATTGATACGAAGATCGGGAGTCCGCGACCCTTTACTTGCGCCAGCTGCTCTGAAAACCTCTCGGCCCCTGGGTTGGGGAGTCCAGCAGCGTTCACCATCCCTCCCTCCACTTCGACAAGGGTCGGTTCCGCGTACCCCTCCCTAGGCACTGGGCCGATGGATTTGGTAACTGCGCCTCCTGCCCCGACTCTCAGGGCCTCGAGCACCTTCGCAAGGGAGCTTCCATGGACTCCCGATGCGAGCATGGTGGGGTTGGAAAGCTGCAAACCCGCCATTTTCACGGCGATTGCATCCACGCTCAAAGGCCATCTCCCCCCATCTGCTTGAGGACCGCCTCGTAGTCCCCCTTCGTCACCTTCTTCCCTCGATACAATGTATCCACAAGATCCTTGACGTCGGTGAACGAGTTGAGCTTGACCCCTGCGGCCGCCAAGTTGGCCTTCCCTCCCTCAAGCCGGTCCACCAGCACGACCGAGTCTTTGACGACGCACCCAGCCTTTCTGAGCGCCTCGACCGCAGACACCATGCTGCCTCCCGTTGTCACAAGGTCGTCAACAACGATGGCACGCCACCCCGGGCGGACAGCCCCCTCGACGAGTTTCCCGAGTCCATGCCCCTTCTCATCCCTCCTGACGTACACCATCGGCTTTCCGAGGATGTAGGCGAGGGGCGAAGATATGGTCACGCCAGCAGTCGCGACCCCTGCCACCACGTCGAAGCTGCTCTCTCCTATCTCTTTCGTGACCGCTTCGTAGGCGGCGATTTCCAGCTTGTAGGCCTGCGGGTCGCTCGGAACCACCCTCAAGTCGAGGTAGTAGGGGCTCGTCCTCCCACTCGCCAATGTGAACTTCCCGAACCGAAGGGCCCCTATCCGGAATAGCGCTTCCGCGAGCGCGGCTCTCCCTCCGACCGGCTTTGACATCAGGAAACCCCTGCTGAAATATTGAACCCGCTGTCGACGGAGCTCGGCCCAGAACCTATTGTGCCCCTGTGCCAGTCCAAGAACGCGGACGCCTTTCTGACATAGGTCTCTGGGTCCAGCTCGTGGGTGTTGGCCGAATCAACATCTATGAGAAAGACCATGTGGAGTCTCGCCTGCATCAGCTCAAAGATCGAAATTCGGGGCTTGTTGTAGCGCACATCTGTCAGCTCCTTGATCCTCGCCGCCTCGTTCATGCTCCGCGCCCTCGGAGGCTTCACGAAGAATTCCGGCAGGTCCAGAACGTAGGTCGGTGTGGTACCAATGGCAAACTTTCCCGCGAACCGGCTGTACCTTGCAATCTTGCTCGCAATCCTGCTTCTGGCATAGGCAGAAGGCTCCAGAGCCGCCTCGGGAGGAATGAACCCTGTCTCGATTTCAACAATTAGCGCCCCATCTCCTCTCTCCCCGATAACATCACAGACGAGGGTCTTGTCCAGCCTGTGCTCCACCTTCATCTCGTACCCCTGCTTGATCAAACTCCTTGCGCAGACAAGCTCTAGTGCAGAATGGTTGATCTTCACAAGGTTTTTCCTGTAGAGATTCACAAGTATGTCAGCCACCCCAAACACCTTCAAGCGGACCTCCTGGTCGTCGCCGACGCAGGCCCTAGTGGCCAAGTTGTAGAGGTCTGCCTTGAACCTCCGGACGTCCAATTGTTCAGCCCGGAGTGAGTTGTGGTATTAAAGGGGCCGAAGCTCAGCGCTTCCCCGACGAGCTTTCGTCGAGAATCCGTTTGACTTCCATGTCCTCCACCTGGTCAAAATCCCCGTAAAACTCTCCGATGGCAAGGAATGGCCCAGGAGTTTCCAGACAAATCACTCTCGCCCCCTCTTCGGTAAGCATTTGCACGGCGTCTGCAGGGGCCACCGGAACTGCCACGACTACTTCCTTCGGCTCCCTCTTCTTCACCGACATCACTGCCGCGCTCACCGAACTCCCCGTTGCAATCCCGTCGTCAACAATCACTACCACCTTCCCCTCAAGCTTCGGATACGGTTTGTCCCCTCTCAGACTCTTCATCCTCTCCTTGACCTCCTCCCTCTTCTTCCTGACTTGGTCGTCGAGGTAGGCAGGGCTGGCCCCGAGAGACTCTGCGGCCTGCCTGTCCATGATTACCTCCCCTTCCTGGGTCACCGCTCCGAGCGCATACTCCGGTTCCCCCGGCGCTTCGATCTTCCTAGTCACAACGACATCAAGTGGGGCCCCCAGGGCTTTCGCCACCTCGTTTGCCACGACGACCCCGCCCCTTGGAATCCCAAGCACAACGACATCTTTTCCTTTGAACTCCTTTAGCGCATCCGCAAGCTTCCTACCTGCCTCTTCTCTGTTCTTGAATAGCACTTCCAAAACCGCCCGCTTCGGGGTGATACCTAGGTGATATTTTGATTGCCTCGCCCGACTCTCAGGAGGGATGTGGCTTTCCTCCGGCAGCGGCCTCGTAGCGTTCCTTCATTGCCGCCGCCCCGGTTTGCCCTCGGTTTGGCCTTTGTGAAGTCCGGGTTGCCCCGTCTCTACGCGCCACCATCCCGCTCGCGGATTGGTACCAAGCGCCAAGGCTTTCCCCGGCACCTCTTCTTCTCCGCGAATCCATCCTTTTCCTGGTCGGACGAGTGAAGATATCAAGCCGCGACCGGTATAAAGGACTTTGCTGGGATTTTTTTCTTGCTAGTTGACCGTCGGGAACTTCTCCATCGCCGATTTCTCTCCGACCACCCAGACCTCCCATTCGTCCCTGATGCTCATATCGACCGCCCGCAGCCTCCCCTGAGGGACGGCAAGGATCCTCCTGATCGACCCACGCCTGAACAGGTACGGCTGAAACCAGACGCTAGAGTGATTCTTCGCCCCCAGGCGCCTCATGTTCGGTCGCGTTTCGCACTCGACGAGGACCAGCTCCTCCACGCCAACCTCCGACCTGTACCCGAGTAGGTCAGGCCTGTAAGAACGCCAATAGGCTTTCCTTCCTGGAGGGTAGAGGGGTTCTTCAACGACGGCGTATCGTTCTTGCTCAAGCTCGGCGCGGACTATCGTCTTCATCGACCTGTGAACCGCGGATTCAGTCACGCCCATGGTATGGCGCAGTCCAGATTTCTTCCTTGGGATGCACGTCATTACACCTGAAGGTCATATTTGCACACAAAACTTCTGTCATCTATTTCCGCAGGGGTAGTCGAGCCACCCGGTTTTCGCATGCATGATATGATGGTCAACAGAAAATCTGTTGTTTGTCAGCAACAGGAGTCAAGCTAGGATAACAGCCTCCCAAACCATTACTCGTTCAGCTCTCTCGCTGTTGGCCCTGCCAAAGGCGAAGGGTGCAGTCCGAGTCGACGCCGAACACGCGCGAGGTCGGGGAATATTCCGGGCTGCCCCTCGGTCTGAGGTAGAGCCTTGTGCTCACAAGAGCGTGGTGTGGTCCGACGACCACGCCTCGGGAAGGTGGAGAAGCGCAGGCGGGGGC